>JAJRYY010000155.1 GCA_024275565.1 Planctomycetota bacterium
AAACCTCGTCCAATTTCGCTCACTCCGCGATGCAACACAGGCTGGCCGACGTGCCTGTAAACGGTGTCAACCGAAATAACGAATCGATCAGCCACTCTGATCAACAGCCACCGGAGCCATCATCGCGAGGTGGGATTCTCAGCGCTTCACACTCTGCTCATCGCATGACAGCCAGCGCATAAAAGAAGGCACCATGGCGAATGGTGCCTTCCACTTCGGTGATGCTTTGCGGTCATGAAGTTCGGCGGCCGTGGCGTGCGCCGATCCCTTCTACCGCAACTGCTTCGAAGTTATCTCTTCTTCTTCTTGGCAGCTTTCTTTTTGGTTTTCTTCTTCACAGTTTTCTTCTTAGCCGTTTTCTTCTTGGCTGTTTTCTTCTTAGCAGCTTTCTTCTTCACGGTTTTTTTCTTGGCTGTTTTCTTCTTCACGGTTTTTTTCTTAGCCGTTTTCTTCTTTACCGTTTTCTTCTTGGCTGCTTTCTTCTTCTTCGCCGTCTTCTTAGCGGCCTTTCTCTTCTTCGCCATAACGCATCACCTCCTTTCAGCGGCCAATCGTAACAATCAGCTTGAGCGTGTCAAAAACTTTTTACGTTCTGCAAGCGCAACAACTTAATTCTCTACCATGAAAAATGTGCGGCTCTGAACGTTTCGTTTCGTTGAAACAAACTCAGTAGCACCAACACATCGCTGTTTGATGCGACCGTGTTATCAATCATCAGCATAACAAACAGGCTGACCCTGGGTGCCAGATGTTGACACTGTTGTTCGTTATGCAATCTCGGCGCGCTGCTGTTCGACGCTCCTTTCAGAACCACCCGCCCCTGATGCCACCTGCTTGTTGCGATGTGAAATTCGCGTTTTTAGCAACACGAAGGCGGTTTTCGTGACGCATTGGCCTCTGACGCGCCCATGGGAGCTACTGACTTCCCCGGTGCTTACCAACATCAAATGCATCATCGACAGCACGATCGTAAAGACAGATTGATAATTATTCTTAGTGCCACACAGTGACATTTCTTGCGATATTTCCGGCAGTGCCAACGCATGTCACTTGCGGTATGCCTGTGTCGGACCACCCTGCAAATGTGCATAATCTGGCGTTCGACGGTGGTCAAAAAATTTTGTAAAATTTTTTACTTTTCTTTGCCACTCCGATGCAAGACCACACAATTTACGCGAGCGTCGGGGATTTCGGCTTGTTGCTCATGTGGTACGTCGGTGCAAAAAATAGGCCCACGACTCTGATGGGAGTCGTGGGCCTGGATGTTGTTGCGACCGTGTTCGATCAACCGCGTTTGCTACGGGCGATCGTTCAAGAGTTCGTTGTTCGGGGCTTCGGACCATGCACGCGTTGCATTACCACTACCGAAGAAAAGCTGGCGGAAGCGGAGAAGGTCGAGCGCCTGAATCGAACCATTTCGATCGATGTCGCCGATGTCTTCAAGGGTTCCCTGGTCGGGATCACCCATGACGCCTGTGAGAATCTGACGCAATCGCAAGAGGTCGATGGGCTGAATCCTCCCGTCCTGGCTGACATCACCGGGCAGATACCCGATGTCGATGCGGTCGGGCTCGTCGTTTTCTCCAAGATTACCCATAGACTTGATACCGTTGCCATTGAAATCCTGAACGGCTGCGGTGATCGTTGTCCATTCCTGAATCGGAATGATCCCGCCAAGTTTCACCTTGACGATGGGGTTGGCAGACATATCGACGCTCACGACGCCGGGGTTCGCACCACCGGTGACCGCAACGCTGAAGTCTGAGGAGGTGATGTCGAGACACTCATTACCGATGATGGGCTTGTCAAATTCGATGACCACTTCGTCGATACCGAGATCGACATTCACACCGTCGGTGCTTTCAAATCGAGAATCGATGTATCCGCCAAAGTTTGCGTTGGTCGTCATATGGACGATCTCGGGCGGGGTTTCATCGATTGGGTCAGTCGCCTGACGCGTGATCTTGAAGATCTTACCATTGGTCGAACCACGCTCTGCGATGTAAATTTCACCCGCAGCGTCCTCACCGAAACTGGCGATATCGTCGATTTTTCCGTCCCCTGTCGGCGGATTCAGGTCGGTTGAGCGAACGGTGAACTCCGTGGTGACTCCATCCACGACCTTAAACGACCAGATGTTCTCGGTCACAAAGTCGGCGAAAAGGTAGTGACCAAACAGCTCGGGAATCTGGCAGCCACGATAGACATATCCACCAGTCACCGAAAATCCGCCAGCGGCGTTGCGGAAGTAAATGTGGATCGGATCGACAAGATCGTCAGAGAAACAGGTGCAACCAGAGAGACCCGTGCAGAAATTTCCTTCCATGCACCGCCAGCCATAGTTCAAACCACCTGGATGTCCGGCAGGTTCGAAATCGATCTCCTCGCGAGCGTTCTGACCGACATCAGCAATGTACATGTCTCCGGTAAGCCGATCAAAGCTGAAACGCCATGGGTTGCGAATACCAATGGACCAGATCTCGTCCAGACCAGGTGCATCCACAAACGGATTGTCAGCAGGGATATCGTAAAGGTCGCCAGGAGCAGAGTTGTCCACGTCGATGCGAAGGATCTTTCCGAGGAACACGTTGATATTCTGAGAACGGTTTCCAGGATCGTTCCCGGACCCACCATCCCCAAGACCAATGTAAAGGTACCCGTCCGGTCCAAACACGATCGTACCACCGTTGTGGTTCGAGAAGGGCTGGGGCGTGGTGAAGATAATGAGATTCGAAGTCGGGTCAGCCTGGTTGGGATCAGCACTCACCGTGTAACGCTCAATCACAGTGGCACCAGAGTTGCTGGAGTAGTGTACGAAGAAGTTCCCCTCGTTGGGGTCGCCTTCAACAAAGTAGTTGGGATGAAACGCCACCGAGAACAAACCACGCTCACCGTTTCCAGTGTACCCATTGCTCACCTTGGCATCGATGGCAAGAAAAGGCGTCGGCATGATGGTATTCGTATTCAAATCGATAATACGAATATTGCCCCGCTGCTCCACGATGAAGAGTCGATCGAGGTCACCGGGCGCATGCTGAATGTCCACAGGTCGATTGAGTCCGTTGACGACCAGTTCGGCGTTGATCTCCTGCGCCTGGGTACTCTGAACCCACATTGTGAGACACCCTGCGCCGACAAGAAGTCCACTAACAACTTTTCTGTTCATCCTAAGCCTCTCATACGAAGATATTGCGATTTCTTTCCGGGTAACGAGGCAACTGCACAAACCACGCCCATGCGTGTCTGGCGCCTGCCTTCCACCCCCTCGCCCCTGCGATATCGACCTGCGACATCAACCCGGGACATAACAACGCTCCTTCTGGCTGGAATACCACACCTGTGGTGCAGATTACCGCAGTGATTATAGCAGAACCGAGACCGAAATGTAGCCACCCGTTCCCCGAAATCGGACGGAAAAAATAGCGCAACTCGTGTACAAATCAAAACTTGAAGCGATTTTGTATACTGGTACTCGGCAAATTTCACAGCCACTTTATAGCGTTTTCACGCCAGTCCTGGCGGACGACATGGGTGATCCTACGGGTGAAACAGTCAATCAGACGCTACACCTGGATAGAGCTTGTCATAAACCCGCGACCACAGGTGAAACCCCGGCTTTTTCACACCCTGATCGGGCATGACCAGATAGTCGAACATTGCCGGAAAGACCAGCCACGACCGTTCACGACGGGTTATTTCGCCCGATCCATATATTCACCCGTCCGGGTGTCGACGCGGATGATCTCGCCTATGGCGATGAAGGGTGGAACCTTGATTTTTGCACCAGTTTCAAGGATAGCTTCCTTGGACTGGTTCGTGACGGTCGATCCCTTGACGACTGGTGGTGCGTCCGAGACCTCCAGTTCAACCACCATGGGGAGTTCGACCTGAATCATCTCTCCTTCGCAGATGGTGGCTGACACTTGCTCGTTGGACTTCAGGAATTTGAGGTTATCGCCGAAGAGATCGCCACTGACGGTGACCTGGTCGTAGGTTTCATTGTCCATCAGGACGTAGTTTTCGCCTTCCTGATAGAGGTATTCCAGCTCCTTGGACTCCATAAAAGGGATTGCGACACGGTCATTCACGTTGAAGCGGACGTCGTGCATGTTGCCGTCTTTAAGCCCCTTTAGTTTGCAGCTCATATAGCTGCCCTTGTTGCCTTTGGCGACGTAGGTAGCTGTATGCACAGTGTAGATGGCATCGTTGTGGACGATCGTCTTGCCCTTCCTCAGATCGACTGCCTTTATCATGTCGGTAGCTCCGGGTTGCTTTGCGTATTCTCGCCAGCTTGTCTTGGATAGTGCGAATCACGGTTGTACGCATCCATTGATTTCAGCTCCATGGATCATCCCAAAAGGGCGTCTCCGGGTCAACTCCAGGGTGTTCGCGACGGACCCTGCTTCTACCGCACGACCGATAACCCAACAACCTAATCTGGAGCGGGTGTTGAGACGGAAACGCAGTTGGTTTTTTGCAGGAAGATGAGTTAATGTGCTGCCTCAGTCGGAATTGGACATTACCTGGACCGGGCTTAGCTTAGACGTTGCGGTTAATGCAATCGTAAACGAGGTATTGATTTTTGACACTTCCGGTGTGGGAGACGAACATCACCCACCGGGATATGCAGGGTTATTCGCCTCTGGACGCAACAATCTGAAGGTGGGCACATCGACCGATCGCGGCCTCATCCCGGTGCAGCGACTTCTCGATCTTCATCCAACGACGACGGTCAGCGGATTCTTCCAGCAAATGTCGAAATTGACGCATGTTGAGCACGCTCTTGCCGATCAGATCGACCACGCGAAACCCGGCAGACTCGAACAGGTTGCGAAGCTGTCTGGGCGTATAGGTGTGGATCGGGAACTGCTCCTCATGGTCACGGGTGATCCAGCGTGTTTGCCCTTTGCGGAGGAACATCTCCATCTCGCGGATATCTGCCTTATGGAGATAATAGTCGAGTGCATTGAGTAGATTATCGAACGTTGCGACGAGCGTTCCGCCGGGTGCGAGGGCGTTGCGAATCTCTTTGAGGGCTTTGGCGGGTGCGGTCGTGCATCCGATGGGATCGCCCATCGCCACTGCAAATCCGAAGTGCGCACGGGGCAATTCCCCCAGATCGCACAGGTCTGCCTTCAGGAACGACGCCCGGGAATCGCCCGTTTCTTCGAGCTTTCGCCGCGCCTGATCGACCATGGCTGCACTGATATCCACGCAAGTGACGCTGAATCCGCTTTTGGCGAGTTTTGCCGCCCATTTGCCCGTACCACACCCCAGATCGAGAATGGGCGTACTCTGGTCTGCAGGGAGGAATGCCTTGATGTGGTCCCAGGTGATGGCGTCATGCCACTGCCAGTAACCGTCCTCGTAGCTATGGTCGTAGCGAGGGGCGACGCGGTCGTGGTATTTTTCGACGGATTGTCTGCGGCATTTGGCCATACTGAATAGTGGGCAGCGGGTGGGTCTCAGCGACCCCCGAAGTGTACGGCGCAGGCTGCTGCGTCGCGGTTGAAAAATCCGGCGTTGACGAGATCCTGACATCGACCCGTAGCCCCAGTGAGTGGGTTCGCCCGGGCAGTGAAGATGTTGCGGTCGGGATTGGCAAATCCGATCCCGGTCGCGACACCCTGCTGAAGACCGAGGCGGACGCCGGTGACATCTGTGATGGCGGACGTTCCGGTAAGACCAAGTCGGCCTGAAAAGGGCGTGGCAGAGGTCACGCTTACCATGGACTGAGCAAGCTCCTTCCCAGACTCATCCTCGTCGGTCGTACCAAACGCTGAGAGACCTAGCACGATGAGCGTCATTCGCTGAACCTGCGTACCAGGTGCTGTGTAGGGTCGGATGGGTGGGGATTTCTGATCGGACGTTTCTACCTCGCCTTTTTCATCTTCGCCGCCATGACCATCCCTGGTGGGTTGATTTGCGCTGTCCGCATCTGGTGGAGGCGTTGGCTGCATCACCAGACGCCCGCCGGAAAACTCAGCCGCAAGCACGACATGATAATCAGCAAAATCCTGAGTTTCCCGGACAACCTGAGAATGCCGGGCAACCCGTACCGTCTGTACCTGCATGGTCTGTACCTGCACCGTCTGGTCATGTACCGTCGGGACCGGTCGCGCGTGATAGAAGACCCGTTGCACGCCGCAGCCGGTGGAAAAAACCATCGCGCCCGTCAGCAACCCCATCACAACCGTTCGTGTATTCATAACGCGTCGCTCGCTATCCATAATAACCCATCACTGCAGATACAGAACTCATCGTCGGCACAGAATTCATCACTGGCACCGAGTACATTGTAGGCTCTGAGTGACGGAAAGACCACAGCTTTAGAAAGACCACGCCAGCTGGAAACCCGCCACCCATTTATCATATGTGAAAGGGCGTGAAAAATCGCGGCCAAAGACGTTGGACCTGGCGTCCGTCCAGCTCACAATGCCACGAAGCGTCACATCGCCAATGTCAGGATCACGCGCGACCCGTTGCGATAGAACAATCTGGTACGTTGTAATCAGATCGGAACGCTCGTCGCGGTCGGCATCAAAGAGGCTGCCATTCTCGTAATCGCCAATTTCCCAATTGACGCTGAAGTCGAAAATCAGTGCATCTTCCGGATACAGCGGACTATGCAGGGGGACAGCCATCCCGACATCAAACAGGTGGACCAACCGCTCGAACTCGACGCCCTCGGTATTATAATATTCGAGCGCATAGGCAGCCCGGAGATCCCAGGTCCAGTCCGAGTCTGCAACAGGCCTGTATCTGAACGTCTGATTCAGACCAACAGCGTGTGCATACCCATCACGATCGAGGTCCTGAGGCGTGGCGAATAAAAAATCGCGGGCTTCAAAGCGATAAAACATGGCAGACTGGCCAAGCGAGAACCTGTCCTGCGAGGCTGACCAGGCATAGGTCAAGCTCGGCGTAATCGTGTGGTTTGAGAGGAATGGCTGATTGCCAAGGTAGGAGATATCGTAGTCATATTGAAAACCGAACGCCCAGCGATCGGCCAGCTTCCGCTTGTAGCGAATCGTCGCACCATAATCCTGATAGTTGAACTCGGTGATACTGAAATGCCAGGAATGAGCGAAACGGGCAGCGAACGTGAGCGTCTCAGTCTCATTGGCGATGGGGGCGTACGCCAGCTGCAAACTTGTCGTGAATTTGCTGTCACGCGTACCACTGATCAGACCCGCCCCAGCACCACCACTGCCAAGAAATGTGACGTTGGAGTCGAAGGCAAGCCCCGCACTGAAGGAAATACCAAAGACCTTCCGACGCGCTTTGACGCGGGCGTTTCGGAGTGATTCGCTGAGCAACGGTTCAGGATCTCCATAGCTCACAAGCAGGTCGCTGGCACGATCGTAGCTGGACAAGGCCTCATACCAGTCGTCCATCGCATGGTACGCAGCCCCCTTATAATACCAGACCCAGGGGTTCCCCGGCTCGATGCTTTCAATACGGCGAAGGATCGCGAGCACCTCAACCGGTCGCCCGTCACGCAGCTTGAACGCAGCCGACTCCAGAGCAGACGCAACGTCGCTGGCAATCTCGGGGGAGACGTCAGGAGAGCCCTCCGTCGATGTTTTGGGGGAGGCGTCGGATGTCGTATCCTGAGCGTCAACACGGGTAGCTGGCATCAGAGCAGCCACAACGCATAGCCCACTCGCCAATGTCAGTCGCACAATCCGGAATCTTGTGATGGGGCATATACGCATGGTTCGTCTCGCTCCTGAGATCACATTATTCACGTACTTCTAGCAGCATTTCAACGAAATCAAACTTACGTCGGGAAACACTCACCATATCGCCATCCTGATCCACACATGCGTCGGGCGGATCAATCATCTGCTCATTCTCCACAGTCAGACGAATGTAGTGGAACCCGGTCTCAAGCACGACTGGGACACTGGCGTCGGACGAGAAAATCGTACCGGAATCATAGGTACACCGATTATCGTCCATCGCACCAAAGCTCCACGAATAGAAGATGTCATTCGCGCGACCCTCAATCTCGCTGACAAGGCTTGCACGCCCATCCAGCTGAACCGTCTCAACACCATCGATCATGGAACCGGTGACGACGAATCCTTCGTCGGACGCAGAAACAGTCTGCCCCTGACCTGCTGTAACAGTAAAAGAAGCCACCGGAAACGAGGACGTGCAGTTGATAACCGCCTGAGTACATTGGCTGGCAAATGGCGTACGACTTGCCGAGGCGAGGCCGGGGATCGGGATGAATTCAATCGTGCATTCATCGATATCCGTGCTGACGCCGTCGGTCGCAGTGGCCTGAACAAGCACATCCTGACGATTTGCAACAGAGACAGCGGCGGAATCTCCAACCTGCTCCAGAATGATCGACGAGGATGGCTGACGGTCCTGATCCAGAGCAACAAGCGTGATGTCCGCTGCCTCAAAATTAACCGTGGCAGACACATTGGCAGACCCACTGCCAAGAAAAACCTGACCAGGACAGTTCAGCGAAACATCGAGCGCTTCCGCACCACTGCCAAACATGATCGTGCAGGCGCCGCTCGCTGTATCCCCGCCGTCGGTCGCGGTAATGGTAACCGTAACAACACCATCCGCATTCGAAGTAAGCGTCGCCGATCCATCTCCAGCATCCGTCAGCATACCACCGTCAGCCTCAATGATGAGCACCGCGGTTTCTCTGCTCGCCTCAGCTGCAATCGTGACGATCTCCGCCCCAGTCGAAGCAGTGGAAGGTGGACAGGTCACAGACAACGCCAGCTCCTGCGTGGTGGATTCTCCAAATTCAATCTCACAGGTTTGTGTCTGCGTCTCGTTACCATCTGCCCCAGCACGCGTCCCGGACACAGTCACCGTCACCACACCAGCTTCGTCCGCCCGGATGGTACCCATGCTGTCCGTACTGCCTACCACGATTGCACCGTCTGCACTGAAAGAGTAGTTGGCTGTGGTCGCAGATTGTATGGCAACGACTACCTCGTCCCCAACGGTCGCACGCTCCGGGCATGTGATCGTAAAGCTGAAATTCTCCCCGGAATCGGGCAATATGTCCGAATCGGGCGAGTTGTCCGAATCGAGCAACGCGTCCGGATTTGTCGATACATTGCACCCTCCAACAATCGCGGCAGACGACACAATGCACCCCAGAACCATGGCAACGCCGAAGGTTAATCTAACGTTGAAACAATTTCGCATAACAACCATAACTCCTCTGCTCCACCGAACACACGCATATCTGCAACCGTCGCATCCCATACCAGACACCCGCCATCGTAAGCAAGGATAGACGCGGAGCAGATACTGTACAACCGAATTTTTACAGGTAATGACGCGAATTCACATCTCAGGCGATCAGGTCAGCCAACCGAACCGTCTCAGAGATAATCGTCACAACAGGTGGCTGAAGATCGGCGCGATCAACAGCCATCCCAATCGTTGCAAGCGTCGCAACAACGTAACGCTGATCTTCTGTTGTGGCGCGCTCGATGCACGCAGTCGGCGTCTTCGGATCTCGACCAGCACGAATGAGGTTTTCAGCCACGATGCCTAAAACGCTGTGACCCATCAGAACAACGACCGTGTCCATCGCTGCCAATGCGGAATAATCGAGGTGTTCCCCGCCATCCGATGGATCTGTTCGAGCTGTCACAACCGCGAACGATCGACTGACATGGCGATGGGTCACCGGAATACCCAAAACGGCGGGTCCGGCGATGGCACTGCTCACGCCGGGAACAACGATGCAGTCAACGCCAGCCTCCTCACACGCAAGTCGCTCCTCACAGCCACGTCCGAAAACAAACGGATCGCCACCCTTCAGACGCGCTACAATCTGACCCTTCCTGGCAAGCTCAACCAGCAGCGTATTGATCTCCGCCTGCGTGAACCGCTGATGCGCTGGAGATTTTCCGACGTTGATAATCGCAGATTTCGGCGACGCGTGCTTCAGCAGATCAGAATGGACAAGGCGATCGTGAACCACGACATCCGCAGCTTCGAGTATCCTGACAGCCTTGACCGTAATCAACTCCGGATCGCCCGGACCCGCCCCAAGTAGATACACGGTCCCTGGCTGCGGATTCACGATCGCACCCCGACAGTCATCTCCGCCCAGGCAATTGTTGCGCGATCGACAATCAGGTCTGCCAGCTCCGGGTTTTCCCCAAATGCACAATCATACACAACATGAACGTTTGAAGCGTGACTGCACAAACCAATCCGCCGAGGGATGTCCGAAATTGTATGCTGTCCACCACCAATCAGAAACGGAAATACGAGCAAATGACGCGTTTCAATCTGAGCGACAATATCCTCAACGAATGGGGGTTCGTCCAGAAATGCCGACACGTTCGAGTGACATGAAGTGGCACTTCGCATCTGCTCAGACAGGCAAAGTGTTGCTTTATCGCTGCGATCGTGTCGCGTGGTCCCGTGACCGACGATCAGAAGCGTGGTTTCATCCGGGCGCAAAAAGTGCCGCGCCATGGCACGCCTGATCTGACGCCCGACGATTTCGGCGACATCAGGATGATTCCCTACCGGGGGTGTCTGCACGAGACGCACCTCGGAAAATCGCCCATTTTCAGCCAGCATCTCAGGCAAAACCCTGGTGCAGAACCACCCCTCGCTGGTCATCAGCGGTACCACGATGAACGCATCATTCAGCGCCAAATCGCAGGCAGACGTCACATCGAGAACCTTATTGAATGCGGGTGATCCACGGCGGTAGGCTGGTGACACCTGGGCGAAGTGTTGACCAGCTCGGATGTTCGACGCCAGACGCTCCACGATCGCGCTGGCAGCCGAGTCCGTATTAGAGCCATGGGCGGCGATGATGAGCGTCGCGGGGATCACGCCGCCAGATCCTTCATCATTCGGAAAAGTGTCGAATCTTGTCTTGCGTGTCGCCACTTCAAGTACCGCTTCATCTCCCGGGCGACGATCGCGTTGGCGGCTGACAGGGCGGATTGCTGCACGGGGTTTTTCGACACGAGATCGTCGAGCTGTAGAAGCTGGACACCGGGCACATTCCCTACTCTATGGCAGACATTGCGGGGGACGCTGAGATCGATCATCAAATGGTCGTTGCACGCCAATACCACGTCACGTCTGTGGATCAGTGCTTCCCGGGCAGCGGTGCAGACGAGCGTCGCGTCAGCCTGGGCGATCATTTTCGGAAATAGTGCCAGTGGGTGGCATTCCGCCTCGACCTGGGTCGCCAGATGCTTCGCCCTGTCCCTGTTTCGACCCAGGATGACGATTCGGGCGGGTTGTTTCGTCGCAATTGCCCTTGTCACGTCTCCTGCCAGTTTTCCACTGCCCAGCACGAGGATGGTTCTGGATCGCAAGTCGTGGATCGATGCAGCAACATGGTCAGCCGTCATGGACGCGAACGAGCGAGCCGTCGGGTTGATGGCGGTTTCGTGGCGGACGCGTTTTCCGCAATGGATCGCAGCCCGGCAGAGCGCGTGGAGGTTTGGACCGATGGAATGGCGGGCGATGGCGTGTTGAAACGCTACGCGTACCTGTCCCAGAATGTGCGGTTCGCCGATGATTTGCGATTCGAGACCGGCTGCCACGCGGAGCAGGTGGCGTACGGTCGCCTCACCAGACGTTGTCTCTGAGAGGATGCTCAATCCTTGAGTGCCGCAGAATGACACTTCGGATAATGCGTCCCGAAGCGTATTGAGCGATGCGGATCGGGCATGGGCATAGATTTCAAAACGCCCGCAGGTCGCAAGCACAAAGCATTCATCCACGCGCGATGAGAGTTGGTCGAGGAGAGTATTCAAGCCATCGGAATCGGGGGCGAACACACCTCGGACGTCGGCGGGGGCGGTTTTGTGGGAGATGCCGATATGCACGAGTTGCGATGTGATTGCGGCGTCGTATGTCACAGTAGCATCCGGGATCACGACAGCACCTTCAGCGAAAACACGCTATCCGTCGGTTCCTCGCTCCCCGTGATGACTTGTCGCGCCGGGCGTTCGCCCATGACCCTCTGGTAGAAATCGCCGAATCCCTCGCCGGGTTCACGCCGCTCAGACCAGTGCTTGAACAGGGGTTTTAAGGTCGGAATAAAGTCAGCCGCCGTCACATCGCCCTTGAAGAGATCGACCACGCGATCACCCGCAAGACCACCACCCACATATATGTTGAAATTGTCCGGTCCCTTCCCGACGATGGCGATGTCGGCTGTGTAGGGTCGGGCGCATCCGTTCGGGCACCCAGTCATTCGGATCGAGATCGGTTCATCGCCGAGGCCCATCGCGGACAATTCCGCTTCGATGCTCCTCAGAATGGAAGGTATCACGCGTTCCGATTCCGACAGTGCAAGCCCGCAGGTGGGCAGTGCAGGACACGCCATCGCATAACGCCGGGTGGGTGACAGCTTCTCCACCGGCGTATATCCATGATCGATCAGGACGCCTTCCATGTTGTCGAGGTCCGTGTCGGACAGGTCCGTGAGGAGGAGGTTTTGCTGCGGGGTTGCTCGAAATCCTGGCGAAAACCGGCGGGCGATTTCCTGAAGCGCCGTCTTGAGCTTGAGCGTGTCCGTGTCCTGGATGCGACCACTGGCGACCTGCACTCCGTAGAAATGCTTACCATCGCCCTGCTGATGCCTGCCGAGATGGTCGTGCGTATGCGGTGCGGGCAGCGGGACGAAGGGGTTGAGATTGAAGGACGCACGCTGGTCGAATTCCTCGCGCATCCGATCAATGCCCCACTCAGCCAGCAGATATTTCAGGCGTGCGTGTTTGCGATCGGATCGGTTTCCGTGGTCACGGAAGATGGCTGCGACGGTTCGAGCGGTTTCGACCGCCTGGTCTCTCTGGATGAACCCGAGCGGCTGGGCGAGTCGGGCGGTGGTGGTGGGTTTGCGGTGGGTCATTCCCATACCGCCACCCACGACGACGTTGAATCCGCGAAGCGCACCACCCTCGACGATGGCGATCAGGCCGACGTCCTGGCTGTACACATCGACGCAGTTGTCTGTATCAAGCGAAATCCCGGTCTTGAATTTTCGCGGCAGATAGGTCTCGCCATAAAATGGTTCTGTATCCTGCGTGGGTTCTGTATTCTGTGTGGTGATCTGCTTTTCGCCATCAATCCAGATTTCGTGGTAAGCACTCGAAGCTGGTCGGAGTGCGACGGCGATTTCATGTGCGACCCGCTGCAAGGTGACGTGCGCCTCGTCTGCCAGCGGTGCAGGACACGCCATCGCGTTTCGGTTGACATCACCACAGGCAGAGAGCGTGGTGAGGAGCGCTTCGTTGATCCCGGCGATGGTGTCGCGGAGATGGTCCATGATGATCCCATGAAACTGAATCCCCTGCCGCGTCGTAATCCGAAGGGTATGGTTGGCGAATTTGTCGGAAATTGTATCGAGGCCGAGGTATTGCTCAGCGGTCATCGCGCCGCCGGGCATCGCGACGCGGACCATGAAGCTGTATTCCCGTCCGAGACCGTCTGCCCGACGCTGCTTTCGCGTATCCCGATCGTCCTGCTGATAGGAACCGTGGAATTTGATGAGCTGCGTCTCCGCCTCCTCAAAATGGTCTGCGTCTGATGCGAGGGTCTCGACGATTTTTCCGCGTAGAAATTTGCTTTCCCGCTTGGCGATTTCGACCTTGGATTCCGGTTTGTTGCTGTCATTGCTCATTATTACCACGCCTTCATTTTGCTAGCGTCTTCATTGTGTTAGATGCCATATCCGTGCAGTCCGCATTCGGTCTTTTCGAGTCCCGTCCATCTTCCAGCACGACTGTACTCGTCCACCTTCATACCGGGTACATGCTTGGTGCAATGCGTGCATCCTACGGAGGGATAGCCCTTTTCGTGCAGCTCGTTGTAGGGAACATTGTTGCTTTTGATGTATTCCCATGCGTCGCGTCGCTCCCATGAGGCGAGTGGGCTGATTTTGACCAGTTGGTACTGCCAATCCCAGTCGGCCACTCTGACTGTTGCCCGTGTGGTGGACTGTGTTCTTCGTAGACCGGTGAGCCAGACATCCACATCCTGCAGGGCTTCTGTCATGGGCATCACTTTTCGCAGGTTGCAACACATATCCGGGTTGGATTTCCAGAGTTCCGGTCCATGCTGCTCGCTCTGCTGTTCGGGGGTGAGGTTTGTCCCTTTGTTTACGAAGTTGAGGTTCGGGTATCGCTCAATCATCCGGTCACGCAGTGCATAGGTTTCGGGGAAGAAAAACATGGTGTCAAGGTAGATGACATCGATTGTGATTTTATGTCTGGCGTACATGTCGATCAGCGCGCAACCTTCCATGCCAAAAGAGGTTGTGATGACCATGCGCTGGTTCGCGAACCGTTCGAGCGACCATGCGACGACGCGCTCTGGTGTGGCGTCTTCGCCGATCGGTTCGGTGTGTGTGGTTTTGATGACGTCAATGGACACGGTTTGTTCTCCGATGGGTTGCTTCTGCCTCGGTCCTGATACTCTGGCCCTGGTCCGGATACGATGTCGTCGCTCCTGCCATGGATTGCATCGTTTCTGGTACCGTTGAGATTCATATTTACGAAAAAGGCCCGCGAGATCGATCCCGCGGGCCTTTGGATGCGTCATTTATAGACTTTACTGCCAGGCTTACCCGCCGATCGAACCCCCTTTTTGCGAGGGACAGCAACATACACAACAACATGCGCAGCCCGGTGCCCAATCCGCACTGCGGCGGACGGACGATGCACGCTCCGAGGATGCAGGTGTTGTTGAATTGTGGCTGGCGAGCTTCATGGTGAACCCATGGTAGCACCCGAGCATCGCAAATGTCAATGAAGATCTTCACTGCCCGGAATGTTCGAGGTGGATGAAGACAATTTTGCGATAGGGTGAAAACGGTTCCATATCGTCGTTGTCAAAACTAACGAAACTGATTACAAACAGGTCGGTGCGGTACGCGGTTGAATATAGGACGTTTGAGTTCTTTTTTTCACAAAGTTTTTCACAAAGTGAGTCGGATGCGCGCGCGGACAAGGATGTTCAAGACGCTGGGATGCCTGATTGTGGCGATGACGTTTTGTGCAGCCATCATGTCCTGGATGGAGCCGTCCGGTGGAAATTTGCTGGGGAATCCGGAATTCGCCCGGCGGCAAGCTCGGGCAGCGGTCTCCTCGTATTCCGATCGAACCGATCCGGTCAATCCATTGAATTCGGGTCTGGCAGGGAATTCGAGTCTGGCAAGGAATTCGAGTCTGGCAAGGAATTCGGGTTTTGCGGGGAATTCACCGGAATATCGCTGGGAATCCATCCGGATCATTTCGCATGCGGAGGCGTCCGGTTTGTGGAAGCTTGCGGGGGAATCTGGCGGGAAGGCTTCGGGATCCAGTCCTGCTTCACATTTCCAGATTTTGCACACCGGGCGAATCGTCGCGACTGAGGTATGGCGGGACCAGCGGTCCTTGTCGAAGGATCAGGGTGCCATTCTGGTATCGCTTCAACCGGCCAATCGTGCCGATGAAATTCCATTTCCGCAGTGGGTTGGTTTGCGTGAGCTTCTGGTCGCATTGCAGGAGGCGGTCGGTCAACCCGAGTTGCCGCTGCATCTGGTGGGTGAACATGGGGCCTATCAGCGGGCGTTGCAAAACCTGCTGCAATACGACGGATTTCTGAACGGATATTAACGGTTGTTACGCGCATTGCTTGCGCTCTTCATGCGAAAGCTGCGCATTGGGGATGCGTTGCGCCCGATAACTTCAGACCTGACCGATGGCTGCCGATAGGTTTCGCAAGCCGTGATGAATTGTGCTTGCGCGCCGCGTGTGCGTCGCGACCTGCGCAATGGCTGAGGCCTGATGCGTGCGAGATTTCCGGACCATTTTTTCGCCATTTGAGGACCGTTGCGAGCCAGGGTTGTTTTACGAATCCCGGGCGCACCGCACGGCGTTTTCGTCGCTGTGTCGGTATGCCACGGATCGCGATACGGTGATTGGTCTGGTGGGTGATGCTGGTGCGGGTAAGACGCTGCTGATTGAGTGCGTTCGTCGGATCATTGGCGATACGCGGCGAGTTGCTTATTTATCGGACCATATGAACGAGAAGCTGTCGCTTGTAGAGCGTGTTGGTCAGGCGCTGGATTTGCCCGTTGAGCATGGTGGTGCTGGGGATGCGTCAGTGCGGCGGTGGGCTGAGCTGCTTCTTGATGGCCCGCTTGAGCGCAGGCATCCGCTTGTTGTGATTGATGACGCTGGCAGGTTGCCCGACAGTGCGAAATGGGACATTGGTCGTCTGTTTTTATCGGACGATGACGCATCTCCGTTCACGGTGGTTGTGGTTGGTGATCTGGATGTTGGTGGGTTGCTTCGCCACCTTGGGAAAGATCAGGGCGTATCGCTTCGGCGGATCGATGTTGATTTGCTGACCCGCGATGAGCTTCGTCCTTTTCTGGAATACCGATGGTCGGCGAGTGGTGCGCGTGGTGCGCTCCCATTTTCGGATGATGCTCTGGCGTCGATCTGGGAGCAGTGTGGCGGGAATCCACGTCGAATCTTGCAGGCCTGCGGATCGCTGCTTGAGCGTCGGCCTTGCTCTGATTCTGTAACGCGGTCTGGTTCTGAAAAACAGTCTAAATCCAAGAAGCAATCAATGCCTGACACACAAAAGGTATGGAGAGATACGATGTCGCAGGAAACGGTCAGCACCATGGACGGTACAGCCCCGGGTCCGGTTGAGCAGCAAGAACCAGCAGCCAAGTTGGATGAGTCGGTTGCGTTGCGAGAGACGGATACTTTGCGTGAGACGGCCGCCATCCTGGAGGATGTGCTTTCGACGCGTCAGACGGACATTGAGCGTGCGTGCGAGAGTGCTGAACAGATTGAATCCAATCTTGCGGAGCTGGTCACGCAGTTGGCTGACGTTGGTGATTCTTCACAGGAGAAGGTGTGTCAGCTTCTTGACAGCATCGAGGCTGGCGTGAGGACTCGTGAGGAACTAGAGCGGTCGTCTGCCAAAGTGGTTCAGTATGTCTCCGAGCTGGATCAGGTCACAGCGATCAAGTCGCGTCATCTGGAGGACGTGGCTGCCAGTTGTGTGCGCAAGATACAGAGCGATCAGTCCCGGGTGGCTGACGAGTTGACAGAACAGAGTACCTCGCAGATCAAGGCGTTCTGCAGTCGGCAGGAAAAAACGCTGGCTGAGACGATGCAGCAGCGGCTGGCTGAGGTGATGGCTGCCACAGAAACCGGTGAGAGTCGTCTCCGGGATACGGTTGACCACGCCACCACGCAGATCAAGCGGACCACCGAGCGTATGCTCTCTGATCTGGAGCCCTTTGGGGTCCGGGGCGAGCACACACGACGGTTGAGCGAAGCGGTTGATCGCGGTGTCCAGGATATCGAGAAGAAGCTGGAGAAGTACGAGCAGCGATTTGCGGCGATGATATCTGATCAGGAGCAGGTCATTGACGCGGTGGCTGACCGATGTTCGCAGCGCTTTGAAGCGATGCTTGGTGAGAAGTTATCGCTGGTGATGGAGGATTTTGAAGCCAAGCGTGACGGAATGTTCGCAGCCGCCATGGACGCGCATCTGAAATCGTTGAGTGATCAATCGGATCTGCTCGAATCGCGCATGGTGGAAGTTTCCGACGCGTGTATCGATCGTGTGACACTGTCCATCGAGCAGATCGAACAGACTGTCAAAACCAGGCATCTGGCTGCAATTGAGCAATCTACTGATCTTGCGGTCAGGAAGGTTCAGGGAATTGGATCGCAACAGAACCAGCAGATCGAGGACATCACGAGCAAGCACCGGGTCGAATTTGACAACATTGCAGATGTAAAGATCAAGCAGTTGGCTTCGCAGTTGAGTGCGTCGAAGGAAGCGGTGCGTATGGTGTCTGGATCTACGCAGGAAGCTCAGGCCACTCTGAGTGCGTTGCTCCAGAAATCTGACATCGCCATCGATGCGACGAAGCAACTGACGGCCGCCACGAATCAGGGGATTGCGACGGTTGCTGAACTTGGTGAGGTGGAGAAGAAACTTGAATCGTCCATGGAGGCGGCTGACCACTCACTGCAAGGTTCGCAGGTTACGATTGAAAAGATTGAACGACTCATTCAGGATGTCTGGACACTGACTTCGACCGCACAAAATCGAGGTCGGCAGCTTAGCGAGCGGATCGAGCGTGCTGGAACCATCAATGAGGAAGTTAGCGTGTTGCAGGATGAAATCGCGACCCGGGCAGCCAAGCTTGCGGATCAGAATCAGCGTGCCCGGACGCGTCAGGAGGAACTGGGTTCGCGTATTGCTGCGGCTGAGGACATCGTCAGCCGTCTGGACAATACGACGGCTGCTGCTGCGGAGTATGTGGATAAGGCGAGTGACACGCTCGATAACATTTCTGCCCGACATTTGAAACTTGGTGAGGTTCTCCCGCGTGCGGATCAGGCTGTCAAGGGTCTGCAATCCAGCACGAAGGCAGCAGCCAGTCAGAGCGAAAGATTGCTGGCGCATCGTGGTGTGGCGGAGGAAATTCTCGAACGCCTTGCGGCTGAGACGCCTGAGCGCGAGGTTCTTGTCAGGAAACTGGAGCAGGTTGCTGGCGATGCGGGAGAAAAATCCAAACATCTGCATGGTATCTGTGAGCAGACGAAGAAGCTGCGTGCATCGTTGATTGCGGAAAATCAAGCCTGTCGGGAAAATATGAATGAGGTGACTCAACTTCTCGCGACGCTGGTTGAGCGACGAGAGATTCTCGAAAACGGTGATCAGTCGCTTCACGAACTGCTTGATAGGGCAGCGCTCATCGGCGACAAGATTCGGCAGCTTCAGACCCGTGCGGATGCCTTCGATCATCAGTTGAACAGCATGCTGGCGGATCCGCGCAAGATTATCGACGAGGCGAAGATACAATCCAAACAGCTCGATTCGGTGTGCAAGGCTGTCCGGAAGGTGTTCGCTGGTCTATCGCAGGTCAGCTTGAATGCGAATCGCGACGTGACCCGATTTACCGAGGTAAGTCGCGAAGCCAACGCCCGCCTTGCCCAATTGACGACGGACACCGATCGTTCTTCGCAGGTGTTGCGTGAGTGGGTGGAGGAGGCTGTGCATGCTCAGCAGCGGTTGTCTAAATCGATTGCGAAGGTACCAACCATGGATGATCGGAAGGCGAAGATGACGTTGGATGATCTTTCGCGCACTTCTGCGAGTGCGTTGCCGTCGATTCTGGACGCTCCGGAGCGGGGCGATCTGGCGGAACAGCGTCGCAATCGAACGGTTCGACCTGTCGAGGGTGATGATCCGACATCGCTGGCGTCTTTGATACGAGAAGCGGAAGAGGTCGCCGGATCCAAGGGTTGATCCGTCGCGCTTTCAATCTGAATACATACCGGAGAGGAAATCAGGCAGAATGGGGAATGAGATTCATCCGTTTGATGAGATGTTGCAGCGACCGGAATCTGACATCCGCCTCGCACATGCTTCGTTGCTCTGGGCGCGGGACGAATACGATGAGATCGCACCGGCACGATATCTGGATCGTCTGAACGGTCTGGCTGAGCGTGTCGATGCTGAGGGTGCGTATTCCGCCGCAGATCGTGTTGAAGCCATGCGCTCCGTGATCGTCGAATCCGAGTCTTATCGTGGTAATGTCCAGGACTATTTCAACCCCGCGAACAGCTACCTCAATCGTGTGATTGATACGCGGCTTGGAATTCCGATCACGCTCAGCACGATCTGGCTGGACGTCGCGCGGCAGCTTGATTGGCCGCTCCACGGCCTGAACCTCCCCGGACATTTTCTGGTACGATACGACGGTATCGACGGCGATCTGATCGTGGACCCCTTCAACCAGGGGCGCGTTCTTACGCGTGAATCCTGCACGAAAATGGTCCAGGCGATGTTCGGCGAAGAGTTTGTCCTCAAGGAGGAGCACTTTCTGCCTGTCGGGCCGCGATCGATTCTAGCGCGGATGCTTGGAAATATTTACATCATTCGAAGCAACGCATGCGACTGGCCACGAACGACGCATGCACTGGAACGACTCGTCGCGATCAATACCGAAGACCCGATGATGGGGGCTGAACTCGGACGCGTGCAGACACTTACTGGTGAATTGCGTAAGGCAGCCGTCACGCTGAATCGTGCGCTCAAGCTGGCTGACACCGACGAAGAACGTGCGACCGTGAACCATCACCTCGTCGATCTCCGCCACCGGCTCAGCGAGCAGAATTGATCACTGAGTCGGTTTCGTCATGCCCTTCCCAACCGGCACGCATGTACAAATACTTGACCCATCGCTGATTCACTGCAACAGTGTCGGGGCGGATACTGGGAGCAATAGCGATGAAAATACATTTTCTGGGTGCAGCTGGTCAGGTGACGGGATCGCGCTACCTGCTCGAAGTCGGGGGTAAGCGTCTGCTGATCGATTGTGGTCTGTTTCAGGAGAGGGCGTATCGATCGCGGAACTGGGAATCGTTCATCATCCCACCGGATACGATCGATGCCGTCCTTCTTACGCATGCACATCTGGATCATACCGGTCTGCTGCCGAAGCTCGTGTCGCATGGATACAAAGGTCCGATATACGCGACGGCTGCTTCCCGCGAGCTGGCTGAGATCATCATAACCGACTGTGCCAAAATCCAGGAGGAAGACGCGAAATACAAGAAAAAACGCCATGACCGCGAGGGTCGTAAGGGACCGCACCCGGTGGAGCCGCTCTATGTGGCCAAGGACGCCGAAGAGGCGATGCGGTTGTTCCAGAACATTTGCTATGGGTCAGCCGTGCCAATCGGTGACACCGTGTCGGTGACGTGGCATGACGCGGGTCATATCCTCGGGTCAGCCATGCTGGAGATCACTGCAGAGGAACACGGTGAGACGAAAACGATCGTGTTTTCCGGCGATATCGGTCAGCGAGACAAGCCGATCATTTGCGATCCGACATTTCTGGAGCGCGCCGACTATGTTGTGATGGAATCCACCTATGGCGATCGCGACCACAAAGAGGGTGGCGATATCGAGCAGCAGCTTTGCGATGTCATCAACGAAACGGTCGAAGCCGGCGGGAATCTCATCATCCCCACATTCGCCGTCGAACGCGCACAGGAACTCATGTACCACATCGGCAGACTCCTCCAGGCGGACAAGGTTCCACACCTGCTGACATTTCTGGACAGTCCAATGGCGGTCAATGTCACCGACGTCTTCTGCCGCCATCGCGAGGATATGGACGAGGAAGCCATGGAAGCCATCGAACAGGGTCTGCGACTGTTCGGGTTTCCCGGTCTCACGCTGGTGCGGAGTTCCGGCGAATCCAAGGCGATCAATCGGATCAATGGGTCTTGCATCATCATGGCTGGTTCGGGCATGTGTACGGCTGGTCGCATCAAGCATCACTTGGCGCGACACGTTTCACGCGAGGAGAGCACGGTGCTGTTCGTTGGGTATCAGGCGAACGGGACGCTGGGGCGTGAGCTGGTCAGTGGGAAAAAGAAGGTCCGCATTCATGGGAAGGAGCACGACGTTCGTGCGCGCATCGCCCAGATCCATGGCTTCTCTGCGCATGCCGATCGAGCGGGACTCCTCGACTGGGTGAGTCATTTCAAACCCGCACCGAAGCATGTCTTTCTAACGCACGGCGAGCGTGAGGCAGCCGCAAGTCTGTCCGAAGCGATCGTGGAAAGTCTCGGCTGCAAAGTCACCATCCCAGACTATCGCGATGCTGTACATTTGGCGTAATCGCGGTGATTGCAATGGAGAGGGTAAGATGGTGTGTGGCCCATGCCCGGGGTCAATGCCATTCTTAGTTGAAATTGCGAACGGCTCCATGGGGTTATGCCACCTGTTCGAGGCAGCCTTTCAAATGCGTTTGCAGTGCGGTACGCAAGCGGACCAATTGCTTGCAGCCGCACACCTTGCGTAACCGCGG
>JAJRYY010000156.1 GCA_024275565.1 Planctomycetota bacterium
CATTGTCCCCAATACGCTGATAGGCGATTGCAATCTGCATGATCGTGCGGACACTTTCCGGTTCCACTTCTAGCACCACCAACAGGTCATCGATCGCGTCACGAAATTTTCCGGCAGCCATGTTCCGCTCTGCACGTTCCGTACATATCGCCGAGCTGACGCCAAACCGGTCAATCTGGTATCGGAGCGGATCCGGAAGCACCATGGCCTCTGACAGGCTTTGAACACGTCCTGCGAAACGACGCGCCTCCTCCGGTTCTCCGAGACGACTGTACGCTTGAGCCAACGACGAGCAAGTCGCGCGGTCCGCCGGAACAGAATGAAATGCCTTCTCCAGATACTCAACCGCTCGTGTCACTTCACCCTTCAACAACAGCGTCTGACCAAGATTACGCTGAGCGATGAAAAGATCGGGGTCAAGGCGAACCGCGGTACGAAGCGCGGAAATCGCTTTATCAGTCTGCCCATGACGAGTGTACAATTCTCCCAGCCGATAATATACCGGTGGAAAATCCGGCTCCATTTCAACGACTTTATGGAAGAGTGCTTCAATCTCATGCCACGCTTCGCCAGACAACTCGCCGACGAAAGCGCGATGGTAAGGCCAGCGGACGTCAGATGGATCCAACGCCATCGCCCGATCATAACACTGGATCGCAACATCAAACATATCGTGTATATCGCAAACAGCTCCGAGCTTACCCCATGCATTCGCGGACATGGGACGCAATACCAACCCCTTCATCGCATCTTCAACAGCCTGACGCACGCGCGGCTGCATGTCCGATACATCGACGACCGGCAATGGCGACGCAGTGGTAGTCTGATGGACTGCGATAGCACCGTTCGTCGTAACATCGGAGCGCTCCCCGTTTCCTGACAGACCATACCAAAGCCCAATCGCCAGGAGGCCGACAACCGGGAGTGCGAACAGGGGCGTTCGGCCACCCCGGAATGCGGATGAACCGCCGGATTTTCTGGCGCGAACGCGACCGCCCGACCTGGATTTCCTGGATCCCGCCGATCCTGAACTTCCGACAGATTTTCCGGTTGTTCGCTTCCTTCGACTCATCTGTGTTGACTCACCCGACTTACAGACATTGCCTCACAATCCCGAGCTACCCATTCCACGCATGACAGTCACCACGCGATCTGCCCGGGTCGCCTCAAAATGCTCCACACCACCACCCGCCCAGCGCACGATGATCTCATCGACACTGTCGGCATGACCCAGTCCGAAATGAACGCGTGCATCGCCACTACATAAATAGCTCCCCGTGCGTGTCACGGTTCTCACATAGCGCCGACCGTCGGCAGACACAGTCACCCTCGCCCCAATCGCATCACGGTTCAGCTTTGGATCGAATGCACGCACAATCAACCAATGCCCCTGTCGCGG
Source organism: Planctomycetota bacterium (assembly GCA_024275565.1). Lineage (GTDB taxonomy): Bacteria > Planctomycetota > Phycisphaerae > UBA1845 > UBA1845 > JAJRYY01. The sequence goes on from JAJRYY010000156.1 coordinate 1,400, forward strand.
AGCATCGTTCCTGTACAGACGTGCCGGAGACTGCAAGTTGGCGAGGAGCACGTCCATATCCCCATCGGCGTCGATGTCAGCAGTTGTCAGGCAACGGGAAATCTCAATGCGGCTGACCAGCGAACCAGCCTGTTCCGCACCCGTCTCAAAACGACCTCCCCCACCGTTGATGTAGAAGAGATTCGGCTCGGGGAAACGGTTCCAGGGCGAGGAAAGGTCTGCACCAGGGACAGGTTCACCACGAACAACGCGACCGTTCGCAACAAGCAGATCGAGGTCACCGTCCAGTTCTGCATCAAGGGCCGCAACGCCGAACCCCGTGCGCTTCATGCTCGAAGCAGTCAATCCTGCAGCGCCAGTGTGGTCGGAAAATGCAAGCACGCCCGGTATGCCCTTATAAAGCGTGTTGGATTCCTGGTTCAAATGCGTGACAAAAATATCGGGTGAAAGATCGTTGTCGAAATCGGCGACAACCACACCCATGCCCGCCTCCGCCTGTCCATGGATGTTGTAGGCAGCTCCGGCGAGAAGCCCTTCTTCGTGAAAGGTACCATCCCCCTGATTGATCCAGAGGTGGTTGTTGTAGGCATCGTTGGCGACATAGATATCGGTGCGTCCGTCGTCGTTGAAATCCTCAACCACAACACCCAGACCAGCCGCAGGTTTCACGATTCCAGCAGATTTCGATACGTCAGTGAAAGTGCCATCGCCATTGTTGCGAAGGAGTACATCCGGCAGTGGGCCGAAGGATTTGGGCCCACAATAATCCGGACGCCCGGCACGGTCCTGACAATCATTGTCGTGTGCATACGCAACGTACTGAGTGACAAACAGGTCAAGGAATCCGTCGTTGTCGAAATCGAAAAAAGCTGCCGAGCAGGACCAGCGTGGTACATCAATGCCAGCCACATCTGTCCTATCGACAAACGTACCATCGCCATTGTTGATATACAGGCGATCGGGACCAAAATTGGTGACATAGACATCTCGGTCACCGTCATTGTCGATATCGGCCACAGCAACGCCCATACCGTAGTATCGATCTCCAAGTCCGGACATCTCCGTGACATCTGCAAACGTTCCGTCGGACTGCTGCCGGTAGAGTCGATTGGACTCAGAACCTTGACCACGCAATCCCCCCGGAATGTTGCTATGGGCATTCACAAAATACAAGTCCAGCCGACCATCACCATCAAAGTCAAAAACAGCCGCTCCCCCAGACATGATTTCAGGCATGTAGAATTTACCGGTCCCACCAGTTTCATGGCTGAATTGGATTCCCGCCTTGGATGTGATCTCGGTGAACCAGGAGCCGACCGCCCGCGATGACCCCGATGAATGATGCGATGAATGATGAGATGAATGATGCGATGAAGCAGGGACATCAGGCGATTGGACATTCGATGGCGTTCCATCGTTTCTCGGGGTCGCCGCAGAAGTGGACTGGGGGACACCCAGCTCGTCTTTGCAGCCTGTGAGAACGAGCAACGTGCAACCACAATGCACAAGCACCGTGCAACCAGTACGCACAAGCCCTGTACGCACAAACCCTGTGCAACCTGTACGCACAAGCCCCGTGTAGCCTGTACGCATAAGCAATGTCCAGGCTGTGACGACGGTACAAGCTGATCGAGAATGCAATTGTTCAACCATCATCGCAATTTTTCTGTTGACGCCGTATTGCGTGTGACACTTTATTGCGTGTGACACTTTATTGCGTGTGACACTTTATTGTGCGTCCAACGACGGACCGAAATGAAATTCAACCAAAACACGAACGATTCCAGCACGACAATGAATTGTAACGCCAAATCACCAGGATTAAAGTGAAAATTGCGTACAATCGCGTCAGGATGAAAACATTCTAGTGTGAATTGGATATTGCCGTGTCGCATCGATTCGTGCGACACTTCAATTGCCACGGTTTTTCAATGCTCGGGACATGGTTTGACTGAAAATCCCGGCCTGCTGACCGCGCGAAAATTCGCGCAAAATTGAGCCGTTTTTTTGTGTGCCACATCAAGAATTTGTGTTGCAACATCAGAAATTTGTGTGACGACATCAGGAATCCGTCCATGCCTGCACTATGAACCATCCATGCCGGTATCCCGAAACCGGTACGACCAGACTCTCCTTTATGGGACGCAGGCACACTGGGTTGTGTCGCAGAACGCCCCCCCGGTGCAGGTGAGGTCGAAGCTCTCCTGAAACCCGGTCACCGGGTCTATGTAATCGCAGAAACACACTGCCGAGTCGATGCATGTGACCGGTGCCTGCACGCAGTTTCCATCCACACAGAAGCCCAGGGTGCAGGGGAATCCGTCGTCACACTGGTTGTCGACGTTGTTGCAGGTGCCGGTGGTTTCGTCGCAGAAATCGTCCGTGCAATTGGTGCCATCGTCGCAGTCGACCGGGATTCCTGGTTTGCAACCAGTGGCTGGATCGCACACTTCCATGCCATTGCAAAAAAGTCCGTCGTCGCAAAAACTGCTGCGGGGAACGTTCATACAAGTGTCCGTCGTCGCATCGCACAGATCCTGCGTACAGGGAATACCGTCGTCACAGGCTGCGTTGATCGCGATCCTGCATGCTCCATCGACACACCGTTCGACACCGTTGCAAAAGAACCCATCGTCGCAATCGAAGTCACCCAGGCAGCCGATACATTCCTGGATAAGTTCATTGCACATTCCATTCTGGCAGGGATCCTCACCATCCTGACACATTCCATCAACGCAGATTTCCAGTCCGTTGCAGAATAATCCGTCACTGCAATCAACCTGTTGGTTAAGGCAGGATGGCCCGTCCAATAAATCCACTGTGCAGGGGTCACCATCGTCGCATGGGTTTTCCTCGCACATGTCGGGGATTTCGTTGTCGTTCCTGTCGAATACTCGGCCACTCTCGATGTCGCATTCATCGGGGATTCCGTTGTCGTTGCAATCGGATGAGAGGGCGAGTGCGATATCCGCAAAATCGGGTCGGTTGTTGTCGTTGCAGTCGCGCGGGAACCTCGGATTGACGGGGAAGGGGTCCAGTAAATCTCCGAAGCCATCGCCATCTGAATCCTCATCCAGAGGGTTGGTTCCAGACCGCAGCACCTCATCGCCATCGGTCAGCCCGTCGCCGTCTGTGTCGGGATCGTCAGGATCCGTGCCGAGCAACTCTTCCACACGATTTGGGAGTCCGTCTCTGTCGGGATCGGCAATTTCCAGGAACACCTCGAGGATGGGACTCGTTCCGTTCTGGAAAATCTCAACCCGGTCTCCAACGCCGTCCTGATCCGAATCTCGCAGAAATGGGTCCGTATCGAACACATAAATTTCAAGCGTATCGGGGATTCCATCACCGTCGGAGTCGGGATCGCCCAGGGCTGTGAGGTCATTGGGGTCGCAGAAATCCTGGATGTCGCGGATGGGGTCCGGTGCGACCGTACCGTCTGCGTTTCCATATAGGCTTACAATGGCGTTGATGTCATCCTCTGACAGGGCTGTTGCCCCACCCTGCGGATAGCTGGCGTCCATGATCGCCCCTTCCACGAGTGTGTGCTCGAGACCCAGCGTATGCCCCAGCTCATGCAGAACAACGGTATAGAGATCAAAATCGCCCTCATCTGGGCTGAATGCGTAGTTTTCATCCTGGCAGAGGTGTACCGTACCCTGTGCCATGGTCCCAGGAAACCATGCGTGACCGAGTACGTTTCCGGGACCGTCGAAGGGCAGCCTGTCACCATGCGCCCCTGCCTCATAACTGATTTCGATGTCCGCCTGGGAATCTGAATCGACTCTCGTGAATGAAAGGGCTGACGCTGCTGCCCATGTGTCGAACGCTCGCTCTATTGCAGCCAGTTGTCCGTCGGTATCGAGTCTGGACAGGGGATTCACCAGTTTCCATGTCAGATTGATTTTATTCCATCGGTTGGTGGGTCTGAAGCAACTGATGTTGGCTGGCTGACGTGCCATTTCATCGTAACATGCGACCACGGCTGCATTGCATGAGGTTCCCCTGGGTGCTGGTTCCGGCTCATCGACCGGGGCAGTTGTCTGCTGTGGACAACCTGCGATGAGCAATGCACACATCGTGAGAAGTGTGTTCAGGAGTTGGCTTGCAAACCGCGATCCCCGCCTCCGATGAGCGTTCGGTTGGACTGGCCATCGCCATTGCGTATTTCCCAGCATTTGAGGCGTCCTTTCAAATAACCCATATCGCCTGATTTGATGCTATCCCGGCGAATGGTAGTGTATCCTTCGCGATTCGTCTCGGGTGCTTCAGGCGTATCGGTTGGCGTTTTCGTGTTCGTGATCCTGGCGCTGGATTGATCCTGCGGGTCTTTTCCTTTCGCTGCGTCGCAGGATTTCCTTATGTCGCGTCGTGTAAATTCCTTATGTCCTGTAGTGTAAATTCCTTATGTCGTATCGTGTAATTTCCTTATGTGGCGTCGTATGCACCTTTCCTTGTTTTGACCCCGCTGCTGGTTTTGATCGCACTGTTGCGATTGTCCGTGTTCTAATACTGCTGCTCTCCCTCCTCCTCTATCTATATTAACGTGCCATGTGATCTACTTTTTTTGGATGCTGAAAACCCCATTGTCGCTATCAGGAGCGGCGATTTACAGTGTGACTTTTATTGCTCCTGTCGCGGTCCTGTGTGGAATGATCGGTGGCTGTGGGTAAACGGTCGCCAGTCGCCTTCCGTGTCTGGTGCAGGTTGCCCGCGATGGGGTTGAGGGATAGAGTCGGTGCCATGATTGAAAACGATGTGCGGGAATTATTGGAACAGGTTCGCAGCGGTGCAGCGACGATTGACGGAGCAGTCCGTAAATTGCGCGGTCTTCCGTTTGAGGATCTTGCGTTTGCCAAGGTGGACCATCATCGGAGTTTGAGATGCGGGTTTCCTGAGGTCGTGTATTGCGCTGGCAAAACAGTAGACGAAGTGGTCACGATTTTCTCTCGTCTGGCGGAGCATGGTGAAAATGTGCTTGCGACGCGTGTGTCCCAGGAACAAGCCGAGGCTGTGTTGAAGTGCTATTCTGCTGCGACGTTTCATGAGCAAGCTCGTGCCGTGACGCTTCGTCAGCGTGAGGCGAAGTGGTCTCATGGATTGATCGCTGTGATTTCTGCGGGTACGAGTGATGGGAATGTTGCAGAGGAAGCCTGCGTGACGGCAGAGATCATGGATCAGCGTGTTCATCGAATTTTTGACGCTGGTGTTGCGGGGTTGCATCGTCTTCTTGCACATGGTGAGACCATTGCAGATGCGAATGTCTGCGTTGTGGTGGCTGGGATGGAGGGTGCTTTGCCGAGCGTGGTTGGCGGTCTGGTGTCAAAACCAGTCATCGCGGTTCCGACGAGTGTTGGGTATGGCGCGAGTTTCAATGGTTTGGCTGCTTTGCTGGCGATGTTGAACAGCTGCGCGTCGGGCGTTGGTGTTGTGAACATTGATAATGGGTTTTCTGCTGGCTATCTTGCGTCGCAGATCAATCGACTAGCTGAGATTCAAGCACGCCGGTGACGGATCAACCGATCTACAGAGGGGTTCCTATCCTACTTGAAGGGAATGGTGGCGAATGATGAGCGAATATGGCGAGATGCCGCATTTTCCGGATCGCCCCGAGGATGCGCACAAGGGGACGGTCGGTCGCCTTGTGGTGGTTGGTGGTCGCTTTGATGAGATGGGGATGATCGGTGCCCCGTCTCTGGCTGCGAGTGCAGCATTTCGGTGTGGCGCCGGGCTGGTGCAGATCGTGACAACACCTGCGGCGCAGGGCTGGGTTGCGATGATGGCACCTTGCGCGACGACGCGGAGAATGGCATCCGGGGATGCTGATCGTCTGGCGGAGGTGGTTGCTGACTTCGGTGCGGACGCTGTTGCGATTGGGTGCGGGATGTCTCCGGACATCGAAGGGAAACACATCCTTGCGATGCTGGATGCTTTTGGCGGACCAGTCGTGGTGGATGCTGATGGGTTGAACGCGCTTGCTGAGGTTGGGAAGTGGCGTGCCCCAGAGAAGGGTCGCGTGATATTGACACCGCATGTTGGTGAGATGCGTCGTTTGCTTCGTGGTCTTGACATTGATGTGGATCTTGCAGATCGAGCAGGAACCGCATTGGCGCTTGCGCGTGAGACTGGGACTGTGGTGGCCAATAAGGGTCATCACACCGTAGTGACGGATGGTGTTCAGGCGTATATGAATGAGACCGGGAACGCGGGAATGGCGACTGGTGGGATGGGGGATGTCTTAACGGGAGTGATTTTGGCGTTGCTTGGTCAGCGAATGGATGTGTTTGATGCGACGGTGCTGGGCGTTCATCTTCACGGATTGGCGGGCGATATGGTTGCCGAAGATATGGGTGAGGTTTCTGTGACGGCGCTGGATGTGATTGAAGCATTGCCGGACGCGATCATGGAACGTGAGGATGCGAATGGGGACTATCTGGCGTAGGGGTTGGTGGATTGACGAAAAAAGCGTGCAGTCGTGAGTGATTTGTCGATATAATGAGCATGATGATCGAATCGGTTCAATTCAGGAATTTTAAGATATTGAAGGATACCGTTCTTCCGCTGGGGCGGTTTACGCTGGTTGTGGGGGCGAATGGTAGCGGGAAATCTACGGCGATTGAAGGCATCCGCATGCTCAGTATGCCGTCCCAATCGTTTGGGGATACACTGTACAGCGCGGGGACGAGCGATCCAGCATCCATCAGTATACAATTGACGGACGGCCTGACAGTTACAGGGACGCTGCCGCACAAAAATAAAATTCCCTCGCTCAAGAGAATGCAGGCATTGGTATACGATGTAGTTGGCACATCTTCCTCTGGCCGGACGGGCGAAGAAGCTCGTCACTGTCTTTATTCTATTCGTGCGTATTCACTTGATCCTACAGTGATCGCCACGCCGGTCGCTCTGGAATCGAATGTTGAGCTTGGCGAGCATGGAGAGAAACTTGCTGCTGTGTTGACGGACCTTAGAGATTCGTCTCCTGAGAGATTCGAGTTGCTTAATCAGGAATTCAGTCGATGGATTCCGGAATTCGATCAGATACAGTTTCAAACTGTGGGTAAAGGTTTGAGATCAATTTTCTTCCGAACGCGCGACGGGGGACACAAGATTCCTGCGTACGATGTCTCGCATGGCACGCTCCTCGCGTTGTGTATGTTGGCGCTCGCATATCTACCGGATCCCCCAAGGCTCATTTGTTTTGAAGAACCGGAGCGTGGTATTCATCCGAGATTGCTTCGCGATGTGAAGGAAGCAATGTATCGCCTGAGTTACCCCGAGTCGTTCAATGAAGCTCGCGATCCGGTGCAGGTGCTTGCGACGACGCACTCTCCCTATCTACTCGACCTGTTCAAGGATCATCCGGAGGAGATCGTCATCGCCGAAAAAGTGGGCAACGAAGCGCAATTCAAGAACCTCACTGATCTGCCGCACATTGATGATATCCTGGGAGGAGCCCCGCTGGGAGAAATCTGGTACACCGGCATCCTGGGGGGTGTTCCGCAACAACAATGAGAGTTGCAGTCCTCTCTGAATCGCCCGTGGACGAGGTAGTAATCCGTGCGTTTATGGACGCGATTCTCGGACAGAAGACCGAGTCCATCGACCTTCATGTCCGTACCCGCGGTTGGCCTGCGATATGCGACGTACTTCCGAGTATCATCAAGCGACTCCATTGGCACGACGATGCAGAGGGTTTGGTCCTATGCGTGGACACCAACGGAAGCGAAATTCACCGCAGTGAGCATGATGATATCCCTCATCGGGATTGCAGAATGTGCCAGCTTCGCACATTGACTCATGAGATCCTCGTTGGTCTGAGTCCGCGGCCTGATCGCCCTACTGCACTCGGTATCGCTATTGGCACTGCTGTTCCTGCGATCGAAGCCTGGCTGCTTTGTGGCGTCGATTCAGGCGTTGGTGAATCTCAGTGGCAACAGAAAAAAGATCAGGATGCCCAAAGCCGTGGCTATGTTCGCACTTTGAAGAAAACTCTTTATGGAACGGATCACGCTTCACAAATTGAAAGAAAGAGGATATCGCTTAAAGCTGTCGAGCGCTTATCAGTCGGAAATTTCAGAACGCTCGAAGACAAATTCCCTGGCGGGTTTGGCTCATTGTAACTCTTCAGCCATGTGCAATGGCGGCCTGCATTAACGTGGTACTTTAATTGCGCAATGTTCCGGGAGCTGGTATGCAGTGATGTATGCCACGAGCAGAGTTCCAATCGTTGATCGACATCGCGCTACGCGGCGAACTC
>JAJRYY010000157.1 GCA_024275565.1 Planctomycetota bacterium
GTCCGATAAGTGGTCCACGGCGATCAGCTCGGCGGCGTCGAGGTAGAAGACCTCCCGGTAGCATTCGAGCGTCTGCAGCAGGTATTTCCCGTTGCGGGGTTTGAAATCTGCATCCTGACCGATGTAGACGAGTTCGTCGGGGTCAGCCGTCAGGATGACGTCTCGGGCGAGGGACAAGCCCAGGGGAGAATTCCCGAGGATGTCGGTTACGAAGCGGAATCGCGTTCCGTCCCACGCGAAAAGGAACGGGCAGGATCCGAGTTCGACCATTTTTTCGATGATTTCGAAAGGCTCGTCGGCGATCGGTGCTCTGAATTCGTTGTCCACGACGCCGTTGGTCCAGACGATCTGGATGGTGTCGATTTCGCTGATTTTTCCGAGTCCAATCTCGATGACGGGATCTGTGATGGATCGCGTGATCCAGCGGTCCAGAGCACGGATTTCGACGTGCGTCCCGATCCCGCTGGGGTTGGTGAGGATCGTGACGAGGTCGATTTTGAGCATGTGGTTTGCGTCGCCGCCGTCGTTGCGGAGGAATCGCAGACGATTGTCTGCGGTGAGAAGGAGGAGGTCCGGGTCGCGGTCGTTGTCGAGGTCGGCTGCGATGGCAGATGCTATCGACGCACCTGCGTCAGCATCGAATCCGAGGGATTTCGTGACGTCGTCCCACCCGAGACCGCCGCGATTTCGCCATATCTGGATCGACCCTGCGTCCATCGTTTCGCCTGTTTCCGGCTGACAGGTTCCGGGCAGGACAATATCCAGCCAGCCATCGTTGTCGAAATCGATGAGGACTGATCCAGCCGGTCGGAAGGTCGCGTGCTGGATCGTCTCCTGTCGTCCGGTTTTTGCGTACATGATGGTAGATTGCGTGTCATGTACGAGAAGGACATCGGCGTATCCGTCGTTGTTGAGATCGTTGGTGGCGAGGTGTCGTGCGGCTGGCCAGGGTCCGGGTGGTTGGGGCATGGCGGCGTAATGTCCTGCACGCTGGTTGAGAAACACATAGGTCGTATCCGGACCGATCGCGACAATATCGATCGCCACATTGCCATCCCATTCGACGGCTGCCACCTCTGTGACCGGACCCGTTTCGGTGATCCCAACCTCTGTGGTGACGTTCTTGAAGTGCGGTGGTCCGAGTTTGGATTTTGCGACGACTGAGTCATCCTGCCCGACGACACCGACGTTCTGTGCGAAGCCATTGTTCTGCCAGAGTTGGAGGCCGGTGTCCGTGGCGAGCAGAAGGTCGATATCGCCGTCGTGGTCGTAATCGATCCACTCCCCGCGACGGGCGATGACGCCTTCGAGACCTGAACTGGCGGTGATATCGAGGAATTCGCCTGCGGTTCCGGCGTTGCTCGTGGTTTCGGTGTGATCCGCAGTTCCCGGAGCACTACGCCTTAGCACCCGGATTCCGCTATCGGTCAGCAGGATGGCGTCGTTGACGGCGTCGCGGTGGGGTGTGGTTTTGGTCTTTTCCTCGATCTCGACGAAAAAGTCTCCGACCAGAATTTGCGTGATTGGGTCTCCGTCCGTCGTGCTTTTCGGTGTCACTTGCGTGGTGTGCAACGTGCCATCGTCTGACACTTTGATCGTGAGAAGTACCCCGTCCTCCGTACCCGCCAAGACCGACGTTCTGCCCTGACGGTCCATTTCGAGCAGTGCGTGCGCTGAGATGGTGCGCTCGGTGACGCCCTTCAACATGTCCGCAGTCGCATCCACGAATCGCACGTTGATCCTGCTTTTCGGATCGGTCGGATCGGGTGTCGCAGAGGTGCCATCCGGGGCTGCTTCCGGGTCGGTGTGGACGCAGCGTTCGAGGATTTCCTCCGGTTGCTCGCCGAGGAGATAGCGGATGCGGGCGTATTCGCTGGTGTGGTGCATGATGGATTCTCGGTCGCGGTTGCGGCGAGCGTGGGCAGCGAGGCGGTGGTGGGCGTATCGGTTGAGCGGGTCGAGGCGAAGCGTTTCCTTGAATTGTTCGGATGACCGCTCGGTTTCGCCATTGTTTTCCAGCGATCGTGCGAGTTGGAATCGCAGGTTGGCTGTCATGGGGTCCAGCTCGACTGCTCGTTCAAAGTATGGGAGTGCCAAGTTGTATTCTTCGAGGCGGTTGTGTGCGAGGCCGAGGAGGTATTGGGTGGCTGGTGAATCGGGCTGGAGGGATAGCGCTTTGGTCAGGTATGTGACAGCCTGCGATGCGTGTTCTGGTTTCTTGGAGATGAGCAGTGCGCGTGCGATGTTGCGAAGTGCCTGGGGAGAATCAGGGCGCAGGACCACTGCTTCGGTGAGAGATTTCCGGGCGTTGGTTGCGTCGCGGTTTTCGAGGTATCCCTTGCCCATGTTCATGAGACGGACAAATTTCCGGGACGATGCGGACGATTTCCCTGGTAGCGAACCGGGTTGGAATATGATCCAGCACATGGCTGCGACCGCGATGATGATTGTTATGCCCAGTGTTAAACCCCGCTGCATGATTGCCCGCTCCGCGATGGGTGGATGTTGTGATGTTCAGTGCTGCACATGATCGTCGAGTACTCCACCTGATGTCTGCCCATGCTACTTTGCCCGGTCGCTCGTGTCATGCCTGGCAGGACGTTGGCGGTTGATTGGTTGATTGGTTGATTGGGGTGCGTGGGCTGGTATTCCCCGTTCTGTTGTGTTTTTTCTGCTTATGTTGTTCATTTCATGCACAGGTTTCATCTCCTCTTTTATAGTGGTCCTATCTCCTCCCTTATCAATCTGGATAACGTGCCGGTCGATCACTGATTTTCTGTGTAAAATTGTAAGCTGTTTATCGGAGCATGCATCACTGTTTTTTCTGGTATGGGGTGCGTGACAGTTTTGGTGGGGATGTGTCCCAACGATCCGGCGGAGGAACGGGTACAGCCGGGGGCGTTTGTTGTGCATACGCCCTCACCGCCAAAACTGTTACGGACACGGATGCTTGGCGGGACGGTCGTGGCGACTCTGCATTCCGCTGGCGGTCCAGTTTCCAATGTTACCCAGCGCATATGTGGACAAGCTGCATTGCGGAGGGTGGACCGCACCTTTTCGCTCAGGCGTTGGGGTTGTTACCCGGGTGTGACGGAAATGCGCTGTCCGAGTATTGCTGTAAGTATTGTTCGTTGCTTGAGTTGCGCGGAAGTCAAAAATTGTCCATCAACCGTGAAAGCGGGGTGGAATAAATCGGGTGTTCAGGGCATTATCCCTGCTGAGTGATTGGATCGCAGGGGTTTGACATCTATTTAAGGAGCAGGACGATGAAACGATGGACGTTGTGTGTCGCGGTATTGGCGATGGGTATGACGGGTTTGGCGCTTCAGGCTGGCGATGACCATGGTGCTGGTGATGGGCATGGTCATTCAAACTTGCCACTTTGCCCCGTGATGGGTGAGCCGATCGATTTTTCGGTGGGCATGGACACAGATGATGGGCCTCTCTATGTGTGCTGCAAAGGTTGCTTTAAGAAGCTGAAGGCCAAGCCAGCAAAGTATGCAGCCAAGGTTGCTGCCCAGCGGGCTGCTGTTGCGAAGATGCCGAAGGTTCAGGTCACCTGTCCGGTCTCGGGCAATCCGATCAAAACGGACGTTTTCGCCATGGTGGATGGTAAGAAAATCTACGCCTGCTGTAACAACTGCGTTGGAAAGCTGGAAGCAAGTCCGGAGAGTTTTGCAACCCAGATCGCCGCGAGCTTCACGCACCAGACGAAGTGCCCGGTCTCGGGAAATGACATCGATGCTGCTACGTCCATGACCGTGGGCAAGGGTGCCAAGAGCGGGAATGTGTACTTCTGCTGCGGTGGATGCGTCGATAAGTTCAAAGCGAACCCTGAGAAGTTCTCGCACAGTCTCGAAGAACAGGGCTATGCGACGCTGGCACGGATGGCGTCTGCCAAGTAGTCTGCCAAGTAAGGGTTTTCTGCGAAATAGAGCGCTGTGGTTGAGAAGGGCTCACTGAGCAGCACTCGGGATTGCAACGAGATACGAACGCCGCCGGTTGATGACAATCGGCGGCGTTTTATTATTCGTAACCGTTCAGCTATATGCAATGAGCAGGCGTTTTCCGGGAGGGTGAGGCTCCTGCCGAACCGCAGTCACAGGGTGGTGCGTTCGATCTGCCGCGGTTCGGTAGGAGCTTCACACTCCCACAAAGCAAATCATCCTCTCTGTTCGCCTGATCCATTGCAGATGGCTGAAGAGTAACGCCGCTGATGTTTGTGATTTCCAAGATCAGTGAGGCGTAAGGTCGTGATGGCTGGAACGCATGGCCGCACACCCTTGACCATCCCCGCAGAGTTTCCAGTTTTCCCTTGTATTTTCCAGTTTCACGCGGTACTGTGACCGCGACGTCTGGAGTACGTTTGGCTTGTCGAGCGAGTCCTTGGTTTACAAGGGGCTGGCCAAAGATATGGCAAGCATCAGCGATCGCGCTGATTCACGCGACGCTGTAGCAATAGATTGCTGGATTGCAATAAAAAACCAACAGGAGCCTAACTGCTGATTGGGGCGGGAGTTAGGGGGTGTATCAAGCATTTAGCATGGAGGGTGTCGCTATGACGACTCCGGTAAAGGTAGCTATTGGTGTGGTCGGATTCGTGGTTCTTCTCAACATTGTGTCGTCAGACGATCCCGACAGCTCTGCCCCAGCCCAGCAACCAAGTATCAAGCTGCGCGTGGCGGTGTATGACGACACATCCAAAAAGCCACTCCCTCGCAGGTCAGAGATATGAATCAAGGGTACTGGTTCGTGGTGGATTCAGCCGGAGTGTAGACATGGAGGTACGATAAAAACGGTTGGACCGTTTCGACCGGGGGAAACGAACAAGCTGTTTATATATCCAGACGAGGGGGGTGTGCTTTTGGCGAGCATCTTACCCAGCTACAGCCCGTACCAAAGCGATACGCCGCCGCTGCAATACGAGACACACCTTGGCCACATACCGTATATCGAGATTCTCGAAGAATTTGCGACGAACCGAGTCGCCGCGATACGAAAATACGAAGGCAAGTTCATCTCGATCACGGGCGATGTCACTGCGATCGGATTCAACACCGCCGGAGAACCATACGTCTCGATCGGTTTTCTTGCGTTCCACTTCAACGGTACGGACCAAAATACGCCATTGACGCTTTCCGTCGGCAAGCCATGTAGCTTGACAGGCCGGGTTGCGGGCATGGCAGGCAACAATCTGGTTGCCGTTGGACCAGAAAGCTCAGACAACGGTAGCCCTGCTCCAAGCGTCGTTCACGGGGTGGATGGAGTAGGAAAACGAGAAGAAATCACAGGCTCTGTAAATTGGGGCTGTGGTGGAGTTATAGAGGTAACGCCCCGACGTGGAGAACGGGGCGATGGGATTGGAAAACCGCTCGGAGGTGTAGGGATCATGTTGCGCCACGCATTCGATTATGGATAGACTTTGGGAATTGAAACGGGGGTGTAGGTAGTTTTTCCGATTGTTGAGGTGAAGATGGCGAAAAATGCTGCCTAATCGCAAAAGTCGGGAAACTCGCACCACGAAGCCCCCGCACATTGCATGAACGTGTTGATCGCCTCACCATCACCGGTGACATCGAACAACCAGAAAGCGTGGCAGTCGCATCCGTCGAAGCAGTCAAGCCATCCGTCGTCGATATCGTACGTCCACGTTCCATCGGGACCGCCGCTCGTGACGATATCGATGATGTCGTTGCCGCCGATGAGACTGTCCGGGTCGGCAAACTGGACCTCGCTCAGGGCTGTATATTCGTTGCCCAGAAGGGGGATGTTCAATCGTCCCGGGAAATGGACGACGTACCACGTTCCACCGCCGGACTGAAACAGAAACTGGACCTCTGTCACCTGATAAAACGCGTTCAGGGCGTCAAAATCGCAGGTTGGTACGCCATCTGTCACCTTGACGATCATCTGGGTTGGCGCCCACGCCCCCGAGTGAGACACGTTGGCGACGTTGGGTTCAAGGTCAGCGATAGCGGTGAGGTCGCGGCGGATGCGGTCGTACATGGCATCGGTGGCGAGCAGCGTGGTGCCATTTTCCAGCGCAAGCTGCTCAGCCTCAACGTCGGGACGGGGGCTTGCACCGTAATCGAAGCGTGCGACAGGTCCGGTAACCACGGATTGAAATGCTTCGAAATCGCTGAGGTCGATGTCGCTGTCGTTGTCGAGGTCCAGATCGCCGCACCCGCTGGGCACGCCGCCATCCGATCCGGCAAAGCATCGCTGGAATAATTGAAAATCAGCGAAATCCACGTCCGCATCGCTATCGACGTCGCCCGGCGTACAATCGCTCGCCAGCGTCGCAGATCCTGCCAACGTCAGAATGAGCGAGAAACCCATCTGTGCAATCCACAACTTCCCCATCATCCACCTCGTTTCCATTCGTACCGACGATCCAGGGACCAAAGCAGAAGGATCGAGCCTACACATCCGGTATGCAATCGAGCTACAGCCCCATAATGTTGTATCCGCAATCTACGTAGAGATTCTCGCCCGTGACACCGGAGGCGAGATCGCTCAGGAGGTAGACGGCGGTCTTGCCGACTTCGTCTGCTTCGATGTTACGCCGGAGCGGAGATTTCTTTTCCGCCCACTCGAACATCTCATCGACCCCACCGACAGCCATCGAGCTGAGGGTGCGGAGCGGACCTGCGCTGATGGTGTTCACGCGGATGCCCTTTTCGCCAAGCTCGGCGGAGAGGTAGCGCGTGCTCGCTTCCAGAGCTGCCTTGGCGACGCCCATGACGTTGTATCCGGGGAGCACTTTTTCGCTACCGAAATAGGTCATGGCGACGATTGATCCGCCGTTTGGCATGATTTCCAGCGCCCGCTTCGACATGGCGACCAGAGAGTATGCACTGATGTCGAGGGCTTGCAGGAAGACGTCGCGCGGGGTCTGGTGGAAGTTTCCGGTTTTGAGGTATTCCCGGTCGGCGTAGGCGATGGAATGGATCACGAAATCGATCGCGTCGAATCGCTCCTTGATCGTTGCGAAGGTGGCGTCGAGATCGTCATCGTTGGTGGCGTCGCAGGAGATCATGAAGGGATCGGCGATTCCGCCTGCTTCGATCGTTTTGCGTGCGCGGCGTTCCATTTTTTCGCCGGGAAGGTGTGCAAATGCGCAGGTTGCGCCCTGATTGATGACGTTTCTGGCGACATGCCAAGCGATGCTGCGATCGTTGGCGACTCCGAATACGAGACCCTTCTGTCCGTCCAACAGGCCCATAAGACGATTCCTTTCCGCAATTCACAGTTGATGATGACTGGCTGCTGCCCGCTAGATTACGGATTTCCGCAGAATTAGCAACCAAATGGTGGCAATCGCGGCCGGATGAACCGTTAATCGTGCAGGACGGCTCCATTGTATCACGCTGGATGATGAGCTCACACATTTATCAGGGCAGGTCGTCCGATTCCTCGTCGTTTGGCACCCATGTGAGGTCACCGTCGTAATCGTCTTTGGATGTCGCAGTGACACTGCATGTTGTCGTGGGTCGGGTTAGCCAAAGCATGTGTTCCCATGCAATTCCATATTTGAATTTCCACGGCCCGATCGGAAGAATAGGTCCTCCTGAATACATAACAGATCCGGACTGTATAGTGTCCGGTGTCTGCGTTCCGTAGTCGCTTGCCTCCTCCCAATATCCAACCGCATACTTGGCACTTGAAGGTCCCATTTTATTGAGCACCAACACCGCCAACGATTCGTCGCATTGGATGATACAAACTGCGTCCAGCCGTATTGGGAAGATGTCTTGATTTGGCACAAACACCGGCTTACCTGGTTGGATGACAGATGGCACGAATTGCATCCATTGTTGTGGGCAGCGTACGAGTATGAACGAAACCCATAAAGGAGAAAACGCAAGTCCCAACAGCATGGCTATTCGTAACTTCTTCCAACATGAACTCCAGTTTCGCGACCACTCCCAACGAAATCGAAAATCGACCACACTGTCCGAAAGCGTATTATGACCGCATTCTGGACACCTTTTACTCAACAGACCTCGCAGTAAATACCCGCAACTGATGCAACGAACCTCCTCCGTACCGACAACTGCAATGATGTGCTTACGAAGTACAGTCGCGTGCGTGGAGATATAAGAAAAAGGTATAATGACGAAGATCGCGATCTGGAACGGATAGCTCATGTTCACAATGGGGTACATCGTGTACATGAAGCCCGATGCGAGATATGTCCATATATTTTCGATAATCAGAACTGCTGGCCATACCCACCATGATCGACGCGCGCTATCGCTCCACGCCTTACGAAACTTGAGTTTCGTCCGAATGTCCAGCCAGTAGTTCGGTGAACCAAATAGCTTGTAACCCCATGCGACGAGCAAAAACGTCAGGGAATGGACCACAGCAATGGGAATTGAAATGCTAACAACAGATGATATGAAGCGTTCAATCTGAGTAGCGAGGGCATCGTCGTGTCCGTACGAATAAAACACAAGGTCCCCCGAGCCGTACGGAAATGGGAACGAAGACCATGGACTCAGGGCCCATGCGAGTCGAAAAAGCCAATACCATGCGCCAACCTTCACAAACAGGGTGATGATCGCAGCATGAAGGGTCCCGCCAATCAGATAAAACTTCATCCCCGTAGCATAATAGGCCCACTCTTCGTGACGCTTCGACGCACCGTATTCCCATAGCTGCCAGGCGAAGACAGTAAGACAAGCAGCCTTCCAAACCAGCAACCACCAGGGTTGCCACCAGCCGCCGGTTTCTGATTCGACAAGGTCAGAGATTCCAAATGCTACGAACAGAACGGCCAGTAGATAGCACCGGCTACTCGTTGTCCCCATTGTTCGAATGCCCGCGACCGCGAAGATAAGCCCAATGACCGACCAAAGCCCCGCTTCGAAATGATTCAATGTCATGAACATTGGGGTGCATCATACAGTAACATCAGGTTTGCCGTTACTGTTTCTTCGGATGATGCAGTTTGAGACCAGCTATAGTTCGTCAGCGGGTTTCGGCGATCAGGTCGAGTTCTATGGCTGCGTTGATGGGGAGTTCGGAGACGCCTATGGCTGCCCGGGCGTGGCGACCATTTTCACCGAAGATTTCTGCCAGTAGATCGCTGGCGCCGTTGGCGACCTCGGGCTGATCTGTGAAACCGGGGGCGCTGTTGACGTAGACGGTGAGCTTGATGATGCGGGCGATGTTGTCGATGCCGTCCGTCAGTGTGGCTGCTGCAGCCAATGCGTTGATGACCGCCACGCGTGCTGCGTCTGCTGCGTGTTCGAGCGTGACGTCGGATCCGACCTTGCCGGTGCAGAGCAGTTTCCCGTCGGTCAGGGGAAGTTGGCCACTGGTGAGGATGAGGTTGCCGGTTTTGATGGCGGGGACATAACTGCCGATGGGGGCGGGGACGGTTGGCAGTTGGATGTTGAGGGCGGTCAGCGATTCTGAGGGTGTCATTGGTTTCGGATCCTTTACTCTGTTGCGACTCATCACCAATCATGGAGCATCCCGCACTCAGCCTGGTGAAGCAAATCTTACCAGCGTATAGCTTAACATGCGTAAATCCGCTCGGCCAGAGTCGTCCATGCGTACATAAGGGGTGCTTGGTGACCCGATCAGTTAATTTTCAATAAATCCGAATTTTGCCCGTCAGAAAAATCGTCATACCCCGTATCTTCTTGTGTATAGCGGCAAATTTGCTTGTCCAGTCGCCGTCCGTAATAATCGAAGCTGCTGTACACGGAAGCGAAGCGACTGATTGTCGGTGTTTTCCAGGGAAAAATCACCATGGATTGTCCATCATCTACAGATCTTCAGCGGCTTGCGTCCGGCGATCTTTCGTCACCGGTGCAACGCGATATTGAGCAGCACGTTGAAGAATGCACCGCATGTGAGAGTCATCTAAGGCAGATTCGCAGCGAAAATGCGTTTCTCGATCAGGTGCGCCCTGCATTGCAGAAATCGCATGAGGACGAAGCCAACGAGGTTAACGAGGCCGATGATGCAACGAATACCCTCAAGAGGCCACCTGGGGATCGCGGTTTTTCGTCGAAATATCCACGGATCGAAGGTTATCGGATCATCGAGGACATCGGTGAGGGCGGGATGGGCGTGGTGTATCTGGCTGAGCAGACCAGGCCTGTCCGGCGCCGCGTTGCGCTGAAACTCATCAAGCTCGGCATGGACACGCGGGAGGTGATCGCTCGCTTCGAATCCGAGCGTCAAGCGTTGGCACTCATGAACCATCCCAACGTTGCGGCTGTCTACGATGCCGGAGCAACGAAGCAGGGTCGGCCATTCTTCGTGATGGAGTATGTCCCCGGCGAGCCGATCACCACGTATTGCGACAAGCATCAGCTCGCACTGCCCGAACGGTTGAACCTGTTCATGCAGGTCTGTCATGCGATTCAGCATGCTCACCAGAAGGGCATCATCCACCGCGACATCAAGCCATCGAACGTGCTGGTCATGTATCAGGACGGGACGCCGATTCCGAAGGTGATCGATTTCGGGGTGGCTAAGGCGACGAATCAGCGACTCACCGAGAAAACGCTCTTCACCGAGCAGGTTCTGTTGATCGGTACGCCGTCGTATATGAGTCCCGAGCAGGCAGAGATGACTTCGCTTGATATCGATACGCGGACGGATGTGTATTCGCTCGGCGTGCTGCTGTACGAACTGCTTACGGGTACGCTGCCGTTCGATCCGAAATCGCTGCGGGGGGCTGGTTTTCTTGCGATCCAGCGTATCATCCGCGAGCTTGATCCGTCGCGGCCGAGTACGAAGCTCAGCGATCTGCTGGCTGACGATGATGAATCCAGTGCAAAGGCAGCCGGGCGTCGCCGTCTCGATCCGCAGACGCTGGTGCGTAGATTGCGGGGCGATCTGGACTGGGTCACGATGAAGGCGTTGGAGAAGGACCGCACGCGTCGGTACGATTCCGCGTCCGATTTTGCGGCTGACATCCAGCGACACATCAACGATGAACCGGTCATCGCCAGCCCACCCAGTGCGAAATACAAGCTCCAGAAATTCGTACGGCGCAATCGAGGCGGCGTCATAGCAGCAAGCCTCGTGTTCCTGGCATTGGTAGTAGGCCTGGCAGGTACAACGTCAATGTACCTGATATCCGAACATCAGAGGCGCCGCGCCGACGAGGCTGTCGTGGTCGCAGAGGCAGCCGTGCTGTCCGAAAAGGACGCTGTACAGGCCGAAAGGTTGGCCAAACGTGAAGCCATCGAAAGTGCTGACATTGCAACGGAAGCAGCAAAATACGCCGACGTCCAACGTGACATTGCAAATGAACAGCGGGAACTAGGTTCTGTCTGAAAACTCATGAATTTTGGGTCATTGAGCCGAATGCATGAATAGGACGTTCATGGAAAGGAGTCCATCATGCTGCGACATCGGCTCACGGATGAGCAATGGGATTTGATTTCAGATTTGTTTCCCA
>JAJRYY010000158.1 GCA_024275565.1 Planctomycetota bacterium
CATCCCTGGGTGCCACTGGCGGCTTGTCCGCCAGTGCATGTACCCCATCCTTGAGCGAAGCGGAAGGGGGGAGGACTGACAACCGTAAGCACCGGCTTGGCCCACGCCGCGCAGGCACACAGAATATCAAGTAGGGCAGGTCGTTCTTTCGCCCCAAGGCGAAAGGTTGACCTGCCTCAACCATCTGCCGAAATCATCCGACGCGGCTTCCCTGCCTATAGGCGTGCGGCCATCGTCCGCCGCAGGGTGTTCGGAAACAAAAACGTAACCAATTTCAAGGCACTACACGAATCGTACAATGGAAACCCTACCCGTCATCGCCACCATCACCGCGTCTCGGCCGGGCACGCTGCTGCAAATCCCAGATGCGATCGGGCATCACGATCGGGCTTCCGTCACGGCCAACGCACGCCAGCGTCGTCGTCGCCTCAGACTTCAACTCACCATCGCAATACAGCAGATAGTTGTGGTCGATCCGCGTCCGCGTAAAACGCTCGATCGACGTATGAATCAGCACCACATCGTCATACCCGATCGGGCGGATATACCGACAGGCAAGCTTCGCCACGACGAAAAACACGCCTTCACGCTCAAGGTCGCGATAACGCACACCCTGAGCGCGAAGGGCCTCCGTCCGCGCTTCCTCGATGAATACGAAGTACCGCGCATGGTGTAAATACCCCATCGCGTCACACTCGGCATACCGGACACGGATGCTGTGCTCGTGATGAGATTTCGCCTCAGCGTCGCTCAAAGCCTCACTCACGGATATCGCTCACGGACCTCATTCGCGGATGTCGCTTACGGACCTCATTCACGGAGGTCACTCACGATGCTGCTACTCCGGAGCGCGGCCACCTTCGAGTTTGACCTTGATGACCATCTCCTTGCCGTCACGCATGACGAGCACATCGACGACATCGCCCGGACTGTTGTCCGCAAGAACGGTCATATAATCCTGAACCGATTTCACCGTCGAGGTGCCGATTTTGACGATGTAGTCGCCCTCTTTCATCCCGGCTTTGGCAGCGGGACCGTTATCCGTCACGCCATCGATCGCCATCCCAACCCTGTTGGAATCCGCATATCCAGGCATGACGCCCATTCGCACAGTTAGTCCGACGCGGGTGGGACCGACATTGGCCGGGGCAGAGACGCGATTGTAGGTGGGGCGCTTGTCGGTATCGACGATCTCGTGTGCAATCGTTGCGACAAGATCCACCACGCGGGCAGTACCCTTGAAATTCACCTTATGCGTGTCGTCGCTCGGTTTGTGATAGTCCTGATGCAGCCCGGTGAAAAAATGTAGAGAAGGAATTTTTTTATTGTAAAAAGATGTATGATCGCTCGGGCCAACCGCACTGGCGGATCCGCGGAGTGCCATTCCGGCGTCGTCCGTCAAACGCGTCAGCATTTCCTCGAATTCGTCCGCAGCCTGCGTACCGAAAATTTCGATCCGATTCTTATCGTCCTTGAACCGTCCGATCATATCCATGTTGAGCATGGACACGATGTTCTCGATGGGGACGGTCGGATTTTCGACGTAGTACTTGCTGCCGTACAGTCCGGTTTCCTCACCGGTAAAGGCCATGAGGATGACGCTCCGCTTCAGGGGGCGTTTGTTCATGAGCATGCGGCCAACTTCGATGACGCCAGCCGTTCCGGATGCGTTGTCGTCTGCGCCGTTGTGGATCTGCTTTCCGGTTCCTTCTCCACGACTTCCGAACATCCTGCTGGGTTTCTGGTTTCCAAGATGGTCGTAGTGGCCGCCGACGACGACGTATTCGTTCGCCAGCGGACCTTCGCCCGGAATGACCCCGACGACGTTGCGGACATGGGCGATGATGGATTCCACTCCTGCTTTGCCTTTGAGTCGCACGCCGGAAACGGCGGCTGATGCGATTTCGCCGCTATCGAGCCTGGTCTGGTACGCGGAGAGCGAATCCAGTCCGCCGGCGGTGAGCAACTGGTTGGCTAAATCGCGTTTCACGTGGAACGCGGGTAGGCCGAAATCGCGGCCTCGACCGGTGAATCGCATGAGACGGTCGTTATCGGACTCCTGGTTGACGATGAGGACAGCCGACGCTCCGTGGTCCTTTGCATTGTAAATTTTTGTACTGAATTGTGCGAAACGTGTGTTGCCGCCACCCTCTTTCCAGCCTGGGGGTTCGCGACGGAGCATGAGTACGACCTTGCCCTCGACGTCGATGTCGGCGTAGTCGTCGTGGTTTTTCTCTTCGTTCGTGATGCCGTATCCGACGAAAACGATGTCGCCCTCGAATTCATCGTTGGTCGAGAATGCGAAGGGTCGGTAGTCTTCGTTGCGCACGGCTGACGCATCGACGCCGGAGAGGGTGAACTCTGCATTGTCGGTCATTTTTCCGCCGAGGGCCATCTCGAATTCCTGGTAATATGTTCCTTGCGGACCACCTGGGAGGATACCGATTTCGGCGAACTGGCCTGCGATGTAGGCAGCTGCCATCTCGATACCGGGGGTTCCGACGCCGCGTCCTTCGAGGCGGTCGTCAGCGAGCATGGTGATGTGCTGCCTGAACATCTCGGGGTCCGCCTTTGTTTGCCCTGATTTCGACTTGCAGCCGGACTGCGCCAACATCGTTGCAGCGACCGCCATCGACATTATTCCTACACGCGACATATTCCTACAACCCGTCATTCGTAAATCTCCTTGGCGTTAAAATCTATTTTGCACGTCGGGATGATAGTCGGAGTCGAAACCGCTCGCAATTGGTCATTTCCGGTGTCCCCTTTTCGGCGGGTTTTTGCTTCGCCCGCGGTCTATCTACAGTGTACACCATGGAGGGCCGAAAATCAACCTAAAATATGAAAAATTTACGGAATATGTACGGCCACGGGTGGCATGGCGGTTTCTGGTGTGTGGCTGGTGATTTTGTCGTTTTTTGTATGGATATGGGGTCAGATGTTTGCGACAATGTGTTCGGTGGCATGGGGTACGAGCTGTGATGTTGAATGAGTGTGTTCCGTCAGGGGTGGTGGAGGTGGTTCATGGTGCGCTGGCAGACGAGGCGTCAGTGGCACCCGGGGGGGCTGCATCGGTGTGGGCTTTTGGCTGGCAATAGCCTGCCCTGCAACTGGGAAAAAGAAGGTGCGTCCGGGACGCAGCATCCTGCGCGTCTGGGATGACCGTTGATCGTCGGGTTCCCCACCTCTGAAGAGGTGGGGCACACTGCATGGAGGAAGAGGTGGGGCACACTGCATGGAGGAAGAGGTGGGGCACACTGCACCCTGTCAGAGGAGATTGGCCACCCTGTCTGTGCGCCGAACCCCCTGGCCGTGAATGGTCCGCATAGCGGACCCTACAATGGCGTGTAGATTTGGGGTTGTTCTGCGATTAGACTGTTGGGTATGAGCTTTGAGAATTCGGCCGATGGACCTGGATTAACAAACGACCTGGGGACGACCCGTTCCCGTATTACTGCTACGCATCTGGCGGTGCTTGCCGGGGTGCTGGCGGTTCTGGTTTCGCTGCCCAGTCTGCGTGGGGGGTTCTTGACCGGGGATGATTATCATCTAGTCCGGGACCATGTGCTGGTTAATCACCCTTCTTTTGAGCATGCATTTCAGCTACTTACGATCGTTCATCGCGATCTGTATCAGCCTCTCCCGCTTATCAGCTACTCGCTGGATTTCGCGGTTTTGAACGCGCTCGATCTTGACCCGGTGGCGGATGGGCCTCGGGCGGGGGCGTGGGTGTTTCATTTATCCAATGTGCTGGTCCATGCGATCAATGCTGTGCTTGTGTGTTTTGTGCTGCGACGACTGACGGGGAATGTGTGGTTGGCGGGTGGGGTCGCGTGCCTGTTTGCGGTGCATCCGTTCTCGGCTGAGCCGGTGGGGTGGTTGAATGGCCGGTTCATGATGATGAGCATGATGTTTACGCTTGCGACGCTGATTTTGATGGATCGGTATGAGCATTCGCGGCGGTATTTGACTGCCTTTGGGGTGATTCTGACGACGGTGCTTGCACATATGTGCAAGATCAGTGTTGCTCTGCCGGTGCTTGCGTTGATATTTCCGGCGTATCGGAAGCGTTGGCCTTCGCGATCTTACTGGGTGTTGTGGGGTGTTGTGTCGGCGGTGACGGGTGGGTTTACTCTGTACAATCTGTACACGAGTCAGGAGATGTTCGAGCGGGCTGAGTCGGTGATGGCTGGTCCGCCGGTGTTGTATGTTCTGCTTGCGCTTGCACAATATTTTCGACAGTTTCTGGTTCCGATCGGGTTGTCCCCGTGGTATCCGCCGCCTGCGGATCTTGGCTGGGGTGAGCCTCGGGTGATTTCTGCTGCTGTGACGGTGTTGCTTGTGGTCGTGCTTGCGGTTGTGATGTTTCGTCGGACGCGGGTTGGGGTGCTTGGGCTGGTGTGGTTTTTTGCGGCTGTTGCGCCGACGTTGCCGTTTGTGCCTGCGCGGCGGTCGCTGGCTGCGGATCGTTATGTGTATCTTCCAGCGATTGGTCTGGCGTGGATTGCGCTATTTGGCGTTGTGTGGCTGCATGGCTATTTGAAGCGTCGTGACTTGAAGGGTTGGGGTGGGTCGATTTCGTTTGCGGTGCCGGTTGGTTATGCGTTTGCGATTGCGGGTTTTGGGGCGGTGACTGTGCGGACGTTGTCGTATTATGAGAGCAATCTTGCCTCGGCTGAACGGATTGTTCAGTGTTTTCCCGATGAGCCTGGTGTTTATGAGGCTGTTGCGTGGGCGTATTATCGGGATGGTCTGTATGCAGATGCGATTGAGGTTGCTGGTGAGGATTTGACGCGTCATCCTGATGAGATGGCGTGCAAGGTCTGGCAGGTTGTGGGGATGAGTCAGTTTCGGCTGGGGCGGTTGGATGAGGCTGTTCAGTCGTTGGAGAAAGCGATTTCTGCGGATCCTGCGTATGGGAAGTGTTATTCTCGTCTGGGTCAGATTTATGCTGGTCGTGGTGATCTTGGTAAGGCGATCGAGCATTATGTGAAGTCGGTTGAGATTATGCCATATTATAATCCGTCGTGGATAGCGCTTGGTAAGTTGTATGGGATGGCTGGCTTGCCTGATGCTGCGTATCGAGCGTGGATGCAGACCTTGGAGAATAATGCGTATGATCCGAATGCTCATCTTGCGATTGCGGAGATTGATATTGGGAAGGGTCGGTATGGTGAGGCGATTGTGCGTCTGGAGAAGCTGCTTGGGTGGATGCCGGAGAATGGTGTTGCCCATGCGAATCTTGGGCTGGCGTATGATCGCAGTGGTGATTCGCCGGCTGCGATGCGAGAGTATACGCTTGCAATTGAGCTTGATCCGGGGAATTTGATCGCGGTGATTAATCGGGCGAATCTGCGTTATCGGACTGGTGATGTTGAGGCTGCTCGTCGTGAGTTTGAGGCTGCTTTGCGGAGTCATCCTGCTGAGATTGGTTTGCTGGTTGCGTATCACGATTTTGCGATGAGTTTGGATCGGCTGGAGCTTGCGGTGGCTGCTTTTGAGCGTGCGTATGGGCTTGTTCCTGATGATAACCGTATTCGTATCTGGTGTGCGTATTCGTTGATTCAGAGCGGTCGTGTTGAGCTTGCGCGTGAGCGGTTGCATGGTGGGCCTGTTGCTCAGGTGCTGGATCGGGAAGTGTCGGGGATCCATTCGATTACGCGTGTTCTGATTTCGCTTGCGCGGTCGAATCACGATACTGCTGTTCGTGCATTGGGTATGTATTTAGCGGAGGGATCGTATCCTGATGCTGGGGCTGTGGGTCGTCTGATTGGGGACCTTCAGCGTTATGCGGTCGCTCATCCTGAGGATCCGTGGGCTTATCTGCTGACAGCCCGGATTCTCACTGCTCAGAATCGGCCTGATCTTGCGAGGCATGCGATGCGAGAGTTTTCGCGGATTTGTGCTGATGAGGATTGTGGGGCATATGTGGTGGATTCCGCTGCTGGTCGGCCGTGATGCGGGGCGGTGGAAGATGATGTGGGGCGGTGGGTGAATGGTGCGTGAAATGCGGGTGAATGGATGGGTGAAACCTGCCGTGTAGAGGTTTGTGGATCGCGCCTTTTATTGACCCGAGACTGCACAGCCGGTAAAAACCCCGCTGGAGCGTACCGTACGAACCCTGATATTTGATAACCGTCTGAAGATACCTGGCGGTTGCTGTAGCACCTATTGGATAGCATCAGAGCATGTTTGACGCACTTACGGATAAACTGGGCGACGTATTTCATAATCTTCGAGGCCGGGGGAAGATCACCGAAGAGAATATCAGCGAGGCGATGCGTCAGGTTCGGACTGCGCTGCTTGAGGCTGATGTTCATGTTGAGATTGCTACGGAATTTTGCAAGACCGTACAGCAGCGTGCCATTGGCGAGGAGGTCTTAAAGACGCTCAAGCCGGATCAGGTGATTGTGAAGATTGTTCACGATGAGCTGGTCAATCTTATGGGACCGGTCGATCCTCGGATTCCGTATGTTTCGCCGGGTCCGACGATTATTCTGATGGCGGGGTTGCAGGGTTCTGGTAAGACGACGACGTGTGGGAAGCTTGCGCGGATGTGTCTTGCGAAGGCGAAGCGTCCGCTTCTGGTGGCTGCTGACTTGAAGCGTCCTGCTGCGATTGATCAGCTTGAGGTGATTGGTGAGCAGATCGGGGTTCCGGTTTATACCGAGCGTGGTCATCAGAATCCTGTCAAAGTTTGTCGCAATGGTATTCGGGAAGCTAAGAAAACCGACCGCGATCTTGTGATTCTGGATACGGCTGGTCGACTTGCGATCGACGATGAGCTGATGGGCGAGGTTGCGAAAATCGCATCGGTGACGAGTCCGCATCAGATTTATCTTGTGCTGGATGCGATGACGGGTCAGGACGCTGTTGGGACTGCGCAGTCGTTCAATTCTCGGTTGGAGCTTGATGGTCTGATTCTGACCAAATTCGACTCTGATACGCGTGGTGGGGCTGCTCTGAGCGTTAAGAAGATTACGGGTAAGCCGATCAAGTTTGTGGGTACTGGCGAGAAGCTGGAGAATATTGAAGCGTTTCACCCCGAACGGGTCGCGGGTCGGATTCTGGGGATGGGGGATGTGCTTTCTCTGGTTGAGCAGGCTCAGGAGCACTTCGATCAGAAGGAGGCTGCCCATCTTGAGAAGCGGATGGCGAGCGGGAAATTCGATCTGAACGATTTTCTGTTGCAGATGCGGAAGTTGTCGAAGATGGGTTCCATGAAGGATTTGCTGAAGAAGCTTCCTGGCATGGGTGATATGACGAAGGACATGGATATTGACGAGGGTGAGATCGTCCGTATGGAGGCGATTGTACTATCCATGACGCAAAAGGAGCGGACGACGCCGTCGATTATCGATGCTTCGCGGCGGCGGCGGATCGCACGGGGGAGTGGATCCGATCCGCAGGATGTCAGTGGGCTGGTGAAGACGTTCGAGCAGATGCGTGGTGCGATGAAGGCGATGTCCGGGATGGGGATGATGGACCGTCTCAAATTTGGGACGCAAATGTCTCAGCAGGGGATGATGGGGGGGATGATGCAGAAGTTCAAGGCGAAGACTACTGCCAGTCGTCGTTCGGTGAGTAAGAAGGATATGCGGAAGAAACGTAAGAAAAGGCGATGATGCGATGGTGATTGCGTCTGCCTGTAGTTCCTGCTGGTTTGTTCGTGTTGTTTGTGCCTGGGCGCTCTGTTGCGGGGTAGTGTTTGGTTGCGGGGTAGTGTTTGCGTTTAGCGGGTGTGCGACGGCGGCTAAAATGCGACCTGGTAGCGCTGATAGATTTGATGGCGGTGGTAGCGTTGGTGCTGTTGCTTCAGGTTCAAAGGTGTCGTGGTGGGTGATTGAGGATGCCCAGGGGATTGAGTCGCCGATCGTGGGCATTGAGATTGCGTCTGCAGGCGATGCTGTGCATCGCGAGGGTATGGGGCGTGGTGGGATGCGGCAATATA
This sequence comes from Planctomycetota bacterium, assembly GCA_024275565.1. Taxonomy (GTDB): domain Bacteria; phylum Planctomycetota; class Phycisphaerae; order UBA1845; family UBA1845; genus JAJRYY01. Next base: position 7,952 of record JAJRYY010000158.1, read on the forward strand.
TTTTTTGTGATCGTGGGATTCGTGTTTTCGATTATGAGGGGCGGCGTCTCGTTCATGCGAGCGGTCCGGTGCCACCGCATGACACTTCTCCGGATGATGCATTACTGGGTGGTGCGTGGCGTCATGTTTTTGGGAAGATGCGGGTCGCCAGGGGCGAACAGTCTGTAGCAGGTATGGGTCAGGCTGTAGCAGGGGATCAAGGCTTGCGATCTGGCATGGAGCATAGTGGGCGGCCTGGGGCGATTGTCGGTGTGCTGGAGGGGGATTGGTCGGATTTTCGGGTGTCGCCGCCGGAGGGTTTGACGTATCGCGGGATTCGTTCGGAACTCGAGCATTTTCCACATGGTGTGTTCGAGTTGCTTGCTGCGGAAAAGGCGATAAAATGAGGTTCTTCGCTGCCAATGGTCATTTGTAGGCCTGGCAGATATTTCACGACAACTATGTCACGACACCACTGATAGTAAGGAAATTGAAACGTGGAAAAGACGCTGATTATTCTCAAGCCGGATTGTGCCCAACGACGACTCATTGGCCGGATCGTTAAGCGATTTGAGGACAAGGGTTTGACGATTTCTGGAATGAAGCTGATGCAGATTGAGAAGTCATTGGCTGAGAAGCATTATGCACCGCATGAGGGCAAGCCCTTTTATCCCGGACTGATCGAGTATATCACGAGTGGTCCTGTTGTGGTCATGGTGCTTGCTGGTGAGAAGGCGATTGAGATTTCGCGTAAGATGATGGGTCAGACGTTTGGGTATGAGGCTGACCCTGGTACGATCCGTGGTGATTTTGGTGCGAGCAAGACCTACAATCTTATTCATGGCAGCGATTCGCCGGAGAGCGCTGAGACTGAGATCGCGCTGTACTTTGCTCCTGGTGAACTGCTGAATTATGAGACGGCTGCCCACTGCTGGACATTCAAGCCTGGTGAGAATTAGCAAGCCCGGCGAGAATTGATCACACATCGGCGAGAAATCGTTGATTCGGGGATTGCGAATTTGAGAGGTCGAGGCTGCTGCGATTCGGTATGCGCCTCGACCTTTCTATTGTCTGGATGCGTTCAGCGTTATGTTTGAATGCGCGTGGGATCTATTCGCAGGTAGCTTCGCAGGAATCGGACGCCGATGTAGAATGGGATTGTATCGAGTGCGGCGATCGTTACTTTGAAGAGGTAATTGTCTCCGATTAATCCTGCAAGGTCGCCTAAGCTTTTGTCGCCTGCCATGTAGGATGCTCCGAATGTGATTGCGATGACGGTTGTCGCATCCACGAGCTGACTTACCATGGTCGAGCCGTTGTTCCGAAGCCAGAGGTGCCGCCCGCCGGTGAGTTTCTTCCAGAAATGAAACAGGTAGACGTCGCAGAACTGTGCTGCCATATATGCGACCATAGAGGCTAGGACTGCTCCGCGCATGCAGGCGTAGATGATGTGGAACAGCTCGACCTCCCCCTGGAGAGGTTCGCCGCTGGGGAGGATGAGCGATCCTTCGAGATTTATGGTCTGCCAGGGCGGTTGGAGGTTGGGTTTGACGGGTGGAATTGCGTCGCCCAGCCAAAGGGTCCCCAGAACGATCCCGTTGATGAGCAATCCTACGGAAACGACGAAATTTGCCCTGCGGCGTCCATAGAATTCGCTGATGAAATCTGTACACAGGAAGGTGAGGGGGTAGGGGAGCACGCCGACTGCCAGTGCGAGCGGGCCTATGTGGATGAAACGGGTGATGCCGATGATGTTGAGCATCGCCATGGACGCGAGGAAGACGCCGGCGAGGACGATGAATACGCGTTCTCGTCGTTCGTGTAACTCGCCCGGTGCGTGCAGGGCGTCCATTGGCGTGGTGCTCATGGTGCCTGCTCTGATGGTGCTGCGTCGGAAGGTGCCGGAGTGGATGGTGCCTGACTGGAAGGCGTTGGAGCGGATTTCGCGGATGATGTGGTGGTGTTTGCATTGAACACGCCGATGAAACGTGCGATGGTGAAGGCAGTTCCGACGCCGATCATGTCGGTGACGAAATCCCATCTGTCAGGCGTGCGGTCTACCAGTCCCTGTGTGATTTCGTCGAAAGCTGCGTAGGTTGTAAAGATTGCGATCCAGCGGATGACCCACGCTCGATTCAGAATCGTGGGCGTTCGATGTGCGGTGATGATCGCGAAGGCTGCCAGTACGAAGTAGCCACCGAAGTGTACGACCTTGTCGAAATAGTAGATTTTGACCGGACCGAAGGCAGTCTTTGGCGTGTGCATGGCTGTGAAGAGGGCCAGCCAATACCCGCTCCAGATCAATTTGAGTCGCACGGAGGTGAGCCAGGGAAACATGCAGAATCTACGCTATGTTTGCGATGTCGGTTTTGGTGGCGATATTGGTGGGATCGGTGGCGTCAGCACTGTCAGCGGTCTCTCCAGCTTCAATGGCAGATGCATCGATCTGCTCAGCCGCCGGGTGTTTGACTGTAATATCTGTGGCGACCTCCTTTGTGGTTGCTGCTATTGCGGCTGGGGGTTCGTTTGCCGATGGGGTACCATTGTTCGTTTTGTCTTCGAGGGTGTCGGACCTGGTGTTTTTTCCCTTGCCAACTTTCTTCCCTGCGGACGCTCCCATCTGTGACATGACTTCCTTGGCCAACCGTGCGTAATCGAGCGCGCCGTTGCACCGTGGTTCATAGTCGAAAATCGAAAGCCCGAAACTCGGAGCCTCTGCCAGCTTGATGTTCCGTCGGATGATCGCATCGAAGACCCGTGCGTTTGACCATGGGCAGTCCGTCCCGCGTGCTGCTTCAAAGAATGATTTTACGTCCTCTACCACTTCGCCAGCGAGATTGGTATTGCCTTCGTACATTGTGAGCACGATTCCCGTGACGCTTAGCTGTGGATTGATACGTTTTGCCACGAGACGAATCGTGTCGTCGAGGAGCTTGCCCAACCCCTGGAGTGCGAGGAAATGGGGCTGAAGCGGGATGAAGACTTCGTTGACGGCGGTCAGCGCGTTGACGGTCAACATGCCGAGGGATGGTGGGCAGTCGATGAGGAGGTAGTCGAATTTACTGGCGAATGGTTCGATGGCGTCGCGTAGAATGACCTCGCGTCCGACGACGTTGACGAGTTCGACCTCTGCCCCTGCGAGATCGATGCTGGATGGGACGATCCAGAGATTTTTTCGGACTTTGAGCTGGGCGTCCTTCAGCGTACACCGGTCGGCGAGTATGGCGTAGACGCTGTTTTCGGAGCGCGGTTCAGCTCCCAGGTTGATCGTGAGGTGGGCCTGTGGATCGAGGTCGATCGCCAGAACGCGTTTTCCCCGCGCTGCAATACCGGCAGCGAGGTTGGCTGTCGTGGTCGTTTTCCCCACGCCGCCTTTTTGATTGATGATGGCAATGGATCGCATCGGTCATCCCTTACCGAAAAAATGAAAGTGAAATGCTACCTATAACGCGTTAAACAGCCTTCTCTATATGCTATCCGCGCACGGATGAAGCTCACAAGTGCAGCACATGGTGAAGGATTATAGCGTATTTTCGGTCGAACGCAGCCATTTTCTAATTCACAGCCCGGTGTCCCTGTGAATTGTTGCTCAACTGCTGGGGAAATCGGGTCTCTGGGTGCTGCTAACAGGCGATGTGAGCATATTCTGCAGGATCGCTCGGATGTCTTCCAGGCGGTTGGGGCGATAATAGCGTCGCCAGACCGCCGCGTATTCGTCGGAGAATGCGTGAACCCTTGCAGCGAATGATTTCCACTCAGACGAATCCGGCGGGGCATCAGATTCTAGCAGCCGCGATTTCTCCGCGAGGAGGATCGACGCCTTGCATGCGATTTGCCACTCGTCGGCGACGATTTTATTTTCAGTATCAGCGCAATCTGACAGGGTATCCAGCACGGATCGGGCGGCAGCCGCGTGCTGCTCGATCAGCTGCATTGTCCATGGGATCGCGTGTGGTTCTCCTATCGGTGCATACAGATCGCACCATGTGTGATGTCGATCGCCGGGTGTGGCCAGTTGCATGATCGCGTCGAAGCGTCCGGGAACGATTTTCCCGAACACGGATCGCTCTATGTCTGATATTGTCGACGCGTCGAGGCGAATCTCCGGGTTTTGATATGACATCGCAGCATATGCGATGGCTGGCAAGGAGCATGTCGGCATGTTGAAATGACCATGATCGCCCCAGTCGGTCACCATCAGCCCAGCCGCATCGTGCGTCCGGGCAGCTGTGACAGCGTGGGTGATGTTGGTGAATGCGTTATGAAATCCGGGGACGATCCGGTTCCAGGAACTCACGCCGGGACAAACGATGACATCGCGATCCCGCCGCGCGACGCTTGTGAGCGCCGGGAACTCCGAATCAGCCTCATACCCCCAGTCCAATAGAATCGCATCGTCCGGGATTTCCGGTAGCAGTTCCGGATGGTTGCGGATGATATCGCCCCAGAACATCATCCGTTTCCCATGACGCATGCAGACGCCCGCCAGGAATTTCAGATGCTCGACATATAGTCGACCTCGACCATGCTGTCCGACATAGGTCCGGTTCCGACCACGCCCCAGATCGTGCGTCTCATCGCCGCCGATATTTGCATAGGGCGATGAAAACAGCGGCAGATACTCGTCCAGCATTGATTCAACGAGACGCATTGCCTCCGGATTTCGCGTATCGAGCGTCAGCCCCCGCATGCGCGTTGGCCAGGGTTGATTCGACCACGGCGTATCCGATTCGACCTCAGCCAGATGACGAAATTGGGGGAGACTGAGTATACGCCCCATGTGCCCGAAGGCTGCTATGGAAGGGGTAAGCTCGATGCCCTGCATGCGACAATGGGCGTCGAGTTGTGTGATATCGTCCGCCGTAAGTGGCGAGCAATTGCTGGAGATGTCGGCATTGAACGCGAAGGCGAAGGTGTGCTCGACATAGAGTTGAAGCTGATCGAACCCCATCGCCGACAACCGATCGACGTACCAGAACAGCGTATCCAGCTTCGGCACGCGACCGCGCGTCACATCCAGCGACACCCCAAGCATCTTCACCTGTCAACCCGATCTGTCACTCTGGCGATCGACTACCGGATCGTGCGTATGATGGTCTTTTCGCTCGTGTTGGAATCGCCTGGCTCCATTGTGTCGGACCATTCCTGCGTCATGTTGTCGATCCACTGCTTTCGGGTGACGACGTCTCCGCTGTTGAAATCGATGAACACATTCAGGTGCTTTTCAGGTCGTTCGTAATGCCACTGTCCGTCAATCGACCGCGTCGGTTCGCCGATGATGTGCTTCACGTCCGTCCGAGTATCAACGTCGACGGTGATGATTTCGTAGTGATTCCGGGTCAACGGGTCGCATCCGGCGATCAACGTGATGGAAAGAAAAAGGAATCCAGAAACCGCCAGTTTTCGATTGTTCATGATCGTCTCACTCCCTTAAAAAGATTGCGTCATTTCCCTGATAGGCATATTTTACGACATGGAAACTATACGCCACCGGGAAGCTTCTTCATCACCAGTGGTGCATCAATGACATACTCATCCGACAACCGCTCGCCCAGCGGTGAATTATGTGTCACCACCAGCACATACTTTCCGCCCGGGGTCAGTTCCCAATTCGCTGCACCATCTGCGCCTGTCCGGTCAATGCTGATCGGCAGTTCGTACATCTGAGTCGCCCGTCGCCACAACTGCTTTTGGTCCTTGTCGGTTTTCAGAGGAAAATTCCACAACCCGATCCGACGTCCACGATGCTCGCCTGAGGCGTTGCGAAATGTGTACATCTCGACAAAAATGGAACCGGCTGCATGAATCGCGTCCCCGGAAGCATTCAGAGGTGTCACATATACAGTCACGCCGTCCAGCACCCCATCATCGTCGAAATCCGACCAGGTGGTGAAGGGCTTGACGATCTGGATCGTCTCTGGCATCAACGTCTTAAGCATCTCTGCCTGGGCATCTGGAATGGCAGGTCCTGGCGATCGACAGGCAGACAGCGACAGAGTGGATGATATGAGGAGGAATGACATGGCAACGAACGGTGTGGCGATGGACATATGAACGTGTTTAAGAATCAATTGCGTCATCCTGTGTTCCGCCTGCTGCCTTTGTTCCGCCTGCTGCCTCGAACTCCGTATCGCCTCCCGCATCGGGATGCTGCGATGAGCGAAGTGTACGACCGGTTCGGCGGAATTGTCAAATACGCCACCATCGCAACGCTCATCGTGCTGCCTGCCCTCCTTATCGGGTGTCGCGCACCGCGTTTCGGCCATGATTTCGCAATGTTCGCCACATGGTACGATGCATCCCAATTTGAGGAGAAACCATCAGAAGGCGTTGAATCTGATCTCGAATTGCTCGCATCCCTTGGTTTCAACACAGTGTTCCTGCGCGGTGGTGATACCAGCTCCGGAGAGCGATTCGCCCGCCTTGCCCGTCTCCACGGATTGCACGCGTCAGCCATCAATTCCGACATGGACAGATACATCAGCAGGGCCCGGCTTCCCTTTGGCTGGATCACGCCTCTGCCACTCACCGTGCATACGCGTGATACTTCGGTCGACATTGTTTATTTCGGAGAGGTGAGTGATTTGTCCGGGGTCCGCCGTCTCCACAACATCGCCACATATCACCACGCGGAGAAACACGTCCCATGGTCCTTTGCCACGATAAGCGATGCCCTGGACATTTCCGGGGTTGACCCTGGTACGACGGTGTATTGCTCGGAAGGCGACTATCTCGGGGAAAGCAGTGAGGACGATCTGCGGATCGGAAATCTGCTCATTCTGAGTGCACGCCAGTTCGCGGGTCCTGCCATCTCTACGTCATCCTGGCTTGGTGCGTACCATGCAGGGCTGACAGAGGGTCGTGTTGCCGGCGTCGTCGTCGCGGACATGCTTGGTGAGACCGGTTTGATGGGGCGATTCGTCGGTCCCCGAAGCACGTCCGATATCAGAATCGTGGCGGGTTTTAAGCGTCTCAGAAAACGTGTCAAACGATGGGGACCTCGCCTGCGGGAATGCAAGGTACAGATCGCCGATCCACTTGAAGATTCAGCCGTATCCATCGCCCTGGCTGACGCCGATAATCCTGTCACGGTTGCATGGTTTACGGGTCCGTCCCGGCGGTATGTCATGGTCTATAATCGTTCCGACAGCGCTTTTGTGCGCAACCCGATCACGATCCGCTGTCCGGGCGAAATCGACCGTCTTGTGGAAATTCCCGTGGAGAATGTCACGATCGTGGGCGATGTTCACCGTGTGAATGCGTCGCACGTCACGCTGCAGACGGCGCTTGCACCTCGAGATGCACGACTCTATGAGGCATTTTGACTGATTGGCGGCATCGGTAGCGCCGATGGTACAGGGGGTGCTTTCGATTTCGGGCGCATGCGTGTAGCATTGTGCGCGGGCGGTGGAAATTACGAATGAACGCGATGGTTGCTTACGCGCGGCGACGATTGGATATTCAGGAGCGAACAGCGAAATGGCGAACTACCTGGTTACCGGCGGGGCGGGTTTTATCGGATCGCATGTTGCGGAACGGTTATCGGACCTTGGTCATGATGTCCGCGTGCTGGACGATTTCAGCTCCGGTAAGCGTGAGAATCTCGCCTCCTTCGCAGACCGCATCGACATCGTCGAAGGCGACATGACCGAGTACGACCAGTGTCGGGCAGCCTGTGCGGATATGGACATGGTTCTCCATCAGGCAGCCATCCCCTCCGTTCCCAAATCGGTGGACAACCCCGTGGCCAGTCACCATGCGAATATCAACGGTACGTTTAACATCCTCCGCGCTGCCCATGAAAGCAAGTGTCGCCGCGTGATCTACGCTGCCAGCAGTTCTGCCTATGGTGATACGGAAGTTTCGCCCAAACGCGAAGATCTCAAAACCGGACCCCTAAGCCCATACGCTGTCCAGAAGCTCTGCGGCGAGATGTATGGAAGGGCGTTCTATGAGTGTTTTGGGATGGAATTCCTCGGGTTGCGGTATTTTAATGTTTTCGGACCTCGGCAGGATCCCAAGAGTCAATACGCAGCGGCTATTCCCGCTTTCGTGATGGCCATCCTTTCGGATACGCCTCCTACGGTGTATGGCGATGGTGAGCAGACGCGAGATTTCTCCTACATCGAAAACGTCGTCCATGCGAATGTGCTGGCCACTCAAGCAGAGAAGACTGAGGGGCAAGCCATCAACATCGCCTGTGGTGAGCATGTCAGCGTCAACCAGGTCATCGCCAAAATCAACGAGTTGCTCGGTCGCGACGTTCAACCCGAATACGTTCCCACGCGAGCAGGCGACGTCCGCCACTCCCTTGCAGATATTTCGCTCGCAAAGAAGGTCATTGGTTTCGAGCCGCAGGTCATGTTCGACGATGGCTTGAAACGAGCCATCGACTACTACGCAGCCATTGCCGCTGGAGCGTAGTGGCCGCCACCTCCCGGTCGCACCTGCCATGACGTATGACGCGTCGGCGTCTTGCTGAGCGGTGTTTTGCCTGGCGCGCGGTGTCTCGACTGGTGACTCGGCGTCTTGTCGAGCGACGGCGCTTGAGCGACCTGGTGCGTCCGAGGTTACGGCAGCTCGCACTCATCGGGGACTCCATTCACGTCGACGTCTTCGCTGGTGCCCGTGCTGATGTCGCACTCGTCTGGAATGGTGTTGTCGTTACAGTCAGCAGATCTCCCAAATACCAGCCCATCAATTTCCAGGCTGCTGTTTAACGGTGCGATCGACACGCCGAATCCGGTATTGACGTCAATCTCGATCAGCTCATTCTGCGTCGAGCCGATCAATATGCCGTCGGATCTGAAGGCCAGACCTGGAACTCGATTGAACGAGGTTCCGTCGCCGATTTGCGTGAGAGTGCAGGTATCGAGGTCGATCCTGAAGAGTGTTCCACGCGGGGTTCCGCCACCGGTGGTCCCGTAGACGATTCCTTCGGGTGAGATCGCCAGGCCACTCAGCTTGATGGGCGCCGTCGAGCAAATTTCGATCGTTTCCGCCGTGGCTATGTCTACAGTGACCAGTGCTCTGTCACTCGGGGCAGAGCCGATCAACGTTCCATCCGGCAGGAATATCAGGTCGCTGACGGTTCGTCCTGTGTCACCAATCACTGATCCAAGTCCCGTGAGTAAATCCAATGATAGCAGGAGCGTGTCACCATCTTCGCCACCGGGACTGATAAACAGGGTTTCCTTATCAAGTGATATTGCAAGCCCAGAGGAAGGCGGCAGATCAAATTCCGGTTCCAGCTGGGCGTTGAGATTGGCAAACAGAGTTGCCTCACCAGTGCTCAGGTCAACGGTGTAGATTTCGTTGTCATCTTCCCCGGTCGAAGCGTACAACACTTCGTTGAAAATGATGTCGCATTCGTCGGGAATCCCATTGAGCTGACAATCCTGGCTGGTTCCGTCGGTGATGTCGCACTGATCTGTCACACCATTGTTGTTGCAGTCGGGATCGCACTCATCAGGTATTCCGTTGGTATTGCAATCGATCGAGACGCCTTCAGCAATATCACAAACGTCCAGATTGCCATTTGCGTTGCAGTCAAATGCAGTACCGTCAGCCAGGTCGCACTCGTACGGTATGCCATTGGCATTACAGTCCCGTTCGCACGAGTCTGGCAAACCGTTGTCATTGCAATCGTCGACCAGACCATCGGTCAGATCGCAGTCATCCGGCGTGCCATTGGCGTTGCAGTCAGCGTCACACGCATCGGGAGCGCGATTGTCGTTGCAGTCTGAACTTGTTCCGGTGAACACGTCGATGTCGTCCAGCACGCCGTTGCTGTTGCAGTCGGCTGGGGTGCGGCGGTTCAACATGATGCTCGCTCCGCCCCGGCTACCGACCACTGCATCCAGGTCGCCATCATTGTCGAGGTCGGCGAGTACAGTTCCGGTGGTATCGAAGCCCGATTGATAGCTCGCACCGTTGTCGAAGGTTCCATCGCCCCGGTTCGTGAAGAGGATGACGAATTCGCGGCCTCCACTGGTGAGGAGGAGGTCAGGCTGACCATCGCCGGTTATATCCCCGGAATCGATGTCAAACTCCACGCTGCCCGAGACGGATGTCTTTCCATCGTCCTCGAAATTGTCATCACCGTAGACGGCTGTATCTCCGAAGGCTCCGTTGCCCAGGTTGAGAAGAATAACCGCGACAACGGTTCCGTTGGTAAACCGGCTGCCTGCAAAGTCCGGCGCTCCATCACTATTGAGATCGGTGAGTGTGGCCGCTGCCAGTCCCTGTGTTTTGAATGTCTGCGGATCGCTGTAAGTTCCGTCTCCTATTCCGAAGAAAGTCGAGTGTCTGTTGAAACCTGCAGCCAGCAGATCGAGCTTTCCATCCACATTCAGGTCGCCGACCAGTACGTTGACCACGCTGTGCGATACGGGCAGGTTTATGGGTATGTCAAAGGTGCCGTCGCCGTTGTTGGCGAGGATGGAGATACCGTTTCCCATGGCACTCGGGACCATCGCATCCAGATCACCGTCACCGTCGAAATCTGTGAAAGACCCCGCATTGCGCGCACCTGTGTAATCCACCGGTGGTGCAAACGTACCATCGCCAAGTCCCAGGAGAATCCACAGCACTCTCCCGCATGGGTCTCCCACAGCCAGATCGAGATTGCCATCATCGTTCAGTTGCCCAGTCACGACGCGACTACTACATGGCATGTCAATGGATGGGTTTCCAGTAAACGTTCCGTGTCCACCGTTGAACTCAAGAATCAGCTTGCTGCCATCGGTCATCATGACATCGGGGTCACCATCGTTGTCTAAGTCGCCCGCGGTGATATAGCGCGTTGTGTTAAATGCTGCGTTGTCCAGGTCGTCTTGAGGGAATGCTCCCGGGCCCTGGTTGAACAGGATCGAAACGCTATTGCCCTGACTGTCAGCGGTGGCGATATCAATGTCGCCGTCGTCGTCGAGGTCTCCTGCGATCACGGACTTTGGACCTGTTCCCACGCGATAAGTTATCTCCTCGGAAAGTGTTCCGTCGCCATTGTTCATCAGCACGGATATGGAATTGCTGGTTCGGTTGGTAACCATGAGGTCGTTGTCGCCATCGCCGTCCAGATCGTCAACCGCCAGGGAACTCGGACCGCTCCCCACACTGTAGGTTACGTCCTCAGCAAACGTTGCATCGCCGTTGTTCATCAGTACGGAGATGTTGTCGGTGCTACTGTTGGCCACGACCAGGTCGAGATCGCCGTCGCCATCGAGGTCGTCCATGATGACAGACATCGGAAAATCGCCCACACTGTGGGGCATGCGATCTCCAAATGTACCATCGCCGTTGTTGAGCAGCACGGAGACGTTGCCCCCACTATTGTTGGCCACGGCGAGATCATTGTCGCCGTCATCGTCCAGATCGCCCAAAGCCACAGAACTCGGATTGATGCCTGAGAAGTATGACCCACCAGGGGCGAATGTCCCGTCACCGTTGTTCAGCAGTACTACGGCAGTGCCATTGAAACGGTCGACCACAGCCAGGTCGTTGTCTCCATCGCCGTCGACGTCGCCAACCGTTACAAAACGCGGCTCATCACCAGCTCCGTAGGTCACGCCCTCAGCGAACGTCCCGTCACCGTTGTTGAGCAGTATGGAGACGTCGTCGCTTAGCTGGTTGGCTACGACGAGGTCGTTGTCGCCGTCCCCGTCGAGGTCGTTCAACGCCACCGACAGCGGACTGTTGCCAGTATTGTACGTCTCAGCCAAAGCAAACGTGCCATTTCCGTTGTTCAGCAGAACCGAAAGGGTATCACTGGATTGGTTGGCTACGACCAGATCGGTGTCGCCGTCGCCGTCCAGATCGCCACGGTCGATGCTGTTGGGAGCTTCCTGCACCGGATAGGCGGGGATGGCGAACAGTGGTCCTTCGAATTCGATGTCCAGCGTGATGATTCCGAGGTCTGTAATACCATCCACGACGATGGGCCTCGTGACGGAGACACCCTCGACAGGTGTTTTGCCGACGACCGTTTCTGCGGTTGCCGTGATACTGAGATTATCCGGCGCATCGATCTCCAGGGAGAAGAACCCATCGGTATCGGTTGTTGTCTCGCCGCCGAGATTGATGCTGACCGAAGCACCCTCGACGGGTGATCCGTTTGTGAATTGGACATAACCCTCCACTATGCTCTGTACCGCAACACTAAGGACGTCAATCTGCTTGGTGGCGGATGTACCTCCGCTGGTTGCCGTGATGAATGCCCTCCCAGATCCAACCGCAGTCACCAGACCATTCGCATCAACGGTGGCGACGATTGTGTTGCTGGTGCGATACACAGTTCCCGTCGTTTGCTCAGTTGCTTCAAATTCACTCAAATCAGGTAGAATCGCAGTCACCAGTAGCTGGATGGATTCACCAATGAACAAGATAGACTCCTCGGCTGTGATACGCATCGACTCAGCCGTAAACAGTGGTGGATCCGTCACGAAGGTGAACCGCCCGATCCTAAACGTCTCCCCGTTGACAATCTGGAAGGGTTCGCTGAACGCATACCGTGTGACACCGCCGGCTGTGCTCACGCCAAATACGCGGATGACATCATCGGCGATAAAGTCAGGGGCCGTACCAGGTCCACCGGGTCCGAACTGATCGGGGGCTGAAATGTTGGGGATGCGAAATGATCCATCTGGGTTGACCTGGACCGTCTGACCTGCGGCGAACAGCGTCCACGTCTCATCAAGCTGATTGCCACCCGCAGCAGTCTCGGGACCTGCTGTAGATGATCCAGAATCACCGAGCGTCGCGAATGCTGGCGACGGACTGGCACTTCCAGTGGGCGCATCTGGTTCGTTGAAGTCGATGTGATAGTGGCCGTTGTGATCTGAGGTGTATCGAATGTCAGCACCTGCGATCCCCGCATCTCCGTCGTAGAAGTATGGATCGTTCCAGAGAACTGTCCTCACTGTCGCACCAGAGGTTGTCGTAGCGCCAAACAAAGCTGTAAATTGGTTCGTAAGCTCATCTCTGCTGTAGTTTGGATTCAGCACGAGTAGATCGCTCTCGTAAGCAGCCGACAGTCGAGCCTGATTCGCGACGAGATTGGTCCCGATCTGCCTCGACCAGTCGGGCGGTACAGCAGCGTTATGCGCTACAGCGCTGAAATTCGTCGTATCGTCTTGTCGAATAAGATCGCCATCGACCACAGCCACCCCACCGACGCCCATCCCGGTTGCTCTGACGACCAGGTTGGCATGCAGGCGAAAGAAAAACGCTGGACCATTGTCCTGAGTGGTAGGCTCATCCACATCCATATCGAGACCAGCTTCATGCGTGGTGTGAGGGCTTAGCGGACCGCCTCTCTTCCTGCTGAGATCTGAAATGACGTACGCACCACCCGGCGTATGTGCGCTCGCCGCCGCATCGAGCACCTCCTCAAGCCAATTGGTCCCATACTGTTCTGCGCCGCCTTGATAGCCATACCCGCCAGGGGAACCGATCATTTTCCACCGCGGAGCATTCACAGCGTTGATGAATTGTGAATTGATATTACTGCTTGAACCATGGTCGCTGTTCGTGACGGCTGCGTTGAACAGACCAATCGCCCATCGCGTGTTCGAGTTACCACTGCCAATCAGACCATTGACTGTCAGCGGCAGGGCGTTCATACCAGGGAACCCGAAATGCTTCAGTCGCTGTTGCTGCCTATGACGATCTATCTGCGTAGTACCCGTCCCAACGCTGTTCGGCCCTGTCCTGGAATAACCCTCTGCAACATTCTCGAACTTCACCACGATCTCGACGGATTCTCCTGCGGAGTTCATCCCGGTCACAGTCAGGGTGCTGGTACCAACAGCCGTCGGGACATAGTAGAAAATACCCGTATCCTTCAAAACCTGTACATAGTTTGTGGCGCTGTTGCTGTTGATGCGCTTCGCCACAAATCCGAGTGCGTTAGAATCTGCAGAGAGCGTGAGGTCCTCCAGCCCCAGACAGGGCAGGTCCACGGTGATGACGTCGCCCGTGAACCCTCCCGTGATGACGAACTCATCTCCAACCACTTCAAGATTCACCTGAGCGTCCGACGTCTGACCATCTTCGCA
>JAJRYY010000159.1 GCA_024275565.1 Planctomycetota bacterium
CCGCGGTTACGCAAGGTGTGTGGCTGCAAGCAGCTGGTCCGCTTGCGTACAGCACTGCAAACGTATTTGAAAGGCTGCCTCGAACAGGTGGCATAACCCCATGGAGCCGTTCGCAATTTCAACTAAGAATGGCATTGACCCTCTTGGAGGCGACCAATGCGGGAGATCTGAAGGGAGCGGACCTTGGAAAACGTTACTGATTCAGCGGTGAATTGGACAATCCGGTCCTTGTGTAATTCACGCTGAACCAGTACATAAACCAGTACACAACGTGTTGTACAGCCGAAGTGTTTTCGGACCAGCCACCCAGTTCAACGCCGCCACGGCAGGTCCGAATTGCACGCTTTCTTTATCAATTCCGGCGCATCCTTCGGATTTGTATCTTAAGAAACTCTTGAGACTTTACTTCTAAAGACGAAAATCCTTTGCAGTTTGAGGCGGATTTCGGGGAGAGCAGGCATGCAGGCAACGAATTCTGGTGCCAGATTCAAGGCATTGCAGACACACCGAACGGATGTACGCGAAAAACTCGCACGCGCCTGGGAGAAATGCGAGCCCCTGATCCTGATCCGTAAAATCGAGCAGGATCTACAGGGCATATGGGACGAACTCGATGCCATAGAACTGACCACCACCGACAAATTCCAGCAGCAACCCCAGAACCCTGACTAATTCCCGGACCCTGTCGAATCCCCGAACCCTGACTAATCCCCGGACCCTGTCGAATTCACGAGCCCTGAGTGCACCCCGGACCCTCACGAATCCACGGCCCCAGCACCGTCGGGTGGTCTACCACGCGATTCCTACATCAATCGCCGCATCTGATCTGAGCAGACACCTCTCGCCCTCGCCACCTCAATATCACAGGTCGACTTGTAGAACACGCCTCCAACCGCTATAAACCCACCCTGCAGAACAACGTGTTGCGCCAGTTATAGGAGTGAAAGTTGCACTCTCTTGTCGCCACGCTGGTGAACGTCATCTCAGACGGTTTCGGTGAATTTCTGCGAGACAGCAGGCAAATGATTCCTTGCTTTGATAAATACATTCTCACTTGCAAATACAGTCCCACTTGCAAATGCATTCTCACTTGCTTTGCCAGATGCGCTCGTGCTTGCGTTGGTAGATGCTCTCGCCGGGACCATGGTATCCATGGGCTGCTATTGTGTCGCTGGTTCGTCCTTGCGCTGGTTTTGATCACATCCGGCTGCGTTCGTCGCACGCTCCGCATCGAGACGGAACCTGCCGGTGCAGTGGTGTTCCTGAACGATGAGGAAATCGGACCTACCCCCGTCGCACGGGATTTCACCTGGTATGGCGATTACGACGTGGTGATCCGAAAGCCAGGATTTGAGACCCTCCAGACGCATTTTGAGACCCCCCGCCCGTGGTTTCAGACGCCGCCGATCGATTTTTTCGTCGACTGCTTATGGCCTGTCAAAATCCACGATGTTCATCTCGCACATTTCGAGCTTGTCCCGGAAACACCGGTATTACCGGACGATGTGATTTCCCGCTCTCAGGAGCTGCGTAATCGTGCGCTGTACGAAGACGACTGACTCGTGCCGACTTATTCTGAGTCATGACTGACTGGCCAACTCGTTCGTGAGGAAGTGTCTTTTGTTGTAAAAATGTGTGTACAAAAAAGAAGCAGTGTCAACGCTCTCTCAGCCTGACACTGCTCCTCACTCTGACTTATTGGTCTGCGCTACATGCGACAAATATCGTCGCTTCTTCCGCTCCGTTGGAGTGGCTCTCTCTCTACATTGTGGCGGCTCTCTCTCCAAAGACACCACAACTCACGCAAACCTGGTTGTAAAAACAACCAAAGCCGAGCAATACGGTTAAAGCCCTGCTTTATCAGCAAGTCGAATTATCACACAAAGTGGAATACCGAGTTCGGGCGAACCCTGTTTCTCTCTCCAGGGCAACGTCAGCTCCATGTCAACGTCTACGCTCTCTCCTACGGCTACACTTCTCTCTTTCACGCATGACTATAGCCAATCTCCCACCGCACTGCAAGTCGAAATCTGTGAATTTCTCTGCGTAATCCGGTCCGAAATGCGCTTTCTGCGTCCCTGTGATTATTGGGATGTGTATTTTGCGGCGATTGGCATTCTTCTTCCTACGCCGAATGCTCTGCCTGTGACACGCAGGCCGACCGGTGCCTGCTTTCTCTTGTGCTCTGCAGCGTCTACTTTTCGGACCACGTCCTGGACGATTTCCGAGTCGAAACCGGCGGCGATGATGTCGGCTACGGACTCTTCGTGCTCGACGTAGCGTTCGAGGATGGCGTCGAGCTGGTCGTATGGGGGGAGGGAGTCCTGGTCGGTCTGGTTGTGGCGCAGCTCGGCTGAGGGGGGTTTTGTGATGGTGCGTTGCGGGATATGTTCCGCACCTGCGATCTGGTTGACGTGGTTGGCGAGCTGGTAGACGAGGGTTTTGGGGACGTCGCTGAGGACTGCTAATCCGCCGCACATGTCGCCGTAGAGGGTGCAGTAGCCGACAGCGATTTCGCTTTTGTTTCCTGTGGTGAGGAGGAGGTGGTTGAATTTGTTGGAGATGGCCATCAGAACCACGCCGCGTGCCCGGGCCTGTATGTTCTCCTCGGTGACGTCCGGTGAACGTCCCTCGAACTGGGGGGCGAGGGCGCGTTCTGTTGCGGTGTGGATTTCCTCTATGCCCACTGTTGTCATTGTTGCGTGGAGTGCGTCTGCGAGGGTCTGGGCGTCTTCTATACTATGGGTGCTGCTGTAGCGTGATGGCATTGCGACGAGGTGGACACGGTCCGGTCCGATGGCGTCTACGGCGATAGCGGCTGTGACGGCTGAGTCGATGCCGCCGCTGACGCCGAGAACGACGGAATTGAAGCCGCATTTCTGGATGTAGTCTCTCGTGCCGAGGACGAGTGCGTCGTAGACGCCTGCTACCCTGTCCGGGAGGGGTTCCAGCCGATTTGCGGATGGGTTTTCGAGGTCGACGATGAGGAAATCTTCTGCGAAGGACTTTGCCTGTGCGATGAGTCTGCCTGATGGGTCGATTGCTCCGCTGGATCCGTCAAAGACGAGGTCGTCGTTTCCGCCGATCTGGTTGACGTATACGACTGGGAGGGCGAGCGTTTTTGCTTTTGCTGCGAAAAGATCTGCGCGGTGCTGCTGTTTGCCTGCTGAAAATGGTGATGCTCCGATGTTGAGGATGATATCTGCACCTGCTGATCTGGCGTCCTGGATTGGATCGTGGTTGTAGAGTCTGCGGGTGAAGTAGCGGTCGTCGCCCCAGAGGTCTTCGCAGATGCTGAGGCCGAGGGTGATGCTGCGACCTTCGATGTTGACCTTGCAGGTATTCGTGGATCCGTCTGTGTCGAAGTATCGGCGTTCGTCGAATACGTCGTAGGTTGGGAGGAGTGTTTTGCAGAATGTGTGCTGGACGGTGCCGGCGGAGCAGACCGCGCCCGCGTTGAATAAGCCCATGCCCTTGGCTGCTTCGTTTGGCTTGACGAATCCTACGATGGCGATGATGTCGCGTGTTTGAGATGCAATTTTGTTGAGTGATTCGAGATTGGCGTGGATGAATGCTTGCCTGAGGAGGAGATCCTTGGGCGGGTAGCCTGTGATTGCGAGTTCGGGGAGGAGGACGATGTCGGCGTGTTCATTGGTGGCGTGGTGGATCGCGTCGATGATTTTTGATTCGTTTGCGGCGATGTGTCCGACGGTTGAGTTGATCTGTGCGAGGGCGATTTTCATGTTGCTGTGTCCGACGGTGTTTGTGGAGCTAAAGTACTCGATGGGGAATGGTCCGCTGGGTTGATGCGGAGGTTTCGATTTATCATCGTCTCCCCCACCTCTAAAGAGGTGGGCCACCCGTCTGTGCGCCTGCCTGGCCACCCGTCTGTGCGCCTGCCTGGCCACCCGTCTGTGCGCCTGCAAGGGTGGTTGTTCCGGATTCGGTCAGGGATGTTGTTGCGGACCTTGCTGGGTTTGCGAGCAGGGATGGCATGATGAAGAGGAGGATCATTGCCAGCGAACATGCACCGAGGGCGAGTCGGACGTATGCGCCACCCCGGGGTTCTTGCTCTGATTTTGAGTCGCCCATGACGCAGGCTGATACGATGCGGAGGTAGTATGCTGCCGCGATGGCTGAGTTTATGACGCCGATGACTGCGAGGATGATGAGCGGCTGGTGGAAGGTGTTTGCGGGGTCTACTGAGACGGCGCTCGAGAAGATGTATACCTTGCCGAGGAAGCCTGCTGTCGGGGGGAAACCCATGAGGCTGAAGACGCATATGACCATCGCGATTGCCAGGGCTGGTGTGCGGCGAATGAGTCCTGAGAGGTCGCGCAGGGTTTCGCAATCTTCACCATGGTTGCTGAGAGCTGAGAGGACTGCGAAGGCTCCGAGGTTCATGAGTCCGTAGACGAAGACGTAGAAGAGCATGGCTGCGATGCCGTCGTGCATGGGGCCTTCGCCAATTGCGGGTCCGACGAGCAGCCCGATGAGCATGTATCCGCTGTGGGCGACGCTGGAGTATGCGAGCATGCGTTTTACGTTTGTCTGGAGGAGTGCGAGGACGTTTCCGACCGTCATGGTGAGGGCGGCGACGGTCCAGATGAGCCAGAAGATTGCGTCTGGGACGTTCCAGTTGCAGATGGTGAGGAGTTTTATTATGGCGACGAAGCCAGCGAGCTTGGGCAGGAATCCGAGCAGGCCGGTGACGGGTGAGGCTGCTCCTTCGTAGACGTCGGGGACGTATGCGTGGAAGGGGACTGCTCCGATTTTGAAGGATAAGCCGGCGAAGGCGAGGAGGAGTCCTATGGTTCCGTATAGCGTCATGCCCTGAATCGAGGCGAAACTGTCTGCGAGGTTTGGAGCTGTGTCTGAGATGAGGAGGGTCGTGCCGGCTGCCCCGTAGAGGAAGCTGAGTCCGTATGCAAAGATGGCTGCTGAGAGTGCGCCGAGGAAGAAGTATTTTACAGATGCTTCGGATGCTCTGGTGTCGGTTCTGCTGAGTGCGACGAGGATGTATGTCGGGACGCTGACGAGTTCTATTGCGAGGAAGAGGACGATGAGGTCGTTTGCTGCTGCTGTGAGGGTGAGTCCTGCGACTGAGGTGAGGAGGAGGCCGAAGAACTCACCGCGTTCGCCGTCGACCGGTAGCTTCCAGTTGACCAGGATCAGCGGGAGTGCGGTCAGGAGGGTGATCCAGCGGATGTACTGGGTGAGGGTTGTGAACTGGAGGCCTGGGAGCTGGGTGTCTATGGGTCTGCCGTAGATTGCTGTGGCGGCGATGGCTGCGAGGACTGCTGTGAATGCGATCGGTGCGGCGAGCGATCTTGTTGCGATGTTTCTTGAGACGCCTGTTAAGAAGGCGATGCAGGCGCCTACGATGAGAGCGAGTTCTGGGGATAGTTGTGTTGCGTAATCTGCGATGGTCATCTGGGCGTGCCTTTCGCGGGGGCGGTATTGCCTTCGATGATGCTGCCTTCGATGACACTGCCTTCGACAGTGTTGCCGGGGGTGTTCATGAAGAGGGTTCCTATTGCGGCGAAGGCGTCTGTGTTGTCTGTGTTGTCCGCGTTGCCTGAGTTGCTTGAATTGTCTGAGTTTGTTGCGAGGGTGTCATGCTCTGCTGGTGACTGGCAGAAGACGTTCTGGGTGATGGCTGTCTGCATGGAACTTGTGATGATTTTTGGGTATACGCCGAGTATGACGCACAAAATCGCCAGGGGTGTGAGCAGCCATTTTTCTCGGGGAGTGAGGTCTGGAGTCAGGCCGCGGGAGGTGTCTGGCGTGTTTGGCGGTTCCTTGAGGGGTCCGAACAGTACGCGTTGACACATGAACAGCATATAGACCGCACCGAAGATGATTCCGAGGGCTGCTGGGATGACGTATGCGAAACTGAGGGGTCCTGCCGGGAGGCCGTCGGTGGTCGTGTTGCTTGTTGCGGTTCCGAAGAGGACGAGGAATTCGCTGACGAAGCCGTTCAGGCCGGGAAGCCCTATGCTGCTGAGTGTGAAGAAAATGAGGAAGAACGCCAGCCAGGGCATCGGTTTTGCGAGGCCGCCGATGGTGTTGATGTCGCGGGTGTGGTATCGCTCGTACATCATTCCGATGACGAGGAAGAGTGCTCCGGTGGATAGGCCGTGGTTGATCATGTAGAGGACTGCTCCGGTTGCTCCGGCCATTTTGAGGCTGAACATGCCCAGCATGCAGAACCCGAGGTGTGAGACGGATGAGTATGCGACGAGTTTTTTGACGTCGGTCTGGACCCATGCGCAGAGTGCACCGTAGATGATTCCGATGACGGCGAGGGTGGCGAAGATGGGTGCGAGGTTGTAGGCAGCTTCGGGGAGCATGGGTAGCGAGAGTCGGAAGAAGCCGTAGGTTCCGAGCTTCAGGAGGACGGCTGCGAGGAGGACGCTGCCGGCGGTGGGTGCTTCGGTGTGGGCGAGGGGTAGCCATGTGTGGACCGGGAAGAACGGGACTTTGATGGCGAAACCTGCGGCGAATGCGATGAATAACCACTGCTGGACGCTTATTGGGATCACTCCGGATTGGCCCAGTTCGGTGAGTTTCTGGATGTCGAGCGTGAAGACGCCGTCGGTTCCGTTGCGGTAGGCGAAGTATGCGAGGTATAGGACGCCGGCGAAGGTTAATACGCTGCCTGCGAGGGTGAAGATGAAGAATTTGTTGGCTGCACG
>JAJRYY010000160.1 GCA_024275565.1 Planctomycetota bacterium
CGTCAACGGAAAAACCAGAGAAGCTACCTGGGACATGTTCGATGATTCAGAATTCGTCGGCGAAGATACCATCGATCGGGGAACCTGGAACATGAACGACAACTCCAGAGTGACGGCTGTCGATATTGCGGATGGCGATTGGGTGATTGACGACAATGCCGTCCAGCTTGTTGTCAACTGATCGCGTTGAGTTTCACGATTGGTGCGACCGAACATTTGACTATATATATCCTGTGTTTTCCTTATTTTATGCTTGATAACGACTTTGACGGTCGTGTAGAATATGCGGAGACGGCGGGGCCACGGAACAACCTACCTTTGGAGATATCGTCCGATGATCATTCTTAGAGGCTTCACAGCGATTTTGATGATCTGCCATATTTCGATGGCTACGGGGATTGGCAGTTCGGCGAGAGCGGGAGAGCTTCCTACGGGACCGCCCGTTGAGGTCATTCAGGGGCCACCACCGGGGTACGAAGTGGTCCGGCTAACAGCCCCCAACGACTTAGCCATCCACTCAAGACCCGACATCAACGACCGCTCCGACGTCATCTGGTCAGCTTCATTCCCTCCCGACGTCTCAAATATACGCATTTTCCGGGACGGCCGGTTCTATCAGGTAACGGATGACGAGGCATATGAGGTAAACCCAACCCTGAGCAACAGTGGTGATTTCGTATTCATCCGTAGCCTTTTCGCAGGTGACGCTGGCGATATCGTTTTCCTTCAAGGGACTCAGGAGATCGTTCTTGACGCAAATGAGGGAGACTGTACGCCCGTCGTAGGAAATAACAGCCGTGTCGTTTTCTCAGATGACTTCTCTGGCAACTTCACACACGTCGAATTATTTTTTTACGACGGTCGATCCACGAACCAAATCACTTCGAACGGCCTCTCAAACGCAGTTGTACGAATAAATAGTGATGGGGTGTTAGTGTGGGTTCGATACGACTTCCTAACGTCCCCTTGGACATCGACAATTATGCATCGAACACCTGATGGGGAAATTACAGAACTTACCGACGAGTCTACCCAGACTCAGTCACCTGATATCAACGACTGCGAGCAAATAGTCTGGTGCGATAGCCAACCAGGTGTACATCTGTGGGATGACGGCCGAGTCATACAGCTCACCGATCAGGACGAGCGAGCTCCAAGAATAAATAATTCCGGCGAGTTGATGTATATTCGATGGGATGAACAAGCGGAACTATGGCGCATCATCGTTCGATTCGGCGATGCGGAGTATGTACTCAGTAGCGACATTTACACCTTCGGCGCTGGCGCGATCAACAACCGTGGTGAGATTACTTGGCGCGGTCTCCACGACACTCTGGGATGGACATCTCTGTACATGATGCGAAAAATATCGCCTAAAGGTGACGCAAATGGAGATTGTAAAATTGATTTCCTTGATTACGCGATGATGCAGCACTGCTTCACCGGATCGAGCAACGGTCCGACAGGAGGATTTCTCGCCGATTGCACCCACGCCGACTTCGATGAAGACGGCGATGTGGACATGGCAGACTTGATCTCATTCAACACGGCATTCATAGGACCGGATGCGTTGGTCCCGGATTGCCTCCCCTAATAGAACGTACTCACCACGTCACGCGTCGGGAAATGAGGCCACGCGAAGCAACTACGGCGAATCCCTTGAGAAAAATTGTGGGTGGCCCGGCTCGTATCCGAACCCGCCCGAGCTAGCTTTCCCCGTAGGGGAAAACCAACAAACGAAACGGAGTCAATTATGTCATACTCAACTCTTCATCGGACGATTTGTATCTGTGTGATCACGGCGTCTACGGTTTTCGCAGGAAATGTCGATTGGTCAAGCAACAACGACGGCAACTGGAGTGTTCCAGCCAACTGGTTCACTGGAGCCATTCCCCAAGCTACTGACGACGCTCGGCATTTGAATCAGTCGAGTCGGATCGCAGTTGATACTGCCTCGGTCTGCCTTTCCTTTGAGGGTCATGCCAACTCCAAGGTTCCTGACCGCTTCGTTCGCATCGATGCCTCGGATACCTGGACCCTCGGCACCGGCGGCCTCAAGA
>JAJRYY010000161.1 GCA_024275565.1 Planctomycetota bacterium
AGCAGCCGGGGGACGTGAAGGTGACGTATGCGGACATCAGCCGGGCGAAGGCTGAGCTTGGTTATGATCCGACGATGGATTTTGCGGACGGGATCGAGCGGTATGTTGCGTGGTACAAGGAGACGTGCGTGACGACTTAGAGGCGTTGTGGGTTGGGACGGTGCGACGAAATTCGTCAGTCCCCCACCCTTCCGCTTCGCTCAAGGATGGGGCACCCGTGCTTTATCGAATTTGATTCAATTGAGACGTATTGGTTGCAGGGTATTGCGTGACGGGATTATGGTTTCGTTGCGCTTTTTTTATGCGCGGATATTGGTGTGATGGGTTGCCATGAAATTGGGGCTGCACTGGATTTTAGATCGTGTAGAATGGGGGGATGGATGGTGGACGAGGACGGTTCTGGTGGATGGTCGTGCTTGCTGCGTTTTGCGTGGTGAGTGCGGTTGCGTTTGCGAAGGGTTGGTTCGTGGTCGCGATGGTTGGTGTTGGTGGGATGGTGCTGGTGCGGGTGGTTGGGTTGAAGCGGGTGCGGGATGAAGGCGTTGATGCGGAGGCGATGGGCGATGAGTGAGGTATTGGATGGTGCTGGCCGTGTCGATGGTGCTGGCCGTGTCGAAAGTGCGGTGGTGTGGGCTGCCCGGGCTTCGTTGGGTGAACTTCGATTTGAGGCTGGCGTGGATGAGTGCGATTGCGAGCGTGTTCGTGAGATGTGGTCGAATCGACTTGGGGGATTTGCTGCGAATGATCTTGGTCGGTATCTGCGGGATCAGACGCATACGACGCGGTATGTGACGAATGGTCGGGCGGTGTCGGGGCGGACGTTTTTACGGGTGTGCCGGGTTCTGTTTCCGATGCAGCGGATCGGGTCGCGGGTGGGGGTTCGGTTGTCTGCGGAGGCGCTTGATGGAGTTGTGCGGCGGGAAGGGTCGAAGGTTGTGACGCGGGCGTGGCTGGTGCTGATGGTTGGGAAGCGTGTTGTTCGACAGAGTCGGATCACGATGTCTGCCACGATTGCGGGCGATCGATGGGTATGGGATGAAGCCATCGACGTGCGCGTGCCGCGTCGCGGGTGGGCGTATGGGCAGGTGCGGTCTGGTGGGGAGCTTGGGTTTGTGCGCCTGGGGGGTGCGTGGGCGGACGCTGCGGGTGTCGCGGATGGTTGAGGAATGTGGTGCTGATGTTGCAACTGTTAGGGAGGGATAGAGCTCTTTGGAGTTGATCGCCGCCATGGGTTCGCCCTGTTCATTGCTTGCGTCCTCTGGAGTATCACTCTCTGCGGTGATGTGGATCGCTGGGATTGCGTTGGCTGTTCTGGTGGTGGGTGGTCCTTTTTTTGCGTTGATGTATGTCATCTTTGTGCGTGGTGTTTCTGATCGCAGGCGTGTGTTGCTTGTGGTTGGGTTTTATGTTGTGCTGGTCGTCCTGCGCTGTATTCCGTATATCCCCGGTTCGCTTGGGATCATTTCTGTGGGGAAGATGTGGATCGTGCTGGCGGGTGGTGCGACACTGTGTTCGATATTGGTGATTGTCAACGTGTTTGCCGGGTCTGACAAGCGATGCCCGGAGCATGGTTGCGTGGTGTGCGGGTATGATTTGACGTTGAATGAGAGCGGGCGGTGTCCGGAGTGTGGTGCGGATGTCATCGAGGCGTAGCGTCATTGCGATCGCAGCACGGGTTTTGGCGATGTTGGCGATCGCTGGGGTGGGGGTTGTGTCGTGGCGATGGGAAGAGCCGGTGCTTCTTGCTGATCCGCAGCGTGTTGACCCGTTGGCTGACCCTGTGGTGGAGTTCCGGCGATTGCTGCCACTCCTTGGTACCGAGCGAGGGCAACGAGTCGCATGGGAGGATTTACAGGGGTTGGCTGAGGGGCATGCTGAGGTGCGGCGGTGGATGGCGAAGCGTTTTGCGAATGCACGCTGGCTTGAGGGATACCAGATATTGATGTTCGTGACGCTTTCTGCGAAAGGCGGTCGGACATTTGATGAATACAGGGAGATGATTTCGCAGTCCATTGGTCCTCAAGGCCGCTCCAGAAACAGTTATGCGATGTTGCAGCTTTTGAAATACTACGATGTACCGGGTCAGCGTGAGTTCCTGGGTGGAATGATAGCCAACAGCGTTGGTGTACGGGCGCGGGGGATCGCACTTCATCGCTATCTACAATTGTACGGGGTTGAGGGGGTTGAAGATGCGATCGAAGTGCTCTTTTCGAGTCCCAACCCGGAAACACGGGGTGGCGTGGCTGCATCGCTGCTGTCGCATGGGGATGCTCAGTATTGCTCGCGTTCGCTGGAAGTTCTGCGGGAGTCGGTTGCGGATTCGACGGTGAGTGTCTGGGAAATATGCGAGTGGGTTGCGATGTTACACAATGCTGGCGAATGCCTGGATGTTGATTTCTTGGACAATGTGAGAGAACTTGCGAAGACATATCATACGATTGCGAGGAATGACAGGTGCCCGGGAATGAAGCGTTTTATTGAAGCCTGCTGGGCTGGCGAATGAGACCGAGGGGGTTGTGGTGACCCGTATGGCAAGTCCTCATTCTATTGCCTGCCCGTCTGTCATTGCACTCTCCGTCATTCACTCCACTACCCGTCATTACGTTGCATGTCTGCCGTCTGGCGTGTCGGTCTGCGAGGAGGTGACGGCGTCGCGGATCGCCAATTCTCGGACGAGGAGTGTCATCTCGCGGCGAATCTGACGCAACCGCGTGTAGACCATCAGAAAACCGATCAGCATCACGACGACCGCGATATAGAGTAAAAGGTCGGCCCCTCGACCGATACCCAGTCCCTTGGCGAGTTTTCCGATGATTCCCGGATTGGACACGGTGACACCGGCTGCGACGCATACGACTGCCCATAGCAATCCTTCGCGTCTTGTCGCCCAGCCCTTGATGACAGCCACGATCGTCGCGATGAGTAGAAACGCCGCCCCCGCGACGAGAATGATCTGAAAAAGCGTCGCGTGCTGTGATGTTTGATGCGCGGGATCGGGCGTGCTGAGTGGTGCTATTTCGGCGATCAGGGTGGTGAGCTGGATCATTGCAGGACCCTCCCGAGCAGATACTGGATGACGATGCGAAACGCTCCGGATGCGGATTGCCCCTTGGCGAGGGAGTATTCGGTGTATCGGATTTCGACCGGGATTTCGCGGTATGGGAGACCCGTTGCCTGGACGATGTCGATGATTTCGCTGGCGTGGGCCATTCGATCGAGCTTGATGTCGATTTTTTCGGCGGCCCGCCTGGAGAATGCCCGGAAGCCGTTGTGGGCGTCGGTGAGGTCGATCTGGCTGACGAATCTCGTGAAGAGCATGCCCAGTTTGAGGGTGATTTTTCTGGAGGTCGGCATGTCGATGGTGTTGCCCAGGAAGCGTGAACCGAGGGTGATATCGCAATCGCGCTTTGCGATGGGTGCGACCATATGCTGGATGTCTTCGACGCGATGCTGACCGTCGGCGTCGAAGGTGACGATGAATTTCGCCCCTTTGCTCAGGGCAAACGCGATGCCGGTCTGGAGCGCAGCCCCCTGCCCCCTGTTGACGGCGTGACGCAGGACGAAGGATGCTCCGCGTTGAGCGGCCTGGAAGGTTCTGTCGCGCGAACCGTCATCGACGACGACGACGTTTGGATAGAGCTTTGTGACACCGCCAGCGACCTCCTCGATCGCACGCTCCTCGTTGTAGGCAGCGATGACGACGAAAACGTCGCGGCGTACGTTTTCGGAAAGGATGCAATCTGCAGTGTTGTCGTCAGCGGGCATGGGATCTTCTGGTCCTGCTCCTTGGTTCTGAATTCCCCGGTAAACTCCGATCGTATCTGATTGTGCGACGAAATACCAATGTTCCAAGGTCGCTGAGCGCTTTCCGCGGTTTTATAGGACGTAGCAGCCGGGGTATTGCAGGCAGCGATATGGGGCGGCTGGTGTATACTGTGTGGGCGATGTGTGATCTGGAATCGAAGAATACTGCGGAGAGATCGCCGGACGGATGGCGATGGTGGGTGCCTGCGGCCTTGATTCTGGGCGTTGGCAGCGTCTATGCCAACAGCCTCGGTGGCGTATTTCTCTTCGACGACCTCGCCCATATTGTGGGCCATGAGCGGATTCGATCGCTGTGGCCAATCTGGGACAGCATCTCGGGGAGTCGGCGTCCGGTGGTGGATGTGACATTCTCAGTAAACTACGCGATCGCGGGCGGTCTGGATCCAGTCGCGGGGTTCCATCTCGTCAATATCCTGATCCACGGGCTGGCGACTTTGACGCTCTTTGGCGTTGTTCGGCGGACGGTGGTGCTACTCGGTATGGGCTGTGGATCTGTGTGGGTGGCGTTCTGGACCGCGCTCATCTGGGGCGTTCATCCTCTGAATACGCAATCTGTGACCTATGTGGTTCAGCGGAGCGAGTCACTTATGGGACTTTGCTATCTGCTGCTGATCTATTGTGTCGTCCGCGGTGCTGGTGCGGATCGAAACAGGCGGACGGGGCCGTGGTGGTTCCTGTCTGCCGTGCTGGTGTGTGCACTGGGGATGGGCAGCAAGGCTGTCATGGTCACCGCGCCGGTCGTGACGCTTCTGTTTGATGGTATGTTTCTCGCCGGATCGCTACGGGCAGCATTGCGACGACGGTGGGTTTTGTATTCGGGACTCGCCGTGACGTGGTTGGTTTTGGTGCTATGTGGCGTATTTGGGAGCGTCTGGGGTTCCGGCGACGCATGGCGGACGGTGGGTTTTGGCGTGAAAGGTACGTCCGCGTGGGGATACCTCATCAGCCAGTCAGAAATCCTTCTCCATTATCTGCGTTTATCGGTCTGGCCTGTAGGATTGTGTCTGGATTACGGCTGGCCGGTTGCGGACGGTGTGCGTGATGTTCTTGTCTCACTGATTGTGATCGCGGGACTGGTCGCGGGCAGCATCTGGGCGTATGTGCGGCGATACTGGGCGGGATTCGCAGGCCTCTGGTTCTTTATCGTCCTCGCACCAACGTCAAGCCTTGTCCCGATCCGCGATCTCGCATTCGAGCATCGGATGTATCTTCCACTGGCGGGCGTGGTGGTGCTGATTGTCGGCGGTGTGGCCGAGTTGCTGAATCGCATATCCTCCTGGAGGAGGGTTCCGGTCACGCGCATAGGTGCGGTGCTTGCGCTCGCTGCAACGATCGCCCTGGGGACTGCCACGATCGCTCGAAACACGGTCTATTCCAGTCGGATCCGCATGTGGGAGGATGTAGCCACGAGGCGACCTGAGAACCCTCGGGGATGGTACAACCTCGGGACTGCGCTCTTCGACGATCATCAGAATATTCCCGCTGTCAACATGTTTCGGAAAACGATCGACCTCGATCCCGGATACGCCGACGCTCAATACAACCTTGGTAAAATCCTGGCTGAGGCGGGTCGTTGCGATCTGGCTGTTGCGCATATCAGCGCCTCCCTCAAGCTCTGGGGCAAACATGCTCCCTCCGCGTACAATCTTGGAAAATGCCTCGGCGAGCTGGGCCGCCAGGATGAAGGGGTTGCGATGCTCCGGAAAGCGATCGAAACTGATCCACAGTACGGTCGCGCGTGGATCGAACTGGGTCGGTTTCTGTCGAGACAGGGTGCGTTCGAGGAGGCCATTTCCTGTTACGAGACTGCTCTGGATCTCGATCCCGATGCGATCGATGCCCGGTACAACCTTGGAAATGCACTGGTCCGATCGGGACGGGTGCAGGATGGTATCGAAGCCTATCATGAGTTACTCTTGAAGGATCCTGGATATGTGCGGGCGTGGGGTAATATGGGCAATGCGATGTCTGGTGTCGGTCGCACGGAAAAAGCCATCATCGCACTGGAGGAGGCGGTGAAGCTCGATCCGTTGTATGTTCCTGGGCATTACAGCCTCGGGCGGATTTTCGCTGCGCAGGAAAAAAAGGACCGGGCGCGTGTCGCATTTGAAACCGTGTTGCGGTTAAACCCGGATCATGCGGATGCGCGGCGTGCGTTGGCCGAGTTGGAGTGAGGCGTATTTGAATATGGAACTGAGCAGATGAGTCGGCGACGACGTAAATCGAATAAAGGAAGCGACCTGGCTGCACCGTCTTCATCGCAAGCACCGCTGATCGAGACTGCGGCTGCCGGGTGGTCGTGGTGGATCGTTCTGGTCGCCCTGGCCGGTATTTTTGCGTATGCGAACAGTCTGGGGGGGGCGTTCGTATTCGACGATACCCAGCAGATTGTGGAGAACCCTTCGATCCGCCACATGGGTGATCTTGCCACCGTACTCGGTCATGGTCCGCGTCCTGTCGTCGCATTGTCGCTGGCAGTCAACTATGCAGCTGGTGGTCTGAATGTGGGAAGTTACCACATTTTCAACATCGTGATCCATGTCATCGCAGCGCTCACACTGTTTGGCGTCGTTCGACGTACTCTGATGCTCGCCCGATGGGCCGGACGTTTTGATGCATCGTCGGATCGCTACGCCGGGGTGGTCGCACTGCTCTGGGTTCTGCATCCGCTCCAGACGCAAAGCGTCACCTATCTCACCCAGCGGGCCGAATCCATGATGGGCATGTTCTTGTTCCTGACGCTATATTGCGTCCTTCGTGGAGCGTGTGCGCTGCGGGGCAGGATGTGGTACGTCGCTGCCGTTGTCGCGTGCGCACTGGGAATGGGAAGCAAACCCGTCATGGTGATCGCTCCGATCGTCGTCCTGGCGTTCGATGCGACGTTTCTCGCTGGGGCGTGGCTGGGAGCGTTATCGCGTCGTCGCGGATTGTACGCCGGATTGGCTTCGACATGGCTGGTGCTTTTGCTTTGCGGTGTCGTGCAGAACGTGTTTTCGGCAGAATCCGGATCGACCGTGGGGCTGGGATATCGGGGATTGTCGCCTGTCACCTATCTGCTATCACAGGCGGGTGTCCTGATCCATTATCTCCAACTATGCGTCTGGCCTGACGAACTGGTTCTGGATTATTGGTGGCCTTATGCACAGCAGACTGGCGAGATCGCGCTGCCTGGTGCATTGGTACTCGCACTGCTGATCGCCACAGCCCTCGGGTTGATACGCCGGAGGTGGTGGGGTTTTGCCGGGGTGTGGTTTTTTGCGATTCTCGCACCGACATCGAGCATCATCCCCATCCGGGACTTAGCCGTCGAGCACCGCATGTATCTACCTCTGGCTGGCGTGATTGTCATCGTTGTATTTGGTGTGGACGCAGCCATGCGATCCCTGTTTCGACGTGCAGGCCTGGAGGATGCGCACCGCGGAGTGATCCTGACGGTCCTCGTCGCGGTTGTCGCGATTTCGCTGGGGGTACGAACGTCGGTTCGGAATCATGATTATGCCAGTGCGTTGACGATGTGGCAGGACGTGATCGAGAAGAGACCTGAGAACCCGCGAGCACACTACAATCTCGGACGTGAATTTGTATTCCTCGGGGATGCGGAATCTGCGATGGACTCCTACCGAAACGCGATTCTACAATCTGACCAATACGCCGACGCCGAGCTGGGACTTGGCAAGGTTTTGATGGGACTGGGTCGATTGGAGGAGGGTCTGGCGGCGATAAAGAGAGCTTCCCGCCTGAACCCCGCCTCCGACAAGATAGCCGCTGAGCTGGGAGCTGCACTGGTCGATGCGGGGCGTCATCAGGAGGCGGTCCCATATTTGCGTAAAGCCCTGAAGGTGACGCCTGGAGACGTGGTGCTGATGTCTGCGCTTGGTGCTGCTTTTGCTGAGCTTGGATCGCTCGAAGAAGCGGAAAACCTGCTGCGTGCAGCCAGAAAACGTCAACCGGATCATGCCGGTGCGGCGTATCAGCTTGGAAATGTACTCGCGGGGATGGGGCGATTTCAAGAGGCGATCGAGCAGTATGAAGCAGCCCTGGTCGCCGAACCGGACCATCTTGAGGCACGCGTAAATCTTGCGACAACACTTGGACGAACTGGCTCACCACAGGAAGCGATGCGCATGCTGGACTCCATCGTCCAGAGCAATCCGGAGCAGGTCGCGGCGCGATACAACCTGGGAAATTTGTACAATCAGGCAGGCAGGGCGGAGGAGGCAATGCAGGCCTACGAAGCTGTCATTGCAATTTCACCGTCGCATGTTAGAGCGCGGACGAATCTTGGAAATGTTCTGCTTGGTCAAGGACGACTGGATGATGCCATCGCAGCCTACGAAGGAGCAGTGCAGGCAGACGGTACCCATGTGATCGCGCGGGTGAATCTCGGGATGGCGTTGGAGCAGGCTGGCAGAAGCGAGGAAGCGATTGAACATTACCGCGAGGCACTTCGTGTAAACCCGAATTTCACGCCAGCTGATAACGCACTGTCCGCCGCGTTGAAACGTCAGGGTTGGTAATCGATCGCCGAACTATTCAGCAACAAGATACGAGCAAACACTATATGGGGCGACGCAAACGAAAAATTCGAGCAACACAGGAACAGGTGCGTGGCGGTGGTGCGCACGCAACGTCAAACGGTCAGGCGATGGGCTGGGGATGGTTGGTACTGCTCGTACCTGGCGTCTGTGCGGGTGTGTACGCAAGCAGCTTTTCGGGGTTGTTTCTGCTGGACGATTTCAAGCACCTTGCATCCAATAAGGCAGCCATGCTGTCGGGGGACTGGCTTTCGATGGTCCTGAGCAGTGCCCGACCTGTTGTGTCGCTGTCGCTGTGGTTCAATTATGCAACGGGCGGCGAGCAGACCGCTGGATATCATCTGTTCAATCTGTTGATTCACCTCGCAGCCACAGTTGCCCTGTTCGGTGTCGTGTTCGAAACGATGCGAAACAATGTGTCACTCAACGAGACATCAACCCGTTGCACACAAGCGTCAGCAGCATGCTGGGCGAGCGTCATCGCACTCCTATGGTGCGTGCATCCCCTTCAAACCGGAAGTGTCACCTATGTGGCACAGCGGGCAGAGTCGATGATGGGACTGTTCTATCTGCTGACACTGTATTGCGTCGTCCGGGGCGTGCGATCAACACTTCCCAGGCGACGACGATGGTGGTATGGAGCAGCGATCGCCGCGTGTGCACTGGGCATGGGATGCAAGGCTGTCATGGTTACAGCCCCGCTGGTGATTTTCATATATGACCGTATTTTTCTAACGTCGTCGTGGCGAGCGACCATCTCACAACGCAAAGGACTTTATGCAGGATTGGCCGCGACATGGAGCGTGCTGTTCCTCTTCGGCGTCGCTGGCAACGTATTGTTTGACGGTGGGGGCGAACATGCAGCAGCAGGGTTCAGCGTCAATACGGTCACACCCTGGGAGTATGCACGCACACAACCAGGCGTGATCGTTCATTATCTCCGACTCAGCGTCTGGCCCGTCGGACAGTGTCTGGATTACCAGTGGCCGGTCGCCGATACAGGCAGCGTATCAAAGGTGTGGCTACCGGCAGCCCTGCTCGGGATGCTCGTAATATGCACCGGGATCGCGCTCGTGCGCCAACCACGAATCGGTTTCTTAGGCGTATGGTTCATTGTGATTCTCTCGCCGACATCGAGCTTTGTACCCATCATGGACCTGGCGTTTGAGCATCGAATGTACCTGCCACTGGCGGCTGTCATCGCAGGGGCGATACTCGTCCTGAAGGCGATGATCGGACGATTCAACCTCGCAACCCCGCATCGTACAATCGTCGGCATCATGATGGTCCTGATCGCAACGGGCGGGCTGTCCTACGCAACCGTGCAACGCAATAAACTGTACGCAGACGACATCGCCATGTGGAAAAATGTCGTCGCGACAAGCCCCCGCAACGGACGCGCATATGGAAGCCTGGGATTCGCCCTCAGCAAAGTCGGGCGGATAGAGGATGCGGTCAAGGCATATGAAGCTGCCATTCTCGTGGATGCAGACGACGCAGCCCCATACGTCAATCTCGGAAACGCACTCTTCAAGTTGAAACGCCTGCAGGCATCGGTCGATGCCTACGATCACGCCCTGGCGCTGGATGCCAATCTGCTGCACGGACACTTCGGACGAGCGCAAACACTGACAGCCATGCAGCGGACTGCAGAGGCGGTTGACGCGTATGAGCAGGTGCTGAAACTCGACCCGAACCATATCACAGCCCGGTCCAATCTTGGAGTCGCCCTGCACAGATTGCGAAAATATGACGCGTCGATCGCAGCCTACGAGGAGGTGCTGCGGCGCGATCCACGAAATGTGAACACACAATTTAACCTGGGACTGGCCTATCACGCAAAGGGACGTATGGCGGACGCCGAGAAACAATATCGGGCAACGCTCAGATTAGCACCAGACCATATTCCCGCAAAACGAGCACTCGCCTCTATGTCTGGTGGAGGTTAAACCTTGAGCAAGCGAACCAGACCCAAAAGAAATACCACATCAGCACGGACCGCAACGCCCGACAAT
Organism: Planctomycetota bacterium; assembly: GCA_024275565.1. GTDB lineage: Bacteria > Planctomycetota > Phycisphaerae > UBA1845 > UBA1845 > JAJRYY01. Next base: position 10,376 of record JAJRYY010000161.1, read on the forward strand.
GGGGCAGCGCCAACAAATGGGGCGGCGCCAACACATGAGCATTCCGCACGATGGGCGTTGCTCAGTTGCCTGATCCTGATGAGTGCCGGAGTCGCTGTCTACTGGAACAGCTTCCACGGTGTATTCCTGTTCGACGACAAAGGACACATCCTCGAAAAAGCACACCTGCTGACAGACTGGTCACTCTCCGACCTGGTCACACAACGCCGACCAGTGCTGTTCGCATCGCTGGCGATGAATTACGCATTTGGCGGCATGGATCCGTGGGGATTTCACCTCTTCAACCTCGTCACACACATCGCTGCCGGGCTGACATTATTCAGCATACTGAGACGGACCGCGATTCTGATGGGCATTGCAGGTCGAGTGGCGGTTGGATGGGCGTTCGCCGGGTCAATACTATGGATCGTTCACCCGCTGCAAACTCAAAGCGTGACCTATGTCATCCAGCGCAGCGAGTCAATGATGGGCCTGTTTTATCTGCTGACCCTCTACTGTGTCATACGGGGTGCGACATGCGCAGGAAGCATATCGAAATCGCCCTGGTCTCACGCATGGTACGCGGGCGCGGTGTTGGCGTGTTTGCTCGGAATGGGCAGCAAACCCGCAATGATCACAGCACCGATCGTCGTGTGGATGTACGATGCGGTTTTTCTCGCAAAATCGTGGCGTGGAACATGGCAGCAACGCTGGAAACTATACCTCGGACTGGCAGCCACGATGGTCTGGCTGATCGCGACCGGTGTGGTCGGTAACATTTTCGCACCCGCCACGGGGACGGACCCTTCGGTCGGATTTGGATTGCGGGACCACTCACCGGTCGATTACGCGATCAGTCAGTCCGGAGTCATTCTGCACTACCTGAGATTGTCCCTATGGCCAACAGGACAGTGTCTGGACTACGGTTGGCCAGTCGCACAGGGGTTGGCTGACATCATCCTTCCCACACTCGTCATCCTGGGCTTGCTGACACTCTCTGCATGGGGCGTGTGGCGGCGTCAGTGGTGGGGTTTCGCGGGAGCATGGTTTTTCGTCATCCTGGCGCCAACCTCAAGCATCGTACCCATCCGGGACCTGGCGTTTGAACATCGCATGTATCTATCTCTGGCAGCCATAGCCATTGTGATTCCTGCAGGTGGCTACTGGTTATTGCAAAAATTACTCCCAAAGCAGAACATTGCGCGCAACGCCATCGGGATGCTGATTGTGCTGGCTGCCAGTGTCGCTTTGGGTTCCCAGACCATCCGACGAAATGAAGTGTACAGCAGCGATCTTGCGATGTGGTCTGATGTCGTCGCCAGTCGACCTGAAAACCATCGGGCGCTGGATCATCTCGCTGCCGTATACTCAAGAGCGGGACAACACGATAAAGCGATTCAATACGGTGAACGGGCTGTGGCGATCAAGCCGGATTTCGCAAATGCCTACGCCAATCTCGCAGCCGCCTACACAGAATCGGGGAAACCGGAAATGGGCTTGCAACTTGTGCGGCGGGCACTGGAGTTGCAACCTCAGCATGCTCGGGCACTGTACACACTCGGCGTGACGCTCACAGACTTGCATCAACTGGAACCTGCCCTGAACGCTCTGGATCGAGCCATCGCCGTGAAACCGCAGGGCGCGGAGGCACACAATCAGCGGGGTCGCATATTGGCAATGCTCGGGCGAAACGAGGAAGCTGTAAAAGCCTTCAAAAAGGCATTGCATTGGAAACCGGATTTTGCGAGTGTGTACGTCAATATGGGAAATGCACTGATAAACATCGGACGCGAGGATGAAGGCATGGACGCATTCCGCAGTGTCTTCGCACTCGAACCCAACGCTGCCGCAACCTCTGTGCGAACAAGGGCACATTACAATCTGGCAAACAGCCTGCTCCGACGAAATGCGATGGAGGAAGCGATCGAACACTATCGGGCATCGGCTGAGGTGGACCCGACCTACCACCTGGCTTACTACGGACTCGGATTCGCTTTCGAGAAAGAGGGGCGTTTTCACGAAGCGGCCAACGCATACAGACAAGCATTGGCCATCCGTCCGAACGCAACAGAAATCACACAACGACTGAACGCGTGCGTAAACGCGATCAATGGAGGGCGTGGGGAGTGAGTACGAAGCGGAAACGCCGGGATAAGAAGCATTTGACCGATCGACGCGATGAAAAATCGATCGGTAAGAACGCTGAGTCGATCCCAGATCAAAATGCGACGGTCGCCCGTGGCATGTCAATATGGATGCCCGTCACACTCATCCTGGCGGGCGTGGCGGTCTACTGGAGCAGCTTCTCCGGAGCTTTCATGTTCGACGATGACCTCTGGATCATCAACGACGAAAAAATCCGATCGCTCAGCCCGATAACGAAATTCCTGATCGGCGATCGGCGACCGGTCGTCACATTTTCCCTCGCAGTGAATTACGCCCTGGGCGAGCTGGACACATGGGGCTATCACCTCGTCAATCTGACGATACACCTCCTCACAGCCCTGACATTGTTCGGATGTATCCGCCGGACAATGCTGACGCCAGCCATGCGAGATAGATTCGCGCAATCCTCAGCGTCGATGGCATTTGCAGCCGCACTCCTGTGGGTGATACATCCGCTAAACACCCAGTCCGTCACCTACATCATTCAACGCGCGGAGTCGATGATGGGGTTGTTTTATATGCTGACCCTCTACACCGCGATCCGCGGCAGCGAACGCGGGGGACGCATATGGTACGCTTGTGCGGTGCTCGCTTGTGCGTCTGGAATGGCAAGCAAAGCCGTCATGATCTCTGCACCCGCAATGGTATTCCTCTACGACTGGATATTCCTGTCACGCTCCATCGGCGAAGCAATACGCAGACGCTGGGGTTTGTATCTGGGACTGTTCGGAACCCTCCTTCTGCTCATACCCATGGGGATCGTCGGTGGCGTTTTTTCAGGACCACAAAACAGAGGAGCAAGCGTAGGGTTTCATGTCGCATCCGTCACACCGCTCGAATATCTAATCAGTCAGCCAGGCGTCCTGCTCCATTATATCCGACTGACCATCCTCCCGGTCGGACTCTGTCTTGATTACGGCTGGCCTGTGGCAACCGGGATCGGAGATTTCCTGATCCAGGGATTGATCATCCTCTCCCTCCTCGCAGGAACATTGTGGGGAATCCTCCGACGATCCTGGATCGGATTCATCGGAGCATGGTTCTTCCTGATCCTCGCCCCAACCTCAAGTGTAATCCCCATCAAAGACCTGGCCTACGAGCATCGCATGTACCTCCCGCTCGCAGGTGTAATCATACTGCTCCTGGCTGCCACCACATACATCCTGAACCGAATTCAGCAACGGGGCTTCCTGGGACCACACGCAAAAACCGCCACAAGCATAACACTCATCATCGCAATATCCGCCACCCTGGGCATCACCACGAGCTATCGCAACCGCGTCTACGCGACAGGCAGATCAATGTGGGCCGATGTCGTTTCAAAACGCCCCGAGAACCCCCGTGGACATTACAATCTCGGCGAGCAGATCCTGAATGCAGGTGACGTGGAAGAGTCCATCCCCCATTTTCAAAAAGCAATTCTATACAATCCAAAGTACGTCAGTGCACACTACAACCTGGGCAAGGCATATCAGGATCTGGGACGGTGGGACGACGCAAAAAAAGCATTCTCAGAAACGGTCCGGGTCGGACCACACCACGCAAAAGCACATCTGGAACTTGGAAACCTGTTTCGAGCACGCGGACAGCGAAAGAAAGCCCTGGCAGCATTCCAGGAATCGGCTCGGCTGGACCCAAAATACGCCAGCGCACACTTCAACGTAGGCATCGCATTTCTGGACATGGCGCAACCAGCTGACGCAGTCATCGCACTCCAGCGATCAGCAGAACTGGAACCAGACAATGCGGTGACTATGGGCGCAATGGGGTTCGCATACATGCGCACAGGCGACCTCCAGGCCGCAAAAGAAACGCTGGAAGCAGCCATAAATCTAAACCCGAAGTCACCCAAAACGCTCTACCATCTCGGACTGGTATACGCACAACAGAAGAAACCCGGGCAGGCTGTCCCATACTACCGCAGAGCGATGCAGGCAGGCATGCGGACTGCAAATGTCCACGCAGACCTGGGGCTGGCACTCGCGTTTTCAGGAGACAAGGACGCAGCCGTGGAGCATCTCCAGCAAGCAATACAATTAAACCCAAACATGCTGTCAGCCCACCTTCATCTCGCCCAAACACTCATGTTTCTCGGACGATACGATGAAGCAATCGATGCCTACGAAACGTTAATGCAGTTGAATCCGGACCTCCAGGAGGGGCGTCGCGGACTGGCTCGCTGCAGGCAGTTGCAAAATGAAGCACTGGGCATCCAATGACCGGAAACACCTCACAGAAGATCGACCGACAGAGACCATGCAACAGGAGTTAGCATTGGATAACAGACGTAAAAAAAAGGCAAAAAACGCAACCAGAAACGCCACAACCAAGCAACAAACAAGCAGCGACGGACGTCTATGGATGGTAGTGGTAATCCTCGTCGCAGCATGTGTAGCCGCATACTGGAACAGCTTCGGCGGCGTATTCCTCTTCGACGATGAATTTCATATTGAAAAACCGCGCATCATCCGACAACTTTTCCCACCATGGGATTTGATCGTAGGACGAAGGCGACCGATTCTGGACATCTCACTCGCTATCAACTACGCCATCAGCGGCCTCGAAACCTGGAGCTACCACCTCGTCAACATGATCACACACGGTATTGCAGGCCTCGCACTCTTCGGCGTCATCCGCAGAACCCTGTTGCTGGATCGAATTGCACCACGGTTCATGGGCAGAGAAATCTGGATCGCAGGTGCATCCGCCCTGTTATGGATCGTACACCCACTCCAGACGCAATCCGTCACATACATCATCCAGCGCAGCGAATCCTTGATGGGCATGTTCTTCCTCCTCAGCCTCTACTCCTTCATCCGCGGGACAACCGGCAGCGGACGAGGCTGGTGCTTCCTCGCCATCCTCTCATGCGCAATGGGAGCAGGCGCAAAACCCGTCATGGTCGTGGCACCGGTGTTGATCCTACTCTACGATCGCACATTCCTCACAGGTTCTTTCAGCGAATCACTACGACGGCGACCCCTGGTGCATGCAGGGCTTTTCGCAACGTGGATCCTGTTTGTTTTCATGGGCGTTTTAGGAAACGTCGTTTCCCCAGATCCAGAGGCACACATCACTGTCGGGTTCGGACTAAACGGCACGACACCATTCGAATATTTCCGCTCGCAATTCGGCGTCATCCTGCACTACCTCAAGCTTTCCTTCTGGCCCAGCTCATTATGCCTCGACCACAACTGGCAGATCGCAACAACCCTCAGCGACATCCTGCCCGGAGCCCTGGTGATCGGCGGATTGACAGGGCTGACAGCATGGGCACTCTGGAAACGCCCTGCTCTGGGTTTCATCGGAGCATGGTTCTTTCTCATCCTCGCACCAACGTCGAGCTTCGTCCCAATCAAGGACATCGCCTTCGAACATCGAATGTACCTCTCACTGGCAGCGGTGATCCTGATGGTCGTCCTGGCAGTGGACGCCGCAATGCAACGATGGGGCAATGGCGACAGCGCGCGGGGCAGACGACAAATCGCGACCATCGCCCTCGTAAGTGTCGCAACCCTGGCACTCACGACACGCACGATCGTGCGAAACCAGGATTACCACAACGAGGTCCACATGTGGGAAACAGCAGTCACACAGCGACCGGGAAACCCACGCGCGCACGAAAATCTAAGCGCAGCCCTCATTGGTGAGAAGCGATACGAAGAGGGTATCGAAACCGGCAAGATCGCACTGAATATCGACCCGAAACGATCAATACTGCACTGCAATCTCGGCACCGCCTACGCCAAAATCGGACAGGTGGATAAAGCAATGTACCACACCGAGATGTCAATAAAATACAACCCCGACAACGTGTTGGCTCTCGGAAATCTGGGAATAGGCTACATGTCCAGAGGACGCTATGACGAGGCGGAAGCACCCCTCCGCCGGGCGATCGAACTGGACCCATACTTCGCAATAGCATACCGCAACCTCGGAGGCCTGATGCTCCACCGGGGACACAAACAGAGGGCTCTCAAGCATCTGAAACGCGCAGCAGAACTCGACCCGGACGACGAAACCACATTTTTCAACCTGGCAGTTGCCTACACAGCAACAGGAGAAATATCCAAAGCACGCGCAGCCATCAAAAGAGCAGCCGAACTCGCTCCAGACGATGTGAACATCAAGGGATTGTATCAGCAACTCCGTGACGCAAAATGAGCAGGATTCCACGAAAAAACAACCGAAAAACGCACCAGAACAAACGCGCAAAGTCGTCGCGCACCGGGGATGCACCAGGAGACAGGCTGCCATTCTTCAACCGGCACATCCTGCCACCGCTGCTCATATGCGCCGTCGGATTCCTGGCATATGGAAACAGCTACGATGGCGTCCTCATCCTCGACGACATTCCAAACATCCACAACAACACCTCCATCAGGTCGCTCTCGGACATTGGCCAATGCATCGTCGCAACACCTCGCCCGACCGTGAACGTGACCCTCGCCATCAACTACGCATTGGAAAAACTGGACACGCTCAAGGGATACCATCTCGTAAACGTCCTCATTCACATCTCCGCCGCACTCCTCCTCTTTGGCGTCCTGCGGCGAACCATTGAACGCATGGTCACCGATGGACGCAACATCCCCTTTTCCGCAACCGGCATCGCCCTCACAACCACCGCAATCTGGGTCGCACACCCATTGCAGACCCAGAGCGTCACCTACCTCATCCAGCGAAGCGAAGCGCTGATGGGCATGTTCTACCTCCTGACATTCTACTGCGTGATACGAGGAATCACCGCGCAGCAGAAACGCATCTACTGGTACGCAGCAGCCATCATCTCCTGCGCTCTCGGCATGGGCAGCAAAGCCGTCATGGTCACAGCCCCCGTCATGCTCTTCCTCTTCGACAGCACATTCTTCGCAGCCTCCTTCCGGGAAACACTCAACAGACGATGGAAGCTCTATCTGGGACTGGCTTCGACATGGGCAGTACTCATCGCCTGCGGCGTCGTCGGAAAAGTACTACTGGGCAAGGGCGAGGGCGATGTCGGGGCAGGATTCGCAGTGCAGGCGTTCTCACCCATCCAATACGCATGGACCCAGCCAGGCGTCATACTCCACTACATCCGCCTCGCAATCTGGCCTCACCCGCTCTGCCTCGATTATGACTGGTCCGTCGCAAGCGGTATCATCGGCGCCGGCATCCCCGGAATCATCATCCTCACCGCAATCCTGGCAACGCTGGGCGCACTCTTCTGGCGACGATCCTGGACAGGCTATGCAGGGGCGTGGTTCTTCGGCGTCCTCCTGCCCACATCGAGCTTCGTACCCATCAAGGACATCGCCTACGAACACCGGATGTACCTCTCACTGGCAGGCGTCGTGATCCTGTGCGTAGGACTGGCTGCGTGGACACTGAAACGCTTCGCGCCACCGCGACGACGAACCACCATCGCATGGGGGCTGAGCGCACTCCTCGTCAGCGGAGGGATCTGGCAGACGCGGCAACGCAACAAAGACTATCACTGCACCATCGCCATCTGGGAAAGCGTCGTCAGCGTCCGACCAGACAACACACGCGCATGGAACAACCTTGGCAACGCCTACCTCGAGGCTGGCGACACGACAAACGCCTCTCAAGCCTACAAAGCAGCCATCAAACTCGATCCGACAAACCCGACATCTTATCTGAACATGGGCGTCATCATGGAGCATCGTGGCGACATGGAGAACGCCGCAGCGCAATACGAAACCGCGCTCTCCCTGGACCCGACGTCAGCCATGGCACATGCAAACCTCGGAAACGCACTCATGAACCTGAAGCGAACAGCCGAGGCAGAGGACCACTACCGACAGGCACTCGATCTCGATCCCGACCATGTGCTGGCAAGATATGCACTGGGCAGAGCCCTGATGAGACGACAGGCATGGGCCGATGCGGAGCATCAGTTCCGGGAAGCGTTGAGGCTCGAAAACATGTACGATGAGGCGAGATTGCGACTCGCCAACGTACTCGCCCGGCAAAACCGCCTCGACGAAGCCATCGACGAATACCGTCGATGCATCGAATCAGACCCCAACTACGCTCCCGTCCGATATCGACTGGGAATAGCACTCCACCGCGCCGGACAAATAGAGGCAGCCGCCACAGAGTTCCACCAGACCCTGCGCATAAACCCCCAGCATGAACGGGCAAAGGCAGCCCTCAATCAGCTCGAATCCCGGCGATGATTCCACCATCCCCGAAACGCTGAATCTACCATTATCAGAACGTCGATTCTAACCGGACCGGGGTGTGGCAATTACCGGACCGGGGCGTGGCAATTACCGGGCGGATCGCTAAACTGACGCGATATGAGCGTAGAACGCGTCAGCTTAATCATCCCCGGCAAGAACGCCGCGAAGACCATCCGCCTGTGTCTGGATTCAGTCATCCCGATGCTGGCGGATAAACCTACGCTGTCGGACGACCCGAAGCAGGACAACCCGTCGTCGCCTCTGACGGAAATCATATTCGTGGATGATGGTTCGACCGATAATACCGCGGATATTGTAGGAGAATACGCAGATCACGCCGTCAAATGCATCCCAAGCGGCGGCAAGGGTCCGGGCGGAGCGCGAAATGTCGGCTGGCGGGCAGCCACAGGCGACCTCTGCTGGTTCATCGATTCCGACTGCGTGGCAGACAGCCAGGCGCTGAACACACTACTGCCCCATCTGACCGATCCCGAGGTCGCCGGCGCGGGCGGCAGCTATACCAACATGTTCCCCGATTCGCTCCTCGCCTGCCTGATCCACGAGGAGATCGTCCAGCGACATCGCCAGATGCCCGGCGAAGTGAACTTCCTTGGCGGGTTTGACGTAATATATCGTAAATCCGTGTTGGAAAATGTCGGCGGGTTCGACGAGCATGAAGTAAACGGACCCGGTTCGCCCGGGGCTGAAGATATTGAGTTGTCCTATCGCATCCATCAGGCGGGGCATAAAATGAGATTCGAGCCGAAATCGCTCGTCGGCCACCACCACCCGACGAATCTCCGCCGCTATCTCCGATCTCAGCGGCATCACGGATACTGGCGGGCACACCTCCATCTGAAGCACCGCTCCGAGGGTGCTGGCGATGCGTACAGCAGCCTCGTCGATAATCTCCAACCGCCCGTTGCGATGCTGATTCTTGCAGCCATTCCGACATTGCTCTACCCCCCTGCCCGCTGGGTGCTTCCAGCGTTGATCCTGCTGCTCGCGCTCATGCAGCTCCCGATGACGGTTCGACTCATCGCCCGGACTGCCTCGCTCAAATATGCACTGTTCGCCCCCATGGGCGTGCTTCGGGCATTCGCCCGGGGATTCGGTCTCAGTTGGGGTGTCCTGACCGCGATCACGGGCGGAGGACGCTGAGATGATCGCAGCCAGCGGACCATTGCGGGGGTCGGGCTGATCGCCATACGCACCGAAACACGACACAGCTTCACACTGGTTCTGGGGACTGGCTTCACGGCTGTCCTGAGCTTCGCGTTCATCATATACACCGGGCGACTGCTCGGGACCGACCACGCTGCCGACTTCTTCGCGGCCATCTCCTTCGTCTTCCTGATTACCACGGCGATCGGACCGATCAACGGGACGGTCGCGAAATTCACGGCCCAGTATCTGGCTGAAAATAGTCCGGGAAAAGTCCGTGCGCTGAGCAAGGCGATCAACCAGCGTGTGATGTTGTATGGAATTGTGGCTGTTGTCATCTCTCTGCTCCTCGTGAAACCACTTGCGAACCTGCTCAATTTTCACTCTGCCACGCCGCTTGCAATCGGGTGCGGGATGGCGTATCTCACGCTGCTCCTGAGCGTCTCACGCGGACTGTTGCGCGGTGCCCAATCCTTTGGTCAATACAACGTCAATATCCTCTTTGAGAGCGGTCTGCGACTCGTTGTCGGTATCGCCATTCTCGCGGTGTGGCCGGCGACGTCTTCCGCGCTGCTTGGTTACATGGTCGCACTGTCTGCGGTGCTGATTCTCTCCCGCGTGCAGTTGCGGGGGTTGCTGAATCAATCTCCGGGCGAACCTGTCGATGTCGCGGCTGTCAAGCGATTTCTCGTTCCCATGTGCCTCATGATGTTCGCGTCGGCGGGTTATCAGAATCTCGACAACCTGTTCGTGAAGCACTACTTCACCAACGACGAAGCCGGCATCTATGGTGCAGCCAATAATCTCGCCCGGTCGATCGGGGTCATCGTCACGCCGTTCAATACGCTGATTTTGCCACTGCTGACTTCGATGGGCAGAGGGTCGCGGAAGACCAGTGGAGCACTTGTTCGCATCTGCTCGTACTTCCTGCTGCTCTGTACCGTACCACTGCTCATATTCCATTTCTTCCCGCAGGTTGCATCGCTTGCTTATGGGAAGGAATTCACTGCGGCGGGTGAGCTGCTGATGCCGTTGACGATCGTGCGCATCCTGAGTTTCACCGGGACGCTTGTTGCGCTCGCGTGCATTGCGCTGGGTCGGTATCGGTTCCTCGTGATCTATCTTGCGGGGCTGGTGGTTCAGACCGTTGCCCTGTCGATCTGGCATGGTTCGATTCTTGAGGTCATGCTCGTCGTTGGGATCGTGCAGGCTGTTGTGCTGGTGGGAAT
>JAJRYY010000162.1 GCA_024275565.1 Planctomycetota bacterium
AACGGTGCTATACTACCTGCGGACATCGGTTCACTCCTTTCGGGCCAAACGGATTTCGTCAAAATACCCGTTTATCCTACGGAGAGCCGATGTCCTTGTCTTTCAAGGGATTACGTCAGTAACTTTTTGGGAGGAGAACCAGTTTTAAACTAAATATCAACCTGTACCCCCATGTACCCTGGGTGACACTGCGGGAACGCTATGGTTAGGAGTAAAATGAGTCAAGTTGCAGGCTGAGTGCCAAAATGACTTTTCCGCATAGATTATGGTACTTTATACTATCAACTTTTTCACCCGAATTTTCATCCGTCATTGTGGCGTTTGGTGTCGAAATTCTGCCGCACAAACAACCAGTACACCAGCGCAAGAAACACCATAATGCCAACGCAATACACGGTGTCCTGTGGGTTTGAATGATAGGTCGAATAGGCGATCGCCATTTCAATACCTATGAGGCAGAGTGCGACTGGAATTCCCAGCGGGCATCGAAAAATGTTATCGGGAAACGATGTATCGCGCAGGCGAAACACGATCAGGGTCGCATAACTCATCGCAAAGAGAATCGCGGATGCAAAAAAGTAGATTGACAACACCTCCCTGAACGTCCTGCTCAACGCGAGCACCATGGCGAATGCTCCCACCGTGACAAGGGCAGTCACAGGAGCCTGCGTATCACTCATCTTCGCAAAGGAGCGAAACGCAAGCCCATCGCGAGCAAGCGCGAATGTGACCCGTATCGTCGCCATCAAGGCGGAGAGCATGCTGCCGAAGCAGACGAGCATTCCAACCGCGAGCATCACTTTTTGACCGGTTGGTCCGAACACACGCCGCATCGCTTCACCATGCACCGACGCCAGACCGACCATTTCATCTGCAGGAACCACGCGGAGCAGTGCAAGCACCGTCACGACGTATATCCCAATCATCGCGACCGACGATACGACCAGCGCACGCGGAAGGGCACGCCGGGAGTCTTTGATTTCCTCTGCCATCATCGCGATGTCCGTGCTGCCGGCATACGCCCAGAGTGCGGGCAGAAACCCAGCCACGAACGCCATCCACATCGATCGATCAACCTGGGTCGCAACCTGCTGCATCGATTCGAGCGGGGTTCGCGTCACCCAAAAACCAACCCCCACGACCGCCAGCAGCGCGACGATCTTCAACGTCGTCATGAGATTCTGAACGCCCGCACCAACGCGAAGACCAGCTGAGTTCACCGCGATCGCAGCAGCGACCGCTCCCGCAGCAAACAAACCGCCATGTTTCGTCGGTACGTCAAAAAGCTCTACCGCGAAATCTCCAAACGCCGCACCGATCAGGGCAACACTCCCACCGACCACAAAAATGGTAAATACCCAACCGAACAGGAAGGCGGTACACGGACCATATGCTTCCCGGAGGTAGACATATTCGCCGCCAGCCCGCGGGTAGCGCGTCGCAAGCTCAGCCGTTACGAGTCCAGCCCCAAGCATGAATATCCCAGCCGCCACCCATGCAGCCAGCATCCACCCCGCTTCCGGTAGATTCTCCGCGACTGCGCCGGGCGTTCTGAAGATTCCAGAACCAATCGCGACGCCCATTCCCAGAAGGATGGCCGTCGGAACTCCTAAAATCCGCTTCAGTGGTGCTGATCGCGCGCTCATGGAGACTCAGCTTAGCGGATTTTCACGCGAGGATGTAGAAGAATGTCAGAACGCTTGCGACGCGATTGTTCGCAGGGTACGCTTGTGGTAGGTTGTGGGCAGGCATACCAGGGTGGGCGTGTAGTCAGGGTGGGCGTGCAGTGCAGACATTTCGCAGCACTTGACGAGTTCGCACACCCGGACGGCTTGCAGCACCCGGTCGGCTTGCAACACCCAGCTGGCTGGCAATACCAGGCAAGATGCTCGTCTGAACACAGGATGGTCATCATCTCAGAATGGAACGCCCGTGCAAGGCAAACAAGTAACCCAGATATCGGTCTTTCTCGCCAATACACCAGGCGTTGTTGCGAGGCTGTGTCAATCCTTCACCGATGCCGAAATCAACATCAGAGCACTGACAGTGCTGGAGACCAGGGATATCGGCACGATGCGGCTGGTCGTTGACGACGTCGAAAAAGCGAAGGACGCCCTGAAAGGATCCGATGCCGCGTATGTAACGGTCGACGTCCTCTCCATCGAGATTCCCAACGAACCAGGAGCCTTCGCCAGGATCGCCGGTCAGATGGCATCTGCCGGGGTCAATATCGATTACGTCTATGCGTCCGCCATGCCGGGTTCTGGCATGACGCTCGGCGTGTTCCGCGTCAGTGATCTGGACACAGCCCTCAAGATGAGATTTCTAAACGGAGATGACAGCTCCGCTGAAGATGGCAGTTCCACTGAAGATGGCAATACAGAAAAAGAGTGACATTTCCGAACAATCATGACGCATCAGTGCTTAGAAGAACCTGGCGATCCATAGGGCGACAGGATCGTCTGCGGCAGGAAGGTCTCCTGTGCAGGTTGAGTTCACCGTCTGATAGGGTGGTTTATCTGGATGGCTGGCCGATCTGACTGGTGGGTTGTGTACGGACGCAACGCTCAGCGCAATCAGTCCGGTATGGTAGGATTGTGCGTTTTCAACATCGTAGCCTGTTGCAACCGCAACGATTTTCTCATGCATTCGATAGCGGCGTCCTTCTGATCACCCAGTTCATGTGCGCGGGCTTTCTGTTCCCACGCAGAAGCTTCGATAGGCCGATTCTCGTGAAGTCGAGCGAGATCGATGCGCTTGGCGATGCACTCGAAGGCTGCCGACGTCTCTTTACGCGTGATGTGCAGCTCTGCCAGTTGTTCGTAGGCGATGGTCATTCCGTTCCAGAACTGCGTATCGGTCAGGCTTTCAACCGCGAGCGTGAGGTGACTTTCAGCCAGTTCAAAATCACGCATCTGGAAGAGGCAACGTCCCAGGTGGGTATGACAGACCCCGACGCTGACCGTGTCGTCGAGTTCCCGGGCCCAGGCGAGTGCTTGTCGATAAGATTCCAATGCGTCCTTGTAGCGACCCTGTTGCATGGCGATCTCGCCGCGACCGTTGTATGGACCGACCAGTGATGCGGTTGCTCCAAGGGAAAGACGTATGCGGATCGCTTCTTCAAATGCACAGTCCGCTTCGCTCAGTCGCTCGAGCTTGTTCAATACAAAACCGAGATTGTTGTAGATCTTCGATGCCTGAGACGCGAGTTTGAGGCTTTTCGCGAGATCGACCGCCTGACGCAGCAGGTCGAGCGATAATTCGTGTTCACTGCGATAGTAGTGCATCACTCCGAGATTACCCATCGCCTCAACAAGACGATAAGTATCGTCAGATTCGCGGGCAATCGATTCAAGCTGCTTGTGACAGCTGATCGCCTGTTTGTATTGTGCACATCGACCGTGGCAGCATCCGAGAAGACTCAACAGTTCCACAGAGTGCGGATCGTGTTCAATACCGGACGTACAGCACGCGATCGCTTTTTCATACTGACCAGCAGCGAAAGCGCTCTGACCGGCTGCGTAGCATGCACGCGCCTCAGGATTGGTCGTTCCGCCAACAGCAGACAGAGAGTTCTTCCGCTGATGCTCCGCCAGACCCAGTGCTTCGGTCACCTGCGAGGCGAGGTGGCTTTGTAGCTCAAATATCTGATTCAACGTGTCAGACGATCTTGCAAGGATGCGACCGGAGAAGGTATCGCGATCGAGAAGGGTGGCCGTCACCTGTACACGATCGCCGGTGATCTGAAAGCTGCCCCGGATAATGGTGGCAGCTCCAACCCGGCGGGCAGCGTCAATCCACTGTGCATTGGTGACGGTGGTACCGCGCTCGGCATACATACGCCCGACGAGTGCAAGCAGTTCGTGACGGTCAACAACATCAATACCATCCATGCTCAGCAGACGGTTGTGGATGTCCTCTGCGAAAACATTCGCGATCCAGTCGTGTTCCGAGTTGCTCGTCAGGTTCTCAAACGGAAGGACGACCACTCCCATGGGGGCACCAACCCCAACCGGAACAGAACCACCAGTCTCCAGGTTGACAGGGTGTAGCCAATCTTCAATATCTTGTGCGAACAGCTCAGCACTGGCATAGCGCAAAGCTCGATTGCTGGAAAGACAGGTCTCAATGACTTCCCGGAACCACTTGGGAATCGGAGGTGAGATGCCCCGAGGCCACTGTATCGGTGTGTGCGAATCATCGCCTGTGAGGTATCCAAGCGGACCATCGCCCTTGTTGGGAGGCTGACCGACAAGAAGGTAATACAGCGTCGCACCAAGGGAGTAGAGGTCTGCACGCTCATTGAGATCGGCATGCTCGCTTCGTTGCTCAGGGGCCATGTAATAGGGCGTTCCATGCCCAAGCCCGCCACCCTCTGAGGATTCGCTTTGCGTCGGATGCAGCATCTCAACCAGACCAAGATCTGCAATTTTGATCGACCCATTGGAACACAAAATCAGATTGCTCGGCTTGATGTCACGATGAAGGAGGCCAGCTCGATGAATCGCCGTCAATCCATTCGCAGTTTGCTCGGCGATCCCAGCCACTTGTATCCACGGAAGGGGACCGCAGGATCGAACGAGCGTACTCAGGTTCGTACCCTCTACATACTCCATCACGAAGTACAGTTCCGTACCTGAACGGTCGCAATCCAGAACGCGGGCGACATTGGGGTGGTGGATGCGGAAACCCGCCTTGGCTTCGTGGAGAAAACGGCGGTTGGCAGCTTCAGAATAGTCCGGATCGGTCGCCCGGAGGATTTTGACCACGCAAGGTTCGTCCAGAACCAGGTGCTTGGCGACATAAACACGCGCAGCGTCAAAAGACTGCATCGGCGCCATCAACCGGTAACGATCGACCGGGATCACATCCCGATCGTGGTCGAAGTGATCGTCAGGGATAGGTGTCTCACACGGAAATACGAAGCTGCACGCATGGCATCGCCGGAATTTAGTACCTTCCTCCGGCTCCATGTTGAGCGGAGCTTCACAATGTGGACATCGATTCTTTTGTTCACCGCCCAAGACGCTGCTCCAAAGTTAAGGACAGCCACCTTCATTTACAACGGCCCTGCCTGAACGACCCGCGAGGGCTGAGTCTGACACCCGCACCGGGTGCTTGTTACGCATCAAATGACGGTTTCAGATTTCTTTTCCGAACCGCGACCCTGAAAAGGCGACCAGTCCGGAAGATCTCAAGGGAGCGGACACCGCCATACCCGCCATTCGAAGAGCAATGGACCACTAGGTGCTCGACACTTCCTGAGTCCCCACAGCACGAAGCATTTGTGCCAACTCGAGAAGCAGGTTGGAACCCGCCACGCGCGGAACATGATACCAGAAAGCAGTATTTTCGTTCGGATTCTCGAATGTGCGCGTCTCTGCCCGACAGTACAGCAGTGGCATGACCTCGCTCCACGAAACGTCGTCCGTCTCAACCCAGAGCAGTGTGTGCGATCGAGCAAGCTCAGGAAGTTCCGACTCAAGCGCGTAACCAATGACCCGGTCACCTTCCTCCGTCGCGCAGGCACGCATGGCATTGGACCACTGAAGCGCCTGCCGAAGGCTGGACGGTAGAGCTTCAACAGTACCCTGCACAGAACGGTCACAACTCATGTCGATCCGCTGAGAACTCATGCGATCTGCAGGGAACACATACCGAAGCGACACGTTCTTGCTCGAAACAAGTGCAGCAATCTGCTCCACAAGCGTAATATCGTTCTCTTCCGGGAATGGTTGACCGCCAATCATCCAGAGATTCGCAGAACGCAACCAGCCGGACCGGTCCAGATGTGTCAGAAGTTGGGTGAGTGAGAGGATCGTCAGACCACCGGGCTGAATATCTCGGATGCGACGAGGCAAATTGAGATGCGCAGTAGCCGTTTCCTCTTCTCCCCCCAGAACCTTCTCACTGCTGACGCCCATCGCGTCTGCAAGACGCTCGAGATCACGCCGTGTAATACGAGCCTTCCCGGTTTCAACCTCACTCAAAAATTTTCCGGACCGCGAGATGGCCCGCGCAAGCTGTACCTGCGTCAAACCCGCTCGAAGCCTAGTTCGTCGGACAGCCCGACCAATTCCTGGTTCTAACAATCGATCATGATCAGCCACGTTCATTATCCTTCCTCAGCGAACATTTCCGACATCCGAATAGTTCCGAAATCCGAACATTTCCGAAATCCGAACATTTCCGGTATCCGAAACATTTCCGGTATCACTGTTCGCACCCGCCTTTTCCCAAACTGCCCAATCGGCATCCCGAATACACTATGTTATCAGATGTAAGGACACTTATCTACCAGTAAACGTAAATCCTGTATTACTTTCCCCAAGGTCCGATATACGGGGCACATACCCGATTGACCATCCCCGCCCAGTGTAGTATTTTGTACGAGTAAGGACCGATAACTGAGTTTCTAAGGACCGATAACTGAGTTTCAGAGTGCGGTGAGAACTTGGCGGATAAATCCCACCGCGCACTCTTTTGTGGATGCCTGTTTTGCGGTTGCGGAAACACCTCTTGGCGACACCTCATGGTCACGCCACGGCCCGACCTGCAAGCGGTTCCGAAAACGGTTGAGCAAGAGGACGCGATTCTGCAAACGGTGTGGCGCGTTACAGTGGGAGTGAACAAGGATGTTCGCTCTTGGACATCATGCCTGGATGGCGAGCGGGTGGTCAAACCATGTGCTCCAACTGTGCTGATTCAATCTGTACTGACCCAATCTGTACTGCTGATTCAATCTGTATATACCAGATTGTACCGTTTTGTGGACCTTACCTGTCCGCAGGGGTGGTCCTGTCCGCAGGGGTGGCATTGCGCACTGGAGTGGTGGTTTTGCGCACCGTTGCGGTATCGGTACTACGTCTGATAAGCCGTTCAAACTTGAGTGTAATTGCACCAAATTCTCCAATCGCGATCGAAAATCGTCTCAACTGTGTCCCAGTCGCATCGATCGCGCATGCGATCACGAAAGAAAGCCATCTCAACGGCGCATTATACGCCATTTCTACTCAAATGTCTGATTTTGCCCGTTTTGTTTTGAACAGATTTTTTTCGTCGTGTCCAGGGTCTGCAACCGTTGCGGGTACCAGGGCATCTCACATAAACCACTGAAAGGACTCTCCCATGATTTCAATTCTCCCCCTTATCAAGATGCTTACCTATTTCGTGTCCTTCATCGATGAAATCCTCATCTGAGCCGGTCAATCAAGGAGATAGCATTATGTATCTGGAAGAAATTGACATTACGACGACCGTGCTGACCGAATCCTTCGGTTCCTGAGGATTGGTTCCTTGGGTTTTCAGGATTCCAGGGGATTTTCGGATTCTCCGGTAAATACGGATACTTGGGACACTGCTGTTTGAGGGCTTTTGCGAGCTGGCTTCGCCCACAGCGGCTGGTTTCTCTGGTAACGGGCTATTCTGGCTCTGTTGATCAATTCGTTCCTACTGTTGGGCGAATTCGTTCCTGTCTGCTGGGCGAATTCGTTCCTGCAGCTGGTTGGCTGTGCTCACTGGTTGTCAATCGCTGGTTGCCTGTGTTGCATGATGCCTGGTTGTCAATTCCTGTCGTTTGCTGTGTAGAATGCTACTTTCCGGCGTTCATTTTTTGGGAGTTCCTCTTTGAGGGGGTTCTCTACATGGGCTCCGAATGCTTCGCGGTGTGCAGCTATGATTGCTTCGGCGAGGGTGTCGATGTGTCCGCAGAGTGCGAACAGGACAGCGAGTTCTCTTGCGAGTTCGTTTGTGTGTTTTCCGTCTTTGCGGCACTCTAAAAAATCCAGTGAGCCTTTAATGAAATAGGCTGTCGCGTGTTCCAGCGTGATGCGCAGGCAGGCTTTCCGCGATGTTGGGTGTTTGCAGTATGCGCATCCGAAACCGTTGTCCATTGCCCACTCGACGATGATGCTGTTGAGGTTCATTGCCGTTCTCCGCCCAAGGATTTTTTGCGTTACCCATTTCCGTCCCTGCAGGCGTGATCGGCGATTGTGGGGAAAACGCTTGATGACTCGTAAGAGGCGAAGTTCTGGAGTAAACAGGATTTTCGCATTTACCTGGCGGCGGGGTTGGAATCGTCTGGACATCCAGATCCGACCTTCTTCCAGCGAAACGGCTGTATCCTTATGTTGGGTAGAAACTTGGCGATCGTTGTCGTTTTATGTCGCCACAACGCACACCCCCTGCCGGTGGTAATGCACAGGGGGAATTTTCCATATCGGTTGCGAAAATACTTTGGGGTAATTTCCCACCGAGTTGTCCGGTAGGGGCGATGGTGGGGCGATGACTTTGCCAAGGCGTTCCCAATTGACATCCCGGAAACCCGCTCCACAATGATGATCGCGTTCCAGGTCGATGGTGCGCCAAATCGACATTTCACGGAGAATCTGCCATGACCCCAGCTACACTCGTGCAACCTCAGGTCAAACTCACGCAGCATCTTATCGACGGTCAATGGTGCGACAGTGCTGATGGCAAGACCCTGGAGACTTTCAATCCGGCGACGGCTGAGATGATCGCAAACGTTGCAGCCGGGGATCGGGCAGATATTGATAAAGCTGTTGCGGCTGCCCGGAGGGCGTTCGATTCCGGTCCCTGGTCCAAAATGTCCGCTCGCGATCGCGGAAAGCTTCTTTACAGGCTGGCGGATCTGATTGCTGAGAATGCGGACGAACTGGCTGCTCTTGAGGTGCTGAACAATGGCAAGCCCATCTCCGAAGTGAAGGGTGCTGATGTCCCGCTGACCATCGAAACGTTTCGCTATTATGCGGGTTGGGCTGACAAGGTCACTGGCGATACCATTCCCGTGGACAGTACGTTTGGAAATTTTCTTTGCTACACCCGTCGCGAACCTGTTGGTGTGTGCGGTCAGATTATTCCCTGGAATTTTCCGTTGCTGATGGCTGCCTGGAAGCTTGGGCCTGCGCTGGCGTGTGGGAACACGGTTATTCTCAAGCCGGCTGAGCAGACGCCGTTGACCGCTTTGCGACTTGGTGAACTGGCGCTGGAAGCTGGGTTCCCGCCCGGCGTATTGAATGTTGTCTCAGGATTCGGTGAGACTGCTGGCGATGCGCTGGTGCGTCATCCCGACGTTGAAAAGATCGCTTTCACGGGCGAGTACAAGACTGCCCAGATTATCATGAAGAATGCGGCAGACACCTTAAAGCGTATCAGTTTCGAGCTTGGTGGTAAGAGTCCTGCGGTTGTGTTTGCTGATGCTGATATGGACCTTGCTGTTCGGGGTGCGATGACGGGGATTTTCTTCAATCAGGGGGAAGTGTGTTGTGCTGGGAGTCGTATTTTCGTTGAAGAATCTGCTCATGATGAGTTTGTTGAGCGATTCGCTGCGGCTGCGAACAATCATCGCCTCGGCGATCCGTTTGATCCGAACACGCGACAGGGCGCACAGGTTTCCAAGGAGCAGCTCGATAAGGTGCTTCGGTATATCGACATTGGCAAGCGTGAAGATAAGGCGACCTGTGTTGCTGGCGGATCTCAGCATGGCGATACTGGCTGGTTCGTGAAGCCAACCATTTTCGCCGATGTGACCAATGATATGCGGATTGCGCAGGAGGAGATTTTTGGACCTGTTGCGAGCGTGATCAAATTTCGCGAGATCAATGAGGTCATCCGGGAGGCGAACACCACGATGTATGGTCTTGCGGCGGCGGTCTGGACGCGGGATATATCCAAGGCGTTTGCGGTTGCGAATGGTGTTCGCGCGGGGATCGTCTGGGTGAACTGTTACAACACGTTTGACCCGGCTGCTCCGTTTGGCGGGTACAAGTTTTCCGGTCATGGTCGTGAGAATGGGAAGGGCGTTCTGGATATGTATACCGAGACCAAGACCGTCTGGGTGAATCTGGATTAGCGCACGCTCTGTCCCAGTGTAGCGTTTGATTGGCACGGTTTCACGCGTTGAAATACCCGCGTCGTCCGCCATGCCTGTTGTGAAAACGCTAGTGCAGCGTCACAGCTTAAATTACGGGTTCGGTAGTGTCCGCTCCCTTACGGTTACGGCTCGGAAAAGAAGCTCGACACGAATTCTTAGCTGTGACGGATCAATAGGGTTTTCCGGCGACACTCGAACAAGGGTTTTACTCTGGAGAACGCCTTTGAGAATCACGCAAAGAACGGTCGTCCTTGCGGGCAGTTGCGTTCTTGTGATTGGTGCTCTTGTTGCGTTCCTGATCGTTCGCGATCCGCTCGATCCGCTGACGCCCGAGAATCTTGCTGGCGCCCGCAAATTATGGCGTGAGAGCGGGATTCGGGATTACGATTTTCGCTATGAGATGTCGGGGAGTACTTACGACGTGTTTGTGCGGGAGGGCGGTGTTCGACGTCTGCTGCGAGATGGGGCTTCCACCTCAACCCACTCCCCCGAACTATTCACGGTTGAGGGTATTTTCGAGGTGCTGGATCTCGAACTCGATCAGCGGGACAAGGTATCTCAGCCGTCTGCGGTCGCGCGGCCTGCGATGCTGTTGTACGTCCGTTTTAATGCTGAATATGGTTATGTTGAGCGGTTTATTCGTGTGGTGGGTGGTTCGGGGAAGAGTCATGGTCTGCAGACTTTGAGTTTCAGTGCCAATCCTGCCACATCTCTTTCTGCTGGTGAGTGAGTTGTGTGGTTGCTCTGGAAATGATCTATCGTGAATGTCCCCTTGACCTTCTGGAGCGGTGTGCGAGGACGTATTTTCGTGTCGAACGCGTCCAGGAATGATCGCGTCCCTTCGACAGAGTGAGCGTTTTCAAGGCGTTGTCCAGGAGAGTGTCGGCGAATTCGAATTCACCGTGGATTGAGAGGCATCGCCCCAGCTTTGCGGCTGCGCGTGCTGTGCGAGGATCGTCAAGCCCTCGCGTTTGCGTGTAGATGTCATAGGCTTCCTGGAGGAACGGTCGTGCGCCCTCGAAATTGTCAACCGTGATCAACGCGCTGCCAAGATAGGATAACGTTGCGGCGATGGACGGATGGTCTTCCCGAAGTGTGTTGCGGCGAATCTGGAGTGCCAGTCGATAGAGTGCGATTGCGGAGTCGGCGTCCCCTGCGTCAAGGCGGACGTTGGCGAGATTGTTGAGGTTTGTGGCGACGTATGGATGCTCGGCTCCCAGCTCGGTTTTCCAGATGTTGAGTGCCTGACGGTATGCGTCTTCGGCTGCTCCATATTCGTGCTTTGCGTGGAGGCAGGTGGCGAGATTGTTGAGTGAGAGTGCGATGTCTGGATGAGATTTTCGCAGGATGTCCTGCCTGATAGCGAGCGACTGTCGGTATAGATTTTCGGCTCCGTCGAGATCGCCTCTGGATTTGAGCAGATTGGCAAGATTGCTCATAGATGATGCGGTTTGCGGATGGTTGGTTCCGTACAACCGTTGCCGCATGCTCAACGATTCGCGGAGGAGTGATTCCGCTTCCTGAAGCCGGTTTTCAGCCGTCAGTAGTGCTGCCAGCGAGTTGAAGATCAATGCGAGGTCCGGGTGGGTTGTGTCAGTGCGTGATTGTGTTGCCTGAAGGGCGGTGCGGTACAGCGACTCTGCCTCAGCCACTTTGTTGCGCCGATGGCATAGGGCTGCGAGATTGAGCATGGATTCGACTGTGTCTTCATGTGTATCGGTGAGGAGGTCTCGCCGCATCTTCAGTGCTTCGCGTAGCAGTGGTTCCGCCGCTGTATAGTCACCCCTGCGGTGGATGAGCCATCCGAGGTTGTTCAGGCTTTCGGCGATATCTCGATGTACCGAGGGGAGATGCTTCCGGCGTATGTCGAGAGCTGTCTGGTACATGGTCTCCGCACGCGTGTACTGTCCTCGATGGAATGCGAGGTCTGCGAGTCTTGTGATGGATTGCGCTGCCTGCGTTGAATCTTTTCCGAAAAGATCGACGCGCGTCTGATGTGCGTTGGTGAGGAGTTCGTCGGCAGGGTCGTATAGTCCGAGATTTGTGTAAATGCGTCCGATGGTGTCCATGAGGAGTGCGCGGTCGTCTGGTTGTGTCGCGAGGTCCCGTTCGACGCGTTTGGCACCGCGGTCGAGGAGCTCCCTTGCGGTCAGCGATTCTCCGAGGGCGTTTTTCGGGTCTGACACTTCAAAAAGATCGATCAGGAAATCCGTGACCTGCTCCGCGCGGGTGAGATTTTGCTCTGCCAGATCGCGGGCGCTTGCTTCCGCATTTCGAGCGAGGCGGGCGGTGTCGCGTTCTTTTCGGGCGAGGTGGGCCTGCCTTGCGGTGATGAAGGTAGCTGCTCCGAGCATGATGACGACGGCTGCTGCTGCGGTGATGGGCAAACGGTTTCGGCGGATGAATTTTCCTGCTCGGTATGTGACGGTGTCCTTTTGTGCACGCACCGGCAGACCGGTGAGATGCCGTCGCAGGTCGTCCGCCAGTTGTTCGACGGAATGGTATCTGCGGAGTGGTTCCTTTCTGAGTGTTGATCCGAGGATTGTGTCCAGGTCGCCGGTGAGTCGTCGTGTGAGTCGATTTGGCGTTGTGGACCGGTGGCGAGCGATGTGTTCAGTGTCATTTGCCTGCAGGATTGTTGCACTCGGTCGCGGCGGACTGGTGTCGCAGATGGTACGCTCGATCTGTGCGGGGGTAAGCTTGCTGAGGTCGAAGGGGCGGCGTCCTGTGAGCAATTCGAAGAGTACGACGCCGAGCGAGTAGACGTCTGTTCCCGTGGTGATGGGTCGATTGGTGATCTGCTCGGGGCTTGCGTAGTCGGGTGTGAGGGCGCGATTTGTGCTGATGGTTTTTTCGTCAGGAGCATCGGGTCTCAGCACTTTGGCGATTCCGAAATCGAGGAGTTTCGGTCGTCCGTCCCGCGTGATGAGGATGTTGGCTGGTTTGAGGTCTCGGTGGACGATGAGGCATTGGTGTGCGTATTGTAGTGCCTCGCAGACATCGAGAAAAAGTAGAAGCCGATCGCTAATCGTCAGTTTTCGATTGTCGCAATATGTGTCGATTGGTTCGCCGTCGATCAGCTCCATGACGAGATAACAGAGTCCATCGTCCGAAACGCCGCCATCCAGAAGCCTGGCGATGTTCGGATGCTCAAGCCTCGCCAGGAGTTGTCGCTCGATGCGAAACCTGCGTAGAAGATCATCTGAATGAAGTGCGGGGTGGATGATTTTGACGGCTACTTCCTGCTCAAATTCATCGTCGTCGCGACTTGCTCTGTAGACCGCCCCCATTCCTCCGGAGGCTATCACTGCGGTGATTTTGTATGCTCCCATGCGTTTTCCCACGAGCCGCGATGCCAGGGAATCGTCAGGATTCGGTTCGTTGGGGAGCATAGTGCTGAGTTTGAAGATCGGCTTCGTGAGAAAAGCCGGTTCAGCCTCGGCGTATGGGAGCAAAGCATCGACATCGGCACGAAGTTTTGCGTCGTTTTCACAGGACGCAGCGATGTAGTGCGTGCGGTCGCCCTTTTCAAGGGTCATCGCATGTTCGAGGATATCCTGGACCTGACGCCAGCGGTGAGATGTCATCACTTTGATTCTGTTCCTGGTCCAGAGCTTGATCCAGTCGTTCTCACCCCGTCCAGACGACTGTGCAGCCAGATTCGCGCCATCCGCCACTCACGTTTTACCGTGGATTCCGATAAACTCAGCGTTTCGGCGGTTTCATCATTGGTCAGACCTGCGAAGAACCGTAGCTCGACAACACGCGCTTTTTGCGCGTCAAATTCCGCCAGTTGAGACAGGGCTTCGTCCAGCGCCAGAATGTCGATCGTCTGTCCCTCAATCGCGACCAGTCCCTCATCGAGTGGGACCGCAACCTGTCCCTTCCCGCGTTTGATCCGCTTTCGAGCGACCGCATGGTTGACCAGAATCCGTCGCATCGCCTGGGCTGCGATCTGATAAAACTGACCTTTGTTTTTCCAGACCGCCCGGGTCTGTTCCGCGAGGCGGAGGTAGGCCTCATGCACCAGTGCTGTTGGCTGTAATGTGTGACCTGACCGTTCGCGCTTCATGAACTGGGCAGCGATCCCCCGAAGCTCATCGTACACCAGTGGCAGCAGGTTGTCCGGTTCGCACACCCCTGGAATGGGCTTGTGTGCGGCTGGTATGGGTGTGTCAGAGTTTGGCATTGTTTCCCGCTTTCGTTCCATCAGCATCCACCGATCCGGACAACGCGCGACCACAGAGCGATCTCCCGACCAATTCGATCTATCCGACCTATCCGATCTGCTGAGCCTGCCCCATTGTAACCAAACAGAGCGGTGTTTTGTCAATGAATTCACGGAAGCTGCCAGACCGTTCGCATCAGGTTTATGGATATTCATCATTTTATTATCGGAATTGTTGACCCCCGGACGCCCCGAACGTTGCGGTTAAGGGTGGCATGCGACTTCGATGGACCTGTTGAAGCTGACGCTGATTGGCTTTGATGGTGTGGTTTGTGTGCTGGTTTGAACAGGTTGGCCGGTTTGTTCAGTGTGTATGGAAGAATTCAATTGGAAGGAGTTTGCAGCGGGATGTACGACGCTGCTATGATCGACGGTGGTTTGCGAACCGCCATGATGCAAGTTATGGAGATGATGTTATGAAATCGGTTGTTGGTATTATTGCTGCCTTATCGTTGCTGGCTACCTCGGCGCCCGCCGGCGAGTTGCCCTTGTGCTGTTTTGCCGGTGCGTGTGTGTTCTGGAATGCACCCCCCGAAGATTGTCCCGGTGAGATAGTGGATCCAGTCCCAGCTGGCGCCTGCTGTTCAGGGACGTCGTGTGCCTTTCCTGTTTCGCAGGATGCTTGTGATCTTGCGGGCGGAACCTATCTTGGTGACAACAGTCAGTGCTCACCAATCGGTGGCGGATGTGTGGATGAAGACCTCGAGTTCCCATGCTGCCTGGAAGGATCGTGTTCCATGCAGACCGCAGATGCATGCCTGGAGATGAACGGACAGATTATCGCGATTCCAAATATCGAGTGTTCGGATGTTGATTGCTCCGGTGAACCCCCAGTGGTCGGTGGCTGCTGCAGCCCTCTGGGATGCTCTGACGGTCTTGACGAGGAATTTTGCACGAGTACTGGTGGAACTTACCTTGGCGATGGTTCGTTCTGCTCGGTTGAGTTGTGTCCTGGAACCGAAGATATTTTCTGCTGCTGTATCGATGGCGTATGCGGGGAATCTGATCCAATCGCATGTCGCAACGAAGACGGGGTTGGAACATATCAGGCGGGACCCGTCTGCTCATGTAATGTTGGTGGTGCTGCTCTTTGTGACGAGCCCTTCATGATTCACGGTGAACCCGTCACAGGCGACAATGAACCACCAGAGGAAACCGAGCCCCACACGGGATACATCGATCCGCGGTCTGAAAGCACCACCGGCGACAATGTTGATCTCGGCGTCACTGTGACCGAAGTGGTCTTCAGTCAGCCCGTATTCGGCGACACACTTGGTGGACCGCTTCGGACGACGAACTTCATCGTGACCCAGACCGGTGGCGGTGAAGCACCTGAGGTCATTGAGGTCGAACGCACATCGCCGAAAACTGTGCGATTGACACTCAGCAAGCCACTCGTTCCGGGCGAATGGACCACCATCCAGAGCGAGGTTTTCAGTGGGTTTGGAACGCAAATTCTCAACCAGGGGAACCTGGGGTCAGAGAACGAACCGGACCGCGTCGACATCGCCTCGCTTCCGGGCGACATCGATCAGAACGGTATCGTTCAGCCGCTCGACCTGCTCCGTTTCCGTCAGGGACTCAACGGGACATGGACGCCAGAGTTTGGTTCGCTGGAACTTTATCTGGACATCGATAGCAACGGCGAAATACAGGCGGTCGATCTTCTTCGATTCCGTCAGTTGTTCCAGGGATCCGGAAATGCGACGCAGGCGTGGCTTGGTGAATCACTTGCTGAACCGCGACCGTAACTCGCTCATGTAGGAACGCGTAGCAGACGTCGTGAACTCACATCAAGCAGGGGCATGCCCAGACCGGCGTGCCCCTGTGTTTCTTTGTATGCGAAGGGGCGACGGGGGCAGGGTTCATGACGCCAGGGCTGGCGATTATGATCCGCGCATTCGGCGAATAAAGATCGAGATCAGATAAAGCAGGCCAGCGCTGAGGACGATCGCAGCTTCCGGGCTGATGCGCGTCCCATATACCGCAATACGAGGGGCTGTCGTGAGCAGAACACAAATCAACGTGGATACGCCCATGATCGGTACCATTCGCGAACAATGGTGCGAGGCAGTGGCGGCTGGAAGCGTCAGCAGGGCGATGACAAGGATCAACCCGACGATCTGGATGAGGCAAATCACCGTCAGCGCTACCAGGCTGAGCAGCAGAATGTCTGTGGCGACCACGTTCACACCTTGCAGCCTGGCCTGTTGTCGATCAAGGCAGACCGCGAGCAGCCGCTTGTTGCAAAACAGTGTTACCGCAATGATCAGGACATCGAGAAACGCCATCAGCCGGATTTCGTCCCATCCGACAAATGCGAGATTTCCGAACAGATAACTCATCAATTCCGCGTGATACCCCGGCGTGAATTTAATGAGCATGATTCCGAGCGCCATCCCCATCGCCCACATAGCACCGATGAGTGTGTCCATGCGTTCTGCGACGCGTTCGTGCACCAGGCCTATGATGATGGCAGCCAGCAACGATGAGACGACCGCGCCATGCAGTGGGTGCAACCAGTAGAAGGTCTGTGCATAGGTGACCTTGAGAAAAATGGCTGCCCCGATTCCGCCGACGGCGATGTGTGCAATTGCACCGGCCAGAAACACCACGCGCCGGGCGATGACATATGGCCCCATCACGCCACAGGCAAGGCTTGCAAGCAAACCAGCCACCAGCCCCGAGGCTAGAAAGGGATTGACAGCCATGTCATTGAAGAAGCCTGCGATCATCGTTCGCCCTCAGTGCTGGATCGTTCGCCATCGTGCGCGATTGGGCATTCGCCATCATGCACCACCGGGCGGACATGGTCGTGGTACATCTCCGACACAACACCTGGCGATATCGCGTTGGCTTCGTGAATGTCGATCGTCCGATTGAGGCATGCGACGCGTTTCAGATGTGCGGAGACGAAGGAGACGTCGTGGCTGATCATGATGATGGGGAGGCGATGGTTCAGCTCCTTGAGCAGATCGGTAAGCCCCTGCTCCATGTGAAGATCGACCCCGGACGTCGGTTCGTCGAGCAGGAGCAGATTTGCATCACCCGCGAGCGCCCTGGCGATCAGCACGCGCTGACGCTGACCGCCCGACAACCTTCCGATCGGACGATTCGCAAGCTCATCCGTACCGGTGGATCGCAACGCAGCAAAAGCAGCATCGTGATCGCATGTGCGGTATCGCGGTCCCCATGGTGATCGGGCAAGGCGACCCATCAGCACGACGTCCAGCACTGTGGCTGGTACGCTCGTGTCGACCCCGTCGTGCTGTGGTACATAGCCAACCGAAGATCGCGCCTCAACCGGCGACATCCCCAGAACCCGGACACGACCACTTTGCGGTTTCAGAAGACCAAGAATAATTTTGAGCAAGGTCGTCTTTCCGCCTCCATTCGGACCTATCACGCCGAGAAAATCGTCGCGGGCGACTTGCAGTGAAACATCTTGCAGCACCGCGTCCTGATCCGTCGGGCTGTAGCGAAAGGTGACGCCATCAAGATCGACGACAGGCTCAAGATCGGCGACAGGTGTTGTGTCAGATTGTGTCATTCGCACGCCTCTAC
Source organism: Planctomycetota bacterium (assembly GCA_024275565.1). GTDB lineage: Bacteria > Planctomycetota > Phycisphaerae > UBA1845 > UBA1845 > JAJRYY01. The sequence goes on from JAJRYY010000162.1 coordinate 17,685, forward strand.
AATCTTCCGGGCAACATGGATCAGATTTTCCAGGACATTCTCAGCCAGCGGGTCGATCTGCTCCATCCGCACGTCACCGGCATCTGCGATCGCCTTTGCAGCACCCTCAGCGATCTGCGGTTGAACGAATATCACCTTTGCCTTGTCCTCGATCACCTTTTTCTGAACGTCCGTAATTCTATGCTCGTGTGGCGATTTACCATGATCTTCGATCGCAACCTCAACAAGTTCGTAATCGTCCGCAAAATAGGTCCAGGCAGGGTGATACACGAAAAACCGCTTTCCGCGAACCGGAGCAAGCAGGCGTTGAAGCGTGGAGTCTGTCTCGCGAATTCGAGTGAGTAACCTCTTCAGATTCGATGCATAGATGTTCTGATGATCCGGATCGATAGATATGAGCGCCTCCGCAATCGTATCCGCCTGACGTTCCAGAAGCTTCGGACTCAACCAGATATGCGGATTCCCATCAATCCGGGAAATGCCCTCCCCAGCATCAACCAGAGTCAGATTCGCAGCGTTTCGCACCGCCCGGAACGACGGACCCTCTTCAAACGGAACGCCGATTCGAACGTAGAGGTCGGCCCGCATGATCCTGCTGACATGTGCATCCGATGGCCTGTACGTTTCCGGACTCTGTCCCGGTTCAACCACCGTTGTGACCTCAGCATGCTCCCCCGCAATCTCACGAACCAGCCAGGCTTGCGGCAAAATACTGACCACGACCGATAATCGAGATGCTGCTGTTCCGGGTGTACGCGCGGGTTTGTCCTTTGCATCGCATCCTGCAGACAACGTCGCACAAACCAGTACCAGTGCAGCAAAACCATTACGCGTCGCGCGACGAAATGCTCCCATTGGATAATACTGTCGTTCTTCATTCATCATGAGTGCTTTTCCGAGCAGGCATTGTCGTGGCAACCTCCTGCATCAATCCCCACCAGACGACTGAGGTACCGCTTCCGAACCACCGTCCCAACGCCGAGCGTCAGAAACGCGGCTGCTCCGGCGGCTTTCATCCAGTCCGGAAAAAACGCCTCACCCATCCCGTTCGCAATGATGGTCCCGCCGCCAGCCATCGGAAGGTAATCCAGAATCAGGCCAATACCCAGGGCGCAGGCAACAATCGTTGCAAGATAGACAACCACCGCACCGCGCCCAAGCTCACGATTGAGGATACCGATGGCGCCCAGATTCGTCGCAGGTCCGACCAGCAAAAATACCAGCGCCGCACCAGGACTCATACCTGCTGCGACCAGAGATGCAGCGATCGGCGTCGATGCCTCTGCACATACATACAGCGGAATCCCAATCGCGATCATCATCAGCGACGACTGCAGCTGTCCCCCAAGAAGCGTCATCAGCATATCGCCCGAAATCCACACCCGAATGACCGCAGCAGCCAATATCCCAACCATCAGCCATCCAAATATATCATCAAACAGCTCCACATACGCATAACGCAAGGCTGCATACATCCGCGTCGAAATACGCCCCGGCGACGCCACCGCTTTACCCTGCACCCGCGACTCCGAAGCGCTTCCAGATGCTCCACCGTCTACGCTATCGTCTACACCACCACGCCGAAAATTCTCGATCAATCCCGCAACCACAGCAGTGACGCACGCAGCCACAGGGCGTGCAATCGCCATGCGCGGTCCCAGTAGAGAATAGGTCAACAGCACCGACGTCACCGAGGTCTCCGGCGTCGAAATCAAAAACGAAAGCACCGCACCATGACCAGCCCCCTTGCGACGCAACGTCAACGCCGTCGGTAAAACGCTGCAAGAACACAGTGGTAGTGGCAACCCCACAAGCGCAGCCCAGAACACACTCCGCCGACCAGTCCCCTCCAGCAACGAAACCCCAACGCCGCCGGCAAGCACAAAATGGGCAACCCCCGCAACACCAAATCCGATCAGCACAAACAACGCCGAATCGCTAAAAATATCCCAAGCAGCCTCAATCATACAGTTCCAGACAAATCGCTCGCCCCACCGGTCATTGCTCTACCGCTGTTCGCCCCACAACCGGGCAAGCTCAATGACGACATCAACCGACACCTGCATCTCCTCAAGACACGCATACTCAAGCGGCGAGTGAAAATGGTGCATCCCCGTCGACAAATTAGGCGTCGGCAAACCCATCTCGCTCAATCGCGACCCATCCGTACCACCGCGAATGGCTGAGAACTTCGGCTCCACCCCGACCTTCTGCATCGCCTGAGATGCCAGCTCCACCGCTCGAGGTTCCTTCCCAAGATACTCCCCCATATTCCGATACTGACGCGTGGCCTCCACCTGTATATCTGCCCCGGCATGCTCCGCCATCACCGCACCCGCAACCTCACGAAGCAGGTCAGCCTGTCCGCCAAGCTCATCCGTCACAAAGCTACGCAGCAGAATCCGCATCGTCACACAGTCCACACCCCCCTCAATTACATACGGATGCACAAATCCATCCCGCCCACGCGTCGTCTCCGGCGACAACCGATCCTGCGGCAACCGCGACAAAAACGCACCCGCCAGCCTGATCGCATTCACCATCTTCCCATACGCATACCCTGGATGCGTATTCACCCCGCACACTCTCACAACCGCAACATCCGCCGAAAACGTCTCAGCCTCAATATGCCCCTGCCCCTCACCATCAAGCGTATAACCCACCACAGCGCCGATCGCGTTAAGATCGAGCTTATCCGTCCCGTGACCGATCTCCTCATCACAGGTAAAAACGATCCGCACATCCCCATGCTCAACCTCAGGATGCTCCATCAGATAAGCAGCCGCAGACATAATCGCCGCAACACCAGCCTTATCATCCGCACCCAGCAGCGTCGTACCATCCGTCGTGACGAGCGTCTTGCCCTTCAACGCAGCAAGTCCCTCATTGTCATCCACCCGGATCACCTTGGACGTATCCCCCGGCAGCACAATATCCCCACCGTCATAATCCCGATGCACGATCGGTTGAACATCCTTCCCGCTGGCTTCTGGCGATGTATCCATATGAGCGATAAACGCGATCGTCGGCGCACCCGCCACATTCCCCGGAACCGTCCCCATTACGATCCCATCCGCACTCATTGACACGTCATCGAGCTTCAGCGCTTCAAGCTCACCCTTCAGCATCCGTCCAAGATCAAGCTGCCCGGGCGTGCTGGGATACGTCTCAGATTTCTCCGAAGCAGTCGTCTCAACTTTCACATAGCGACAAAACCGATCAAGCAACGCGTCCACAATAGCATCCTCAAAGGTGTCAAACAGGCCAAACTCATCACATAAACGATCAACCAACCCGCGATCATACTCCGATTATCAAGCGGAACAATACGCGGGTGGCTTGGGGTTCGTGGCACGAACGACGGGTGGCCCATGTCTTCAGACATGGGGGAGCCGATGATCGAATCCAATCGACGATGCCTAACGCTGACACCGGACGCCACCTGTGCTGCTGCAAGGTGCCCCATCCTTGAGCGAAGCGGAAGGGTGGGGGACTGATCGCCGAATACCCCCTCTATCATACAACAAGCCCCAATATGAACGATTAATAACACGTCAGCCATATTTAGCACGCTCAACCCGAAAATCAGCATTCCCGATGATATCCGACCACAAAAGTGCTACAATCACCCCATGCGAAAACAGGCAGTCAGTAATTGTGCTTCCCATCGTCCTGACAGAGACAGCAAACCTGATAACGGAGGAAAAACCATGCGACGCATCGCCAACCCCATAACAACAAAGTATGACCTCCCCCTCATCACCATCCTGCTCATCCTGATAACCCTCTCAACCGCCATCCCCTCAGCCACCGCCCAATGCTCCCAGGCCGACCCCGACGGCAGCGGAACCATCGACATCTACGACTACGCAACCTTCGCATCGTGTCAGACCGGTCCCAACGGCGGCCCCATAGAACCAGCCTGCGCAACCCTCGACCTAGACACCGACGGCGACATAGACCTACAAGACTTCGCCCGCTTCCAAAACGCCTTCGGAGTAACGCATGGTAGGATGCTCACCAGCCCAACTTTTATTGCAGGGGTGACCCAAAGCTCGATGGACATCGGGGATCTGGACGGCGACGGCGACCTTGATATTGCGCTAGGCAGTTCCGGCAGAGTCACTGTGATGATGAATAATAGTAGTGGTAACGTCACGTTGTACTCCGATCGTGTGAGTTATTTCACCGGGGTTGGGACCAGCTCAGTTGTGATGGGAGATTTGAACGGCGATGGTTATCTCGATCTCGCTACGGCAAACCCTGGCACGATTCCTGATTATATTGGTACGGTCTCGGTGTTTATGAATTTCGGTGATGGAACCTTTGCAGAAAATGTGATTTACAGCGGGGGAGTTGCATCTCGGTCGATAGCAATTGGAGACATAGACAACGACGGCGACCTCGACCTCGCAGTTGCAAACTCTAACTTGTACCCTGAGTATCTCAGTACGGTTTCGGTGCTGATGAATCAAGGCGATGGCACTTTCGCGGATGAAGTGAGTTACAACTCCGGTCCTGACTCTTCCTCGATTGTTCTTGGAGATCTGGACAGTGATGGTGACCTCGATATCGCCGTCGCGAATTCCGGCTACGCCCCGGATCGCTTCGGTTCAGTCTCAGTGTTGATGAACGACGGTAACGGCACATTTGCCGACGATGTACTCTACGACACTGGAGAGTACTCTCGATCGGTAGCAATTGGTGACTTTGACCGCGACGGAGACCTCGACCTTGCTGTAGGAAACAGGTACGACGACGACATCTCAGTCTTGCTAAACCTGGGCGATGGCACGTTCGCGGACGAGGTAAGATACATAGTAGGAGAAGGCCCAACTACCGTGCTGACTGCCGACGTGGATGGCGACGAAAACCTTGATCTCGTCGTAACAGTTCTACACAGCGACGATATTTCGGTACTGATGAACTATGGCGACGGACTCTTCGCTAACGCAGTGTCCTACGAAACAAGAAACTCACCCCGATCCGCTGCCGTCGGTGATGTCGATGGAGATGGGGATATCGACTTCGTCGTAGGGATTGACTTCGGGATCCTGGTGCTGCCGAACCATGGCGACGGAGTGTTCGACGGAGCGTTCGTCAGCGATGTGACTTACGAAACGGGGGATTCGCCTCAATCGGTGGCAATCGGTGATATGAACGGCGACGGAAACGCGGACCTTGCTGTGGCGAACATCGTCAGCAACGATGTTTCGATATTGCTGAACTATGGCGATGGTACTCTCGCTGACGATGTGACCTACGGCGTTGGAGATAACCCTCTGTCGGTAGCTGTCGGAGACTTGGACGGGGACGGAGATTTGGATATCGCCGTGGCAAACGGAATTGGTGACAACGTATCGGTCTTGCTCAACCGTGGCGACGCGACATTCGCCGACGATGAAACATACGCTACCGGAAAACCATCGTCCGTAGTAATAGGTGACTTGGACGGTGATGGTGATCTAGACCTCGTCGTGGCAAACGGTGGTGCCAATATATGGGGTGAGGATGGAGACGTTTCAGTACTGCTCAATCATGGCGACGGCACCTTCGCGGATAACGTAAGATATGGCACAGGATCACGTCCACTCACGGTTGCCATTGGGGACTTGGATAGTGACGGGGATATCGACCTCGCTGTGACAAACGAGAACGGTTTTAATGTTTCAGTATTGCTGAACAATGGTGACGGCACCTTCGCCGACGATGTATTGTACGAGACCTCATTTTTCCCGGGTTCGGTGGCCATTGGAGATTTGGACGTCGATGGAGACTTGGATTTGGCGGTGTCAAGCGCATGGGGCGGTGGTATAACGGTGTTGCTGAACATCGGTGACGGCACATTCGCCGATTTAGTATACGCCGGGGGAGGAGGATCACCTGACACAGTGGTCATCGGAGATATGGACGGCGATGCGGATCCCGACCTCATCATGACAAACCTTGGTAGTGAAATAGTCTCAGTGCTGTTGAACAATGGTGACGGCACGTTTGCAACGGATTTGCGATATAGCGTGGGAGAGCTACTTTCATCGGTAGCAATTGGTGATCTCGACGGCGATGGTGACCTCGACCTCGTACTAACGAACGAAAGCAACGACAACGTCTCGTTGGTGCTAAGTGGATGTATCCCGTAATCGGCGCTGATCGGGGGCGCCACTGCCTTACTTCTCCGTCAGCGTGATCCACAACGCACCATCTAATCGGAGATCACAATAATGCCCCCAGCGGCCCCATCCAACCATCAAAACATCGTCTCAACAGAATGGCTATCGGACCACCTCCACGACGAAAACCTCATCGTCGCGGACGTCCGCTGGAACCCCAAAGACTCTGCTTGCGCCCAGAACGCCTTCGAACATGCACGCATCCCCGGCGCCGTCAGACTCGACCTCGACGACGACCTCTCAGACCGATCCGACCTCACACTCGGCAGACATCCCCTCCCGCACCCAGCCAAATTCGTAGCAGTCCTGACAGCCGCAGGCATCGGTCAAAACTCAACCGTCATCGCTTACGACGACGCATCCGGAGGAATCAGCGCACGACTCTGGTGGATGCTCAAATGGATAGGCCTCCCCACATCAGCCGTCCTCGACGGCGGAATCCCGAAATGGCGCGCAGAAAACCGTCCCACAGAATCTGGTCCACCGGCACCCACCAAGCCAAATCCAGACCCAATCCCACCAACCCCAGATAACACCATGGTCATCGACAAACCATCCCTCATCGCAGCCCTGTCCACCATTGCACCACCTGACTCCAGGGAATGTCACCCCGTGGCACTCCTCGACGCCCGGGCAGCCGAGCGGTTCCGAGGCGAAATCGAACCCATAGACATCCACGCCGGACACATCCCCGGAGCGATCAGCGCCCCATTCTCCAGCAACCTCACAACCGACGAAATCCCAACATTCTGCTCCCAAACCGACCTCCAATCCGTCTTCACCAACCTCAACCTCCCCCAAGACGCCACAATCGTCAGTTCCTGCGGCAGCGGCGTGACAGCCTGTCACAACGCCCTCGCCATGGTCCACGCCGGACTCCCCATGCCAAAAATCTACATCGGATCATGGAGCGAGTGGTCCACAGACCCAGCCCTACCCCAGGCCACCGGTCCATCGCCAGGTACGATCACCGAGTCCGGTGCGATCGACGAAAAATCGCCTCACTAATCGGGTTGACACATGTAGCCCAGCCGCCCCCGGCTGGGGACAGCAAACCGGCGGCTCCACACCCGAGGGCGGGTGTGCCACATGCTAACTCGCATATTTCATGAGACGTTATTGGGTTGTTTGTCTGGGGGATGGTTCCTTCAGTCAGGTGGGGATGGCTGATTGTGGCGTTGCGTGCGCACAACACCCCCTGTCCCATAGCGATTTCGAATTGTACACAAGAACAAAACG
>JAJRYY010000163.1 GCA_024275565.1 Planctomycetota bacterium
CGGGAGTGGCATGCGGAAGCAGCACGGTATAATCGACCCGATCGACGCCATCGCCGGAAGCTGCAACATCTACATGTACAATGTGGCAGACCGCCTGGGCGTCGGTAGACTATGCAACTACCTCGATTTGGCTGGTATTGGCAAAAGGAGAGAACACAGCCTCCGCGAGGAACGAAGGGGAATCAACCCGACCCCGGCATGGTTGGCAGAACAACGCGGCGAACCTGCGACGCTGGGCAAGGCGAGAAATTTCGCAATAGGACAAGGCGAACTGAACCTCACCCCACTACAAGCTGCCAATGTGATGGCCCTCTACGCCTCCGGGCGATGTCGGGATGTCACCCTGATTCGAGGTCAATCGGACACAACAACCTGGGAGCTGCCGCTGTCAGAATCCCAGTGGCGAGCAATCCGCATGGGTCTCTATCGCGTCACGAACGACCCCGGCGGCACCGCATACAAAACCGCAAACTGGAGCAATGACGAATATGCACTCTCCGGCAAAACAGGCTCAGCCACAACCTTCCCCACACCAACAGCCTACCGCATCGACTACCTCGATGAATACGGTCAACAGCAGCATGCAATCATGCCAGCAAAATCCAGAAAAGACGCAATTGAAATCTTCAGGCTGAAATTTCCGGTTGCAACCTTCGACCCGAAATCCGACGTATCCCTGCATTCGTCCTGGCCACCCCGAAAAGGCGACGCCCACGACAACCGCCATTCGCACGCATGGTTCGCAGGCTATTTACAGCCAATCAACGCGTCCGGCCTCCCCCGCCTCAACGATACGCCCCCACTAGCCTTCGCGATCATAGTAGAATTCGGCGGCTCCGGAGGCCACACAGCAGGCCCACTAGCCAAAGAAATCGCCCCACTACTAACAAACTATATTCCACCAAACTAATTTGCACACCCCACGCCAAACACCGTGTGGCCCATGTCTTCAGACATGGGGAAGCCGAAGATCACCCCTCCAGACCCGCAACTGGATCAATCCTTTCTCAAGCGAATCACACACGCCACAAATCCGAAGAACCAAATAGTGGACACCACGCTCTCACGGATATACGCTCGACGACATGCCCTCGCGACTAAGCAGACAAGACGAACCGGGCGACACACACTTCTGGACGATCTCCTGTCGACGACGTCTTGCTTTCTTCCATGACGATGCACTCAAGCGCATAGTCGCAGACAGCATGCAGAACCTCCAGAACCAGTTCCGCGTCTGCCTCATCGCCTATGTCATCATGCCGGACCACGTGCACATCATCCTCTACCCGCACGCTCCCAACGATGGCAACCCGATCCCCATCTCCACGCTACTCCACGCATTCAAAAAATACGTCGGATTTTACGGAAAAAAACAACTACGCGAAGTATGGAGAGTGCAGGGCAAACTATGGTCAGAACCCCTCAACGCATGGGCGAATGGTCCTCGTAACGAGCAGACGATATGGACCACCCGAGGTCACGATTTCAACGTGCGATCCCATCGATCACTACTCCGGAGGATTGATTACTGCCACAAAAATCCACTCACGAAAGGGCTGGTAGATCGCGTAGAGGATTGGGCCTGGAGCAGTTACCGCTACTACGAAGACGGAGATGACTCAATCCTGAAAATGAACTGGGACGGAAGTTGGCCAATCATCTGGTAGCAAGCGACATCACATCATCACCCAGTCCCCCATGTCATAACCCGCACACCCCATGTCAAACACCGCATACCCCACGTCAAACACCGAGTACCCCATGCCAAACACCGAGTACCCCATGCCAAACACCGAGTACCCCACGTCAAACACCGAGTACCCCATGCCAAACACCGAGTACCCCACATCAAACACCGTGTGGCCCATGTCAAATACCGTGTGGCCCATGTCTTCAGACATGGGAGAGCCGAAGATCACCCCTCCAGACCCGCAGCAAACCCGAACCCGCAACCCAACCGCACAAGCTCACGAACCGTATCATCGACTCCACCATCTCTGTAGAGGCGGACCACCATCCCGGCACACGCACGCGTGGACACATTTGCGGCGTGAAAACGTTGCGTGGATTGTCTGGTATCGCTATACACTACGCACGCTATCGCCATGAAACAGTGATCACGATCGGATACAGGGACGCGCCGAAAATGCCTGAAACAGTGAACAAAATCAAGAACGCAAACTTCAGCGAAGGTACAGAACAACCACGAAGCTGGTCATGGGTCAGCGATACAAACGAGATCACCTGGGCACGCGCACCACAGGAAGATGGCTCGTCAGCCATAGAGATCACCAGCACCACAGCTCAGGGATCAGCATGCTTCCTTCAGCCGGTCCGTGTCAAGCAGAGCGCCTGGTACCGCGTCGAGGTCGTCGTCACCGGCGATCTGAATCCAGACTGCGACGGCAGCGCCGTCCTCCGGGTCCTCTCCGTGGACAAGGACCGCGAAGAGCTGAACCTCGTCACGCTGGCTGAGATGACCCGCTCGTGTGGCCCGCATACGCTGCGTGCCTATTTTCAGACCGCCGGCAACGCGCGAACAGTCCTGCTGCAAATCGGAGTGCAGGACATCGCAGGATCGCTCACCGTCCATTCTGCCAGCTTCGTAGACAACATAGAACCCGACTCCCTGAGTCATCCCCTCGCCCTCCCGCCACCGCCACACGCCTGCCCTGCTCCGCGCAAAGTGTCGAAAATCCTCGTCTGCGATGATGACGGCGAGGATCGACCCTTGACCGCCATGCTCAAAAAGCGGTTCGGCCGTCGAGCAGTCACGCATGCCAAGGCGGGTTCCGTGAAGTTTTCGGACGTAAAGGCAGACGCTGTGATCATCGCCGGCGACAAACCGCTGGCAGGAGCGCGGACGCTGTCAGCCCTGGAGCGGCTGGCGGAGCAGTGCATTGTGGTGGTGTCGATGACGGCATTCGCGCGCGTGGCGGGTGATGGGATCGAGACGCGCACGATTGAGCAGTCCGACGATCCGCTCCATGCCTGTGTGCGTGAGGGGAATTTCATCACGCGGGGATTCGCGCTGGAGGACATTTTTCCATTCGCCACAAAAGATGCTCACGCCTCAGGCGGTTCCGATCATCTGACAATGACGCATCGGCAATTTCGCAAGACCGGCGCATTGACCGCGCTGATTAAGAAGCGTGGGTATCTTACGGTACTGGAGTCCATGACCGACCGGGAAAACACCTCGCATGTTCCGATGTGTCTCTATAAGCCAACCGAGCATGGCGGGCTGATTGTGTACGATGTTGAGGCTGTTGAGACGCTGCCGACCAATCGCGACGAGCCGAATCTGGCTGCGTTTCTGCTGCTGAATATGCTCGGGACCGATCAGGTGTCGCTGGGACAGTATGTGGTCCCGCTGGAGATGGAGAAGGATTTTTGCGCGCTCATTAAGGAGTTCGCGATCCGGTACCTGGTGTTCGAGTATCATGGGCAGGATCGCAACGATATGCTGCTGACGCTCGGGAAGGACACTGAATCCGTCGGACTGCCCATACGCGAGAGGCCTCTGATTCTGCTTCGGTCCGGACTTCGCGGCGACGATATGGCGGGTATTTATGGGACGTTCTTTTACCTGAAAAATCTGGTGCGGCCCGACGCTTATGGGACGTCGTATGCCCGTGATCTTGTCAGCAGATTTCGCATCGCCTGGGCTCCACTGGCGAGTCCCTGGCAGGGGGAATTCTGGGACGATGAGCTGTATGAATCCGGGCATGATGCGGATGGGGAGTTCGAGCGGGGATCCATCGCGGCGGTCATCGATGTGACCGATTGCGATACGAATAGCCCGCGTGTGGCGTTCAGCGGTGATACGGATGGTTATCGGCGGAGTGCTGAGACGATCCCTGAGCTTGCCAAGGCCTTCGGTGCGTCCTCCTACTTCTATCGGACGGTGCCGCGTGATGTGCGGTTGTCCTGTCGGAGTGAGATGGAATGGCGATTCGAAGATGCAACGCCTGAAGTCACCGTGGATCCGTCCGCTTTTGATACGCCGCTCCATCATCACGCTGCGGCTGCCGGTGCCGAGCTGATCCGGATCGATGTGCCGGCTTCGTGTGGGGATTTCGTGGCCAACTCGATCTGGCGGACCGATTTCGTGGCGACGACGCTGGAGCATGTGGTCGGGTTGCAGTATGGACTGCTTGCGATGAATCGACGTAGTCGTCCCGTTGCTTACGATGGGCATCCGCCGTTGAAATCCGGTGAGGCGATCAATGAGCCGCCTGGTGAGGGGGGATCGCGCCGGGCTGCTCGTGCCGGATAGGGAGCGAGTCGGCTTGCTGTCGGGCTGGAGGTGCGTCGGTCCTGCTGGTGTTGCGGGCGAGCCTGCTGGTGTTGCGGTCGAGGAGATGCGCTGTTCGCCGGTGCGACTGCTGTTGTCGATGAACGTTGCGGTGGCGAATGTGCTGACGCAGCTCAAGATGACCATCCATCGCAGGATTGATGTAAGCTGTGGCTGGGCCTGTGGATGGGCCGTGTTCGGATGTTGAATAACTTCTTGATTGGTGCATTGCGTTGCCATTTTCTACTCTCTGATGCGTTTTTTGCTGAGGATGGCCATTCGGTCCGTCACCTGATCTGCGTTTTTCGCTCTAAACCGAAGAAAAAAACGGCGCAGATTGCCGATTCAAAAATTTGGGCTAAGTCGTTGTAATTCAAGAGTTTACGGGGTTTCCGAAACTACGCGAGGATTGTGCGGTTTCGCGCATACG
>JAJRYY010000011.1 GCA_024275565.1 Planctomycetota bacterium
GCGTCGCGATTTTTGATCTCCTCACCGTGGATCATCTTCGTCACCGCAAGCTCGACCTTCTTACCACTGATCGTATGCGGAATCGCAGACACCTCACGAATGTGACGCGGTACGTGTCGCTTCGTCGCCCCGGCTGCGATGGCTTTCTTGACCCGCTCGACCAGATCAGCCGAAAGTGTCACACCCTCTCGAAGCACCACAAACAGACAGACCTCGACATCATCCACAACACGCTTTGGAACGACCACACTGTCCACGATCTCGTCCATCGACTCCACGATCCGATAAATCTCAGCCGTCCCGATCCGCACGCCGCCAGGGTTCAACGTCGCATCGCTCCGCCCATACACCACCACCCCGCCATGCTCCGTCACCTCCACCAGATCCCCATGTCGCCACACCCCCTCAAAATGCGCAAAATACGCCTCCCTGTACTTCTCGCCCTCCGGGTCATTCCAGAACGAGACCGGCTGAGATGGAAATGGCGACGCACATACCAATTCACCCTTCTCACCCACAAGTGCCACCCCATCGTCACTCCACGACTGTACATCCATCCCAAGTCCGCGACACTGAATCTCCCCGGCATACACCGGTAAAATCGGATTCCCCAGCATGAAGCACGAAATGATATCCGTCCCGCCCGAGATGCTCGAAAGCTGCAAATCACCTTTGATATGCTGATATATCCACGAAAACTGCTCATCAGACAGCGGCGACCCCGTACTCAATACCCCCCGCAATTTCGACAGATCATACTGCTCGCCCGGCAGAATACCCCCCTTCTGACACGCAGCAATATACTTCGGACTCGTCCCGAAAACCGACACGCCCGCCCCCTCCGCAAGCTCCCACAACCGCCCCGATCGCGGGTACATCGGATTCCCCTCATACAGCACCAGCGTCGCACCCACACCCAGCGAGCTGACCACCCAGTTCCACATCATCCATCCGCACGTCGTAAAGTAGAAGATCGCCTCACCACGCCGCAAATCGCAATGCAGCATCAACTCCTTCATATGCTGCACAAGCGTCCCACCATGCCCATGCACGATGCACTTGGGCACACCCGTCGTCCCGGACGAATACATGATGAACAGCGGATGATCGAACGGAACAGCTTCAAACGCCAGATCCGGATCTTCTGCAATATCGAGAAATTCCGACCAGTGACATGATTGTGGCGCGCCGCTGATCTCCGGTGATTCGTCCAGAAATGACACCACCACGACACGCTTCAAGCTCGGCAGCGCATCAGCCACCTTACACACCCGGTCCAGACACTCCATCCGCCTCCCGCCATATCGATAACCATCGACCACGACCAGCACTGACGGTTCGATCTGTCCAAAGCGGTCCAACACACCTTGGATCCCGAAATCCGGCGAGCAGCTCGACCAGATCGCCCCCACGCTCGCAGCCCCCAGCATCGCGATCACCGTCTCGGGGATGTTCGGCATAAAACCAGCCACCCGATCGCCCTTCCCAACCCCAAGCGACCTCAGCCCCGCCGCAAACCGCGCAACCAGCTCGCGCAGTTCGTGATACGAAATATCCCTCGGCTGACCCTCCTCGGTTTCGGCATGGATCGCGATCGAATCGTCATCGAACCGCAACATATGCTCAGCATAATTGAGCGTCATACCCGGAAACCACGCCGTCCCAAGCATCCCCTCACCCCGACACGCACAGTCAGCCGGCGATTGCGGTTTGATCTCCGCAAATTCGAGCATCTCAGACCAGAACCGATCACGATGCTCAATCGACCATTCCCGCAGCGCTTCCCATCGCGGTTCGATCCCTTCCCGATCAGCCACGCGATTCATAAATGCATGCATCTGCGTCTGACGAACGCGCTCCTCCGAAGGCGTCCAAAGCGGTTTCACGTCGGTCATAACTCTAATCCCCTCAACGGTATCGGCACTTGTAGAACGAGTTTCGCACACCGGCTATAACATGAAAGCGAACAGCCAATACTCAAATGTATCTCTCGATTTCGATTCACATTCTGAATCCACGCCGTCCCCTCGTCAACGAGAAATATCCGATCGCATATCTCTTTGCGGTGTAAATTTCGCAGGCTGAATCAACCGCAATGAAATATTTCTTGACATCCAGGCAAAATGTGGTACGGTCTGCGTTAGGAGGCGTACACATGGCGAAAGGATGGCCAAAATTCATCCGTGATCCGATTCACGGCTTGATGCGTTTCGATAGTACGGATGTCGATCGGCTCCTCCTGGAATTGATCCACTGCAAGGAGTTTCAGCGATTGCGGCGGATCAAGCAGTTGGGTTTTGGAGATATGGTCTACCCCGGTGCGACGCACACGCGGTTCGCCCATTCGATAGGGGTTATGTGGAATGCGAAACGTTTTCTCAGAAAACTTCAGGAGCTTGGAAGCCCTGAGGTAAAGGAGGAACACAGAATTATCGTACTGATCGCGGCACTTCTACACGATCTTGGGCACGGCCCCTTCTCGCATGCTTTTGAGAAAATATCAGGCGTAAGGCACGAAAAACAAACTGTTCGCATCATTCTTGATGACAACACAGAGATCAATAAGACCCTTCGGAAATCGAACATCGACAACTTGGCGACCAAGGTGGCACAGTTGTTTCCCGAAGGAGCCGGACTACTACAGGATAGCAACAACGAGCTTGAGGAAATTCCCGATTTCCTCAAGCATGTGATCAGTAGCCAGTTCGACGCCGATCGGTGCGATTACCTCGTGCGCGACAGCCATTTTGCTGGAACAGAGTATGGTCGGTTCGACCTGGACTGGCTGCTGATACACCTTCGCGCCAGCGACAAGGGGTTCCTCTACTTTTCAAACAAAGGCGTTCAGGCCGCCGAATCCTATGTCTTCGCAAGATATCACATGTATCAGTCAGTCTATTTTCACAAGACGACGCGAGCCGCCGAAGTGATGTTTCGCCTGTTCCTTCTGCGATTCAAAGAACTTGTGCTCGACAAATCTTCGGTAGTTGCGAACGTGGGAGCAGCATTCCAAAATGCGTTCAACAAAAATATGGAACTGTCGTGTTTCCTGCGCCTCGACGATGCATCCGCCATCGGCTTGCTGCACGAAGCTGTAGATTCGAGTGATCGTACCCTGCAATATCTAGCACTTGGACTGTTGAATCGAAGATTGTTCAAATGTGTCGATGTTACAGGTGCTCGGAATTACGGAGAATTCTACAAACGAGCTTCCGAGGCGGCCACTGTCATCGGTGGCACAATCGGAATACAAACAGACATGTGTTTTGAAATAGATTTGCCCTCAGACGTACCCTATAAAGTGTACGAGCCGACACAGGACGATCCATCGGTTCAAATATATATTGAAAATGGTAAGAAGATTATTGAGTTGAGCACGGTATCTGATACCGTACGCGCACTCACGAAGGAGTGTTCGCAGACACGGTGCTACTACTTGCCCGAATCGCGTAATGAAATCGAGAAGATTGCGAAGGACACATTATGAAAGGCGATCAAAATGAAGATTGAAAGGTTTCGTTGGATCGCGTCGCTCATCGCAGCGCATCCGAACCACAAACTTGTCGGTCGCACGCGGCTTCAAAAGGAACTTTATCTGCTTCAACGGCTCGGAATGCCCTCCGACTACGATTACGTCATGTATCACTACGGTCCTTACAGCGAAGGCGTTCAAGCCGACTTGAGGCTCCTCGAAAAACTTGACATCGTTACCGAATCGGAAATCGCCATGAACGGTAAAAACTGGTCCGAATTCAAAACCGAAGTAGATGCCTATCTCACCGAGATGGAGCAATTCAACGATGTCATTCAGCAACTTGATAAGACGGAAACGACAGTTCTCGAATTGGCCGCAACATACGACGCTTTCTGCCAGCTTGGACTTTCTGACGAACGCGCCATGTCTGCGTTGCTACGCAAAAAGGCTGAAAAATGCACCGATGAAAACGTACAAAACGCACTGAACTTATTGAAAGAACTGAAATTAGCAAGTTAGATACCGCCACAAGTCGATTTGGGAACGTGACTTCGGCTTGCTCTCACCTCACATTGTAAGTCGGTGCGTAGGTCAAGGTCAGGTCCACGAGCATCAGGTCCAGCGGAACCATTTCAGGGATAACGCAAAAGCTACGGCACCCCATGTTGAGATAACGAGGATCGGCACGCCCTGCTCGAACAGGGATTGACCTTCAAGAATCACCGCACGCAACGCGTCGTTCAGCTGCGTCAGTGGCAGCGCAAGAATGAAGGGCTGAAAGGCTTCCGGAAAGCGATCGTGCGAGAAAAAGATTCCGGAAAACAACCACATCGGCAGCATCACCAGATTCGTCAGTCCGGCGATCGTCTCGATCTTGTCAGCCCGTGACGCGACCAGCAACCCGATCCCCGCAAAACTGATCGCACCAATCAGACACAGCACCACAATTGCAAACACGCTACCCCGGATGGGCATATCAAAGATCAGCCAGCCAGCCCCGAGCAACACAAGAATCTCGGGGATCATAAAAACCAGTCGCCCCCCGACAAGCGAAAGCAGAAAGTGGGACTTACTCATCGGCGTCGCAAGCAGCCTGCGCAGCAGCTTCTTAACGCGCATATCCGTAATCACAAATCCAACACCCCAGAGTCCGCCGCCCAGCAGATTCATCCCGAGCAATCCAGGAACGAGAAAATCGATATACCGCGCACCCGGCTCGGTGATCTCAACATTCTTCGTGTCAATCGCATCAGCTCGACCCGCCAGCTTCTGCAATGCGTCGTCCAGGCTTATATGGGCGAGGTGACTCTCGGGACGCGTGGGATCGTAGCGGTAGGCATACTCTTCACCCAGCTCAACAATGATCGTGGTCTTCCCAAGTCGCAACCTGTCAGCGCATTCGTCCGTACCGCAGATATTGACCTTAAAACGTTCATCAGCATCAAGAGCAGTCTTAACCTCAACAGCCCGGGGCGAATCGGCGATGTCAATCACGATCTTCTCGGGCGGCCGATTCCTGAATGCAATCCCAAGCCCCACCGTCAATATCAGCGGAAACCCATACGTCCAGAACATAGCGTCCGGTTCGCGATAAAACGTGCGAAGACGTGCGAGGAAAAGTTGCCTAAGCGGGTGATACTTCGTCATCGTCCAGATGCCTTCCCGTGAGTGTCACGAAAACGTCTTCGAGGCTGACGTGGCGGGTGGAAAGTCGTGCGAGTTCGTGGTTCTGCGATTCCAGTTGGGCGATCAAAGCAGGCAGCGCGATATGCGGTTTCGTAACTGTCAGCAGGTAGCCATCAGATCCAACGCGGGCAGTACTCACCTCCGGTAGTCCGGATAATGACTCGATATCAGGGGCAGCCCCCTCACCAGCCGCAAGGTCAAACTCGATAATGTGATCCCCACCAAGCTTCGCGATCAGCTCCGAGGGCGTCCCAAGGGCGATCACCTTCCCGTGATCCACAACCGCCACCCGATCGCAAAGACGCTCTGCCTCATCCATGTAATGAGTTGTAAGAACCGTGGTCCGCGATCGCGTCTGCTGATCTCGAATAATCTCCCAGAGATCTCGCCGGGATTGTGGATCGAGACCGGTCGTCGGCTCATCGAGAAACAGCAGTTCCGGATCACCCACCAGCGCACACGCCACAGCCAACCGCTGTCGCTGTCCGCCCGATAACTTCACGACCCACGAATTCCGCTTCTCCTGCAACTGGACCATTTCAAGCACCACTTCAGGATCGCGGCCAACGTCATAAAAACTCCGAAACAGAACCAGCGTCTCAAAAACGGTCAATTTATCCTTGAGCCGCGTCTCCTGGAGCGAAATCCCGATCCGCTGCCGAATCGCGGTATCATCCCTGCCATTCCACTGCCGGGATAACACCTCAACATGCCCGGAGGTTGGCCGTATCAGTCCCTCAAGAATTTCTACAGTGGTAGTTTTACCAGCGCCGTTGGGACCGAGCAGCCCAAAGCATTCGCCCTCGCGGATTTCGAGGTTCAACCCGTTTAGGGCGTCTACCCCCTTTTTCTTGCTGTCGTAGCGTTTTCGGAGGTCTTTGCAGATGACGACTGCTGACATGGGTTGATCCATTGAATGCCCTGGGAATCTGTGTGAGTCGGGGAATATTGCCCGTTTTCGACGGAAAAAATCACCCGCTACTGACGGATAAAATCGGCCGCTCTCGACGGGGGAAATCGCCCGCTACCGGGGTGGATTGTATCGGATGTGTGGGTTGTCGTTAAGCGTCAGGGGAGCATGATTTTTATCGCGCCCGGGACGCACCTTATCGTGACGGGGACAGTCGCGATGGGCTCGCCGTCTGCCCATACTTCTATGGGTTTGTCTGGATTTGTGGGTGAAGCGAGGTGCGCGTCGAGGTGGGTGACGGTCAGGGTTTTCGTTCGGAGCATCCGGACCTGGGGGCGGGAGGGGTGGGTGGCTGACATCACCGAGGGGAGGAGTCGCAGGGCGCGGAGGCGTGAGATTTTCGTGACGAGGCAGATGTCGAGATTTCCATCTGTGGGGTCTGCCTCCGGGGCGATTCGCATGGCACCGCCGTAGGAGGGGGTATTTGCATTGGCTGCGAAGAAGACTGGGCCTTCGTAGTCGCCGAAATCGCCTGAAAGCTTCAGGGTTGGGGTTTTGTAGCGGAGGAGGGTCTGGAGCGTGCCATAGATGTACGCGGGAGTGCCACGCAATGGCATCCACATATCGTTGACATAGCGGGAGACGGCTGCGTCGAAACCGAGGGCTGCTATGGTGCAGAAGTAGCGGTGGGTGGATTGGGCTGGAGGACTGTTGCCTGGAGGAACGCTGCCGGGACTATCGCCGCCGGTGGTGACGCATCCGCTGGTGACGCCGTCGGTGGTGACGCAGCCGAGGTCTATGGGGCGTGGGGTTCCTTCTGTCAGGATTTGTGCGATTTTGTCTGAATCGGTGGGGATTTTGAGTGCTCGTGCGAAATCGTTGCATCGACCGGCGGGTGCGAGGCCGAGGATCGCGCGGGGGGTGTTCGTATGGCTGGCAGTGCCAGTTTTGCCTGCGTTGCCGGAATGTGTGGTGTTTACGATTGCGTTTGCGATGTCCTGTACGGTGCCGTCTCCGCCGCAGGCTACTATGCAGATTGGGGGATTTGCGCAGTTTGAGGATTTTCCGGTGTGGTTTTGGATGGCGTTTTCGGCGATTTTTTCGGCGTCGCCAGGGGCGGAGGTTGGGTGCGTTGTGACGTTTAGCTCGCGGTCGCCGTGGGACTTGTAGTTCTGCAGGGCGGCTGCTACGGCGTCAGCCGTGCGCGATCCTCGCCCGCTGCCGGCGGTCGGGTTGTGGATGATGACAAAGGTGTCGGGAAGAGTCATGGGGATTAGACATTCGATGGTCACGGCTCGGAAAAACACTGTCCAGCCCAAGATATTGAACCAGCGAGAGGATATAGGACGTGGGAGCTTCTGCCAAGCTGGGAGAGGGAGGTGAGTCCGATCAGGGCGCGTGACAGTTTTGGTGGGGATGTGTCACAACGATCCGGCGGAGCTTTGCATGTAGCCCAGCCGCCCCCGGCTGGGATCCTACAGCCGGTAGAGGTTGTGGTGCATGGAACGGCCACAGCTACAGGGCACGGCCACAGCCGGGGGCGGCTGTGCTACATACGCCCTTACGTTCACATCTCCGCCAAAACTGTCACGGACTCGTTTCGGCGTCCGATCACTCCCCCAGCCGACTGTTTCGCTCAAGAATGGGGCACGCGCATCTTCACTCCAGGATGGGGTATGCGCGTCGCCTGACCGAATCACATCGTTGTGGCTGACCGTTACTACGTTGCTACCAGGAGGTTTTCTGGGATGGACTGGGTGTGGATCATCTGCAGGAAGGCGTCGAAGAGGTAGGCAGCGTCGCGGGGGCCGGGGGCTGCTTCGGGGTGGTATTGGACTGCGAAGAGAGGCAAATCGTTGTGGGCGAATCCCTCCAGAGACTCATCGTTGAGGTTGATATGCGTGGGGCGAGCACCAGCCTGCGTGAGTGAGTTCGCATCGACTGCGAACCCGTGGTTTTGACTCGTGATTTCGACCCTGCCTGTTGCGAGATTGCGGACGGGGTGGTTGGCACCGTGGTGGCCGAATTTCAGCTTGTAGGTATCAGCACCCAGAGCACTTGCCAGCAACTGGTGACCGAGGCAGATGCCGAAGATTGGAACCTTTCCGATCAGTGCTTTGAGAGTCTCGATGCACTCCTGAACCGCTTCGGGATCGCCGGGTCCGTTGCCGACGAGGATGGCGTCGGGATTTCGCTCCAGTACAGCGTTTGAGCTGGTCAGCCCGGTGATGGTCTCGACGTCGCAGCCACGGGTGTTGAGTTCGCGGAGGATGTTGTATTTGACGCCGCAATCGAGGACGAGGACGCGTTTTCTATCAGGCCCGCCCTGCAGGTCAGTGCCACTGTTTGACACCTGGGTAGCTGGCGATACATGATCCATACGGAAGTTGGCTGCGTGGTTGGCGACGGCGGTGACGAGGTTTTGACCCGTCATCGCGGGTATTTCGCGCGTGCGGGATATGAGTTCTTCGGCATCTGTGCATTCCGTCGAGATGATCGATCGCATGGCGCCGTGGTCGCGCAGGATGCGGGTGATGGCGCGGGTGTCGACACCACGGATTCCGATAATGCCCTGCTCAGCCAGATACTCGCTTAATGACTGGGTTGCGAGGTGGTTGCTGTATTGGGTGGGGAGTTCCTTGGCGACGAATCCGGAGAGGTAGACGCGGGCGGATTCGATGTCGACCGGGTTGATGCCATAGTTGCCTATGAGAGGATAGGTCATGGTGACGATCTGGCCGGTGTAGGATGGGTCGGTGAGGACCTCCTGGTAGCCAGTCATGCCGGTGTGGAAGACCGATTCGCCGGTGGCGGTCCCGGTTGCCCCTAAGGCATGTCCGGTGAATACTGATCCGTCCTCAAATGCGAGCGTGCATTGCGACATTTTGTTCCTGTTCTATACCATTGTATTGCATATTCGTTGGCGATGTTTTTTCCGAGCCGTGACCGTAAGGGAGCGGTTTCTCTCTTGTCCGCTCCCTTACGGTCACGGCTCGGAATGAGCTATCTGTTTGAATCACTCGTGCTCATGTTGTCGTAATCCTGTAATGCTTTCACCGTCACTTCGCCAGCCTGCATGGCGTGGATCGCCTCCACGGCTGCGTGGGCTTCGGTCAAGGTCGTAATCAACGGGATGCCGTATCGCACTGAGGCTGCTCTGATTTTGCCTTCGTCCGTATAGCGTCCAGTCACCGTGGCTGTATTGATGAGCAACTGGACGCGGTTTTGCTCGATCCACTTCAGCATATTGTTGTTGGGATTCTGGCTGATGCGTTTGACCAGTTCACACTCGATACCGGCTGCACTGAGGCGGTCGCGGGTGCCAGCCGTGGCGACAAATGAGAAGCCCATTTCCGCCAGTTCGCGGGCGATGGGCAGGATGAAGGGTTTGTCGGCATCGTTGACGCTGATATAGATGCATCCATCGGTGGGTAGTGTCTGCCCTGCTGCCATCTGTGCTTTTGCGAAGGCCATTGCGAATTTTTTGTCGATGCCCATAACCTCGCCGGTGGATCGCATTTCCGGACCCATGACGACATCGACGCCGGGGAATTTGTTGAACGGGAAGACGACCTCCTTGACGCTGACGTGATCGAGGGTTTTATCAGGATCGTAATCGTACTTCGTCAGCACCGTGCATAACGGACGCCCGAGCATCACCTCGGTGGCGACCTTGGCCCATGGGATGCCGGTTGCTTTGCTGACAAACGGGACGGTGCGTGACGCTCGGGGGTTGACCTCCAGCACATACACACGGCGACTCTTGATCGCAAACTGGATGTTCATCAGGCCCGTGACATTCAAACGACGGGCAAGCGCCCGGGTCTGTCGCTCAATTTCGTCAATAATCATGCGGGATATCGAGTATGGCGGGATGGCGCAGGCGCTGTCACCGGAGTGGACGCCAGCCTCCTCGATATGCTCCATGACCCCGCAGATGGTGCAAGTGCCCTCGTCGCCATAGAGACCAAAATCAGACACAGCATCGACGTCCACCTCGATCGCGTCCTGCAGAAATCGGTCGATCAGGATCGCGACGCGGGTGTCTTCGACGTCTGAGGCTGACAGTGCGGTGTCCATATACCGTCGAAGATCGTCTTCACTGTTGCAGATTTCCATCGCTCGACCGCCCAGAACGAATGACGGTCGGACCATGACCGGAAAGCCTATGCGCTGAGCGATTTCGACGGCTTCATCCACCGCGTAGGCGACGTCGCTGGGCGGCTGGACGAGTCCGAGTTCGTTCATGATCTGCTGAAATTGCGATCGGTCCTCCGCCAGGTGGATGTCGTCTACGGTCGTACCAAGGATTGGCACACCTGCGGCTGCGAGTCCTTTTGCGAGGTTAAGGGGTGTCTGGCCGCCGAACTGCACGATGACGCCTTTGAGCTTGTCTCCGATGGCGGTGGTGATGTTGAGGACGTCTTCGATGACGAGGGGTTCAAAAAAGAGGATGTCGGACGTGTCGTAATCGGTGGAGACGGTTTCGGGGTTGGAATTGACCATGATGGCTACACAGCCGGAAGCGCGCGTTGCCTGGACCGCATGGACGCAGCAGTAATCGAACTCAATGGCCTGGCCGATGCGGTTGGGTCCGCCGCCGAGGATGATGACGCACTCCTTATCAGGGAGGGTAAGTTCGTCATCAACGATTAACTCGCCATTTCGGCGAAACGGGGTCTCGTGGGTAGAGTAATAGTATGGCGTGTAGGCTTCGAATTCGGCTGCACAGGTATCGACGGATTTGTAGCAGTGTCCGGGATGCTTCTGGGCGAAGGTTCGGAGACGCGCGGTATCGACGTTCCATGCGCGGGAGAGTTGTGCATAGCTGTAACCAGCCTGGAGTGCGCGACAGTACAGAGACTCAGCCTGCGGTCCTTCGGGGTCCGTATTGAGCAGCTCATCCTCCAGCTCACAGAGATCATTGATCTGCGACAGGAACCATTTGTCGATTTTTGTGAGCTCGTAAATCGTATCGATGGAATAACCCATTTTGAGGGCGTAGCGAATGTAGTAGGGACGCCCCTGACACGGTTCGAGAAGCTTCTCCCGGACGATTTCGTCGGCGATAGGCCATTGTCTGGCGGCGCGTTCAGCCCAGTCGTGGACGGGTTCGCCAGAGCGTCTGCCCTTGAGGGACCCATTCTCTCCTCGGAGCGTCTGTGCACGTTCAGCCCGTTTGAAATCCAGCCACGCGTCCTGCGTGTCCAGACCGAGTCCGTTGCGTTTGATCTCCATCGAGCGGATGCACTTCTGGAACGCCTCCTTGAAGGTACGACCGATCGCCATCGCTTCGCCGATCGATTTCATCTGCGTGGTAAGCGTTTCGTCAGATTCAGGGAATTTCTCGAAAGTCCAGCGGGGCATTTTCACGACGCAATAATCGATCGTCGGCTCGAAGCAGGCAGGGGTCTCTCGGGTGATATCGTTGCGGATTTCGTCGAGGGCGTACCCGATGGCGAGTTTTGCGGCGATCTTGGCGATGGGAAAACCGGTGGCTTTGGATGCGAGGGCTGAGGATCGGGATACGCGAGGATTCATCTCGATCGCGACGAGCCTGCCATCGGTCGGAGAGATGGCGAATTGCACGTTGGCACCGCCGGTTTCGACCCCGACCGCACGCATGATCGCGATGGAAGCGTCACGCATGTTCTGATATTCCGCATCGGTGAGGGTCTGAGAGGGTGCGACGGTGATGGAATCGCCCGTGTGGACGCCCATGGGGTCGAGATTTTCAATGGAACACACGACCACGACATTGTCGTTCCGGTCGCGCATCAGCTCCATCTCGAATTCCTTCCAGCCATAGAGCGATTCCTCGATGAGGATCTCGTGGTTGCGGGAAGCGTCGAACCCCGATCGCACGAGATAGTCAAATTGCTCGCGGGTCGTTGCGAATCCACCACCCGATCCGCCGAGCGTGTATGCAGGGCGAATGCAGCATGGCAGACCAATTTCGGTATAGGCAGATTCCGCGTCCTCGATCGTATGGGCTACGACCGATCTGGGAAGATCAACACCTGCTTCTGCACAGCTTTCCTTGAACCCGGTACGATCTTCAGCCCGATGGATCGTCTCGCGGTCAGCTCCGATGAGGTACGCATTGTGCTTTTCGAGGATGCCTCGTTCTGAAACGGTCATCGCACAGTTAAGCCCGGTCTGACCGCCAAGGGTCGGGAGGATGCAGTCGACAGGCGTACCGCGATCGGACTCATTCTGAAGGATGAGATCGACAGTTTCAGGCGTGACCGGTTCGATATATGTGCGATCTGCCACCTCGGGGTCGGTCATGATGGTGGCTGGGTTGCTGTTGAGCAGGACAACGGAGATGCCCTCTTCGCGGAGGGCTTTGCAGGCCTGGGTTCCGGAATAGTCGAATTCGCATGCCTGACCAATGACGATGGGTCCAGAGCCGATGATAAGGACGCGGTTGATGTCGGGATTCTTAGGCATTCAGTCGTGGTTCTCGTTTTCAGATGATGGGTCTTGACGCATACCACCTCGATCACGCGCTGCCCGCGGCGAAGTTCCGCCCCTCATGCAGACATACACTTTCGCATATTTCACCAGACGCGTCACGGGCGTAATCGCATTTTTTACCGCATGCGGGATGTTTTTATCGGAGGTCAGAGGTTTTTATCGGGACGGGTCGATTTTCGGAGAAGTACCGATTCAACAGACGAGGATCATATTTTACCGCAGCCGAATCGTAGCCAGGAGCAGAATCCAGGCGTACGCAGACTGAATGCCAGCGATTTCGGCATAAAGACGCCAGTCCGCATCTGGGGGCATTCCGCCCCACCGGATGGCAGATTCTATGGCAACCACAGACGTGATCGCGGAAAAAATCATCAACCCGGCTGATTGTCGCAGCAGCGTGACCGGATTCCAGAACAGCAGACCAAGAACGCCCGCCATCCCAAGCCAGCCAAGGGCGATCTGCTCGACCATCTCCTGCTCAGCACCACCCCACCGGACCATGGCCCACGCACCACCAGCGGCGGCACACGCGGAAAAACCCATCAGCAGATACCCCTGCCGCCACCGATGCAGAGGTGCACGCCAGCCAAGGATTCCGAACAAGGACGCAAACGCCAGCCAGCCGCCAGCCGCCCGCGCGATCCACTCCCACGCATCACGCGTAGCGAAGAGAATGACGGATTGCTGCGCCATTTCGTTGGCTTTTGCGAGTCGCTCCGCTTTTTGCTCCGGGGTCAGTCTCCGCAGACGAGGGTCCGATTTCATCCCCAGCATACTCATCAGGTCGGCAGGCCTGTCGTCCATGCTGCCAGCCGCTCGGTCGATCAGCGCAGCCCCGAGCGTCACCCCCAGCCATGTGTCCATATCCTTCTGCTCGAACGCATCCAGCCAGTGCAAAATACTGATCGGGACACCCACGGCTTCGGTCACATAACCATCAATCGTATCCAGCCACACCACCGCAAAGAGCAGGCTGAGCAGCGACAGAATGCGCAGCCGGGACTTCCCACCCTTGCTCTGGGATGCACTGTAAATCGTCACAATTTCGATTGATTGCGAGGTCGACATATTCACGTCAGGTCTGAGAGTTCCTAGCTTCCACTGCGACGCGCACGCCACGCGTCTGCTTCTTATCCTACCTTATACCATCTGCCCGTACCGGGGTTACGCCATCTTACGTATTTACACGTCTAAATCTTACGGAATCACACGTTTAATGACGACGTCCCAGGCCAGTCGCGAGGACCGACGCTGACAAGAAATCCCTCACCATCGATCGGATACTGACGCAGAAAATCAGACACCGAATCCACCGTGACAGCCTCAACATCCGCCAACCGCTGCTCAACCGTTCGCGGATCGCCGACATTGTTCACATCGTCCATAATCTGAACAAGTCGATGGTAAGGCGATTCGCCTTCGACCGCGAGCGTCGTCCGACGCCGGTTTTTCACGCGCTGAATCTCATGCTCATCGACCGGCGATTCGGAAATCGCCTTCGCCTCCTTCCGGAGCGCATCAGCCAGCTTATCGACCCCCTCCGGTTCCGTCTGACCATACAGAATCGTCAGCCCGCAATCCGTGAGATCATAACGAAATGCACTGGCACTGGGACTCAAACCAGCCTGCACAATGTTCCAATAGAACCGTGAATTTGACCCACCCAGGATGGACGCGGTCGCTTCAGCCGTATCATTCAAAGCATCCGATCCCGAGGGAGCAGCATAGCACAACGCGACGATCTGCTGGTTGAACCGCTCGACAACCTTATTGGCAGACCCCTTCTGGATCGCCGGCGGCAGGCGTTTTGCGACCCCACCATTGCTCTCCCACGTTCCGCAATACTTCTCCGCCATCTCAATGATCTGCGCAGGATCGACATTCCCCGCCACGATCAGCGTCAGATTGTCAGCCGCATACCTCGTCTGATAGTACGCATGCAACTGATCCCGCGTCAGCGCCTCGACCGTACTGTCATACCCGAGAATAGGCCAACCCAGAGGATGGTCCTTGAAAACCCGTTCCAGCGCAAAATCAAACATCACATGATCGAGCGAGTCCTTCGACATCGCGATCTCTTCGAGAATGACCTTCTTCTCCATCTCGAATTCTTCATTCGGCAGAGAAGGACGCATCATATCCGCCAATATCTCGATCTGCGATTCAATCCGATCGATCGGAACCCACCCAAAATAAAACGTCCGATCCTCGCCGGTAAACGCGTTGTAGGTGCTGCCAATCTTGTCGAAATCGACGCTGATCTCACGCCAGTCACGCTTGGCAGACCCTTTGAAACACATATGTTCGAGATAATGCGACGCTCCCGCCAGATCAGGCGTCTCATCGCGAGCACCCGTCTTGCACAAAAAACCAGCCGCAGCAGATTTCACATGCGGCATGCGTTCAATAACGATCCGCAAACCATTGTCCATCGTATGCAGCGTATATGGATCACTCATTACCCCTGCCCCCCTGTCGCAGATTCCGACGCAGAAACAACTTCCGCACCCTCCAGAACCCTCGGCCCCAGCGTCACCACACTCAAAGCATCACGCGGATGCTCCTTCAGATACTTCTGAATATCATCCACAGTGACAGCCTTGATCTTCGCGACCTTCTCCTCAGGACCGATATACCGCCCGAACTGAAACAGATCGTCCGCAAGCTCACCACATCGCGCACGCGTGATATCGCCCCGCGTCTCGACCTTTGCCACAATCCCGGTCACCGCACGATCCAGCTCTTCAACCGTCAGATCCTCACCCACACGATCAACCTCCCGTAGAAGCGTTTCATAGGTCAAATCGCACCGTTCGGGCTTCGTGGAAGCTCCCATAAAAATCATCCCATCACCACGCGGATTTTCGCCCCACGCACTCACCCAATACACAAGCCCCTGCTTCTCACGCACCTCCGTGAACAACCGCGAACTCATCCCGCCAGACAACACAGCAAGCATCGCACGCTGCGCAAAATATTGAGGATCGGTTCGCGAAACACCCGGAAAAGCAATCGCGATCTGCTGCTGCTCTGCCTCCTTCATATGATGCACGCGACGCGCATCAAACGTGATCGGATAGGGTTCGCGTCCTGATTGACGCACCTCTCCAAACCCCGAAAACTGCTTCTCAAGTATCGCCTCAAACGCCTCAGCACGAACATTCCCCGCAACCGTCACCACCAGGCGACCCGCACCATAATACTTCCCATAATGCTCAACAATCGTATCACGCGTGATACGCTCCACCGTTTCCAGCTCGCCCATCGCATGCCGACCCAGCACCGCACCATACGCCTGCCGACCGATGTACTTATCCGCCAGACTCTGCGGATCGTCATCAAGAGCATGAATCTCCTGCCGCGTCAGCTCTTTGGAAACCTCAATCTTCTCAGCAGGAAACGTAGGCCGACGCAGAAACTCCGCCTGAAGCTCAACTGCACGCTCGACGAATTCCGGCAATACAAGGCAGGAATACCCACTGGCCTCACGACCGACCCATCCGCTGTGCGAAGCGCCAATCTCATCGAACGCGTCGGAAATTCCACGACCGTCGAAATTCTCAGTCCCAAGATCGATCGTTTCCTGGAGCATCCGCGCCACGCCGAACAGACCATCAGCCTCATCAGCCGTTCCGGTCAGAAAACGAAATTCCATCGCAACCGCATGTCGATCCGGAAGATCGATGCAACCAAGTTCGATCCCGCAGTCCAATGTTTTATGTGTCAATGGCGTTTTATGTGTGCATGAATCCATTCGGTTTCCAATATAATATTCACACGAAAATAGTCCTGAACAACGAACCCACTGTCAGGTGCCCCATCTCTTCAAACGTAGGGGAAAATGAGCAACTGCCCAAAAGCGGGTGCCCCATATCTTCAGACGTGGGGAATTCAATGATCTAACGACACCAGAACCTTAGTGCGCCACCGGAACACCCAGATGCTCCGCAACCTCACCCAGCTTCTCTTCCAGCAAATCAGCCGTATTCGCCTCAACATTCAATCGCAGCAGTGGTTCAGTATTGGACATCCGCACATTAAACCACCACTGATCGTATTGAACCGTGATCCCGTCGAGATGATCCACTTCCGCATCGGCATACTCCTCACCGAGTCGCTTGATCGTCCCTTCCTTGTCCTCATTCTCGAAATTCTGCTCTCCACTCGAATAAAATCGCTTCAATGGCCCAATTAATTCGCTCAGTGGCTGCTTATCGACAGTCAACGCATTCAATACGCAGATCAACGCCAGCAAACCAGAGTCGCAATAGTAATTGTCCTTGAAGTAAAAATGACCGGAAAGTTCGCCGCCAAATACCGCCTTCTTCTCAGCAAGCGCCTTCTTCATAAACGCATGACCAACCCGCTCACGATGCGGCGTTCCGCCATACTTCTCCACCTCCTCAGCCACCACACGACTCGAACGCAGATCGTACACGATCGTAGACCCCGGATTCGCCGCCAGAAAATGACGCGCAAGATACGCCGTCGTCATGTCGCAACGGATAATCTCAGCATTTTCATCCACCAGCATACACCGATCCGCATCACCATCGAAACACACGCCAAAATCCGCACCGATCCGCGTCACTTCTTCCTGAGTCTGACGCAGATTCTCATCCACCAGCGGATTCGGTTCATGCACAAATTCGCCCGTCGTCTCCATATTCAGACACGTCAACTCCAATCCTGGAACATCCCCCAGAACGATCGGAGCCCACTTGCCCGCCATCCCGTTCGACGCATCCACCACAACCTTCATCGGTCGAACCGGCTCCAGAAACGCCCGAAGAAACGCCTTATACGCACCCGTCAGATCAGACGCGGTCACCGGACCTTCCTGACCAGTCTGATGACGCGAAATCTTCTCAGCAAGCTTCTGAATATCACCAAGACCGGTATCCTGACCGATCGGCTTCCCACCCCGACCGCAAATCTTGAACCCGTTGTAATGGGCAGGATTGTGGCTGGCCGTCGTCTGAATTCCGCCCGCAGCGCCAAAATGGTTCACCGCAAAGTAAATCTGCGGCGTATCAATCATCCCGATATCAATCACGGGGTTCCCCGTCGCACGAATCCCCGCAATCATGGCAGCCGACATCGAAGGACTGCTCTTCCGCATATCCCGTCCAACCACGATCGCCATCTTATTTTTATCCGCACGATCAACCGCAGGCGAATTCTGCTGAAAATACAGGGCAGCCGCATGACCAATCCGCCACGCAATCGTCTCGTCCAGCGGATCAGGATACGTCGCACGAACGTCATAGGCTTTGAACACTTTTTCGAGCATCGACAAGCTTTCCGGTTGTTTATGCGCCGCAGCAACGCCAGCCCTGGGGGCAGCGCGGTCCTCATCATCGTTGAATGGACACCCGCGACAGGGTGGATAATTCGCAAAACGCCGTCCAAAGCAGACGGCATCCGATATTTTCACTTCGACCTGATCGGGGCAGTATCTGTAGTAATCCGTCACCAATTGCACAGCCATGTCGCTCCAACCCTGCTGATCTGACGACAATCCTAACCGATGACCCATCCCCCGACCACCGGGCCTGCTCAAACTCCACACAAACGGGTAGGCGACAGTTCTGGCGGAGACGCAAACGTGAGGGCGTACGTAGCACACCCGCCCCCGGCTGTGGCCGGTCCTCAAGTCCCCCGAGGACCGAGATAACGGCGTCAGAACTTGTCGCCAACACCCCCTCAACCACCATCCCACGTTGACGTCCGCGCGATCACTCGCTTAAACTCCGCCTCAGTCGCATTCCAGGCGCCTACGCGGTGGCGCCAGATACGCGACCTGGCCAGACCACAAAACAAGTTGCCAGATCACAAAGCAAGTTGCCAGATCACAAAGCATGTTACCAGATCACGCAGCAATAAGTCATACTGCAAAGACGAATCAGAGGACCACACAATGACCAGAACCCAGCGGACCAGAATCAAGCGAACCAGCGCCCGCGCCGGGATAAACACCCTTGTCGCATGCATACTGTTCGCACTCGCACTGGACGCATCATCACCCATCGCACAGGCGAACCCCCAGAATCAGACAACCGCCATCGTCGCCGCAAAATCCATCACGCAAGCTGCCATCGGGCAGCTCGGTGCGCTCTCAGCACTGCAACGACGACCCAAAGATGCAGACCCCACTAGGTGGCACACGCCAGACCCCGGAAATGCAGCAGAATACATCGAAAAAGAACTACAGAAGGATGGATTGCGAAGATTAGAGCGGAAATTCGGAGAAAGCCTGCTAAAGCGACTCCGAACCATCCAGCGCCCCGAAAAAGTAAGCCTCTCCCTGCAGGAAGCGATCCACCGCGCAGTCGCAAACAACCATGCAGTACGTGTAGAAAGCTACAACCCCGGAATCAACACCGCTCGCATCGTGGAAGCCGAGGCGGCCTTCGACGGAATCTTCTTCTCGAACATGCTCAAAAACGTCGTCGACAGGCCGACAGCCTCTCAGCTCGGTGCTAGCAACATCGATATTTTCACACTCAACAACGGCGTACGGAAGCTACTCCCCACAGGTACCGAGGTCACAACCACACTCAAACTCCAGCGCCAGTTCATCGACCTGATCTTCCAGCAGCTCAATCCGGAATACACCAGCCAACTCATCATCGAATTCAGGCAACCACTCCTCCGCGGCGCAGGTATCGACTTCAACCGTGCCCAGATCGACATCGCGCAAAACAACTTCCGAATCAGCAGACAGACCTTCAAACGCTCCCTCCGAGAACTGGTCTTTGGCGTGGAACGCGCCTACTGGCGCCTCGCTCAGGCGCGACGCGAAGTGGCCATCCGCGCGCGCATCCTCACGGAGTTTGAGCAAACATACGACTATCTACAGGAACGCCGCGATTTCGACGTCTACCCAATCCAGCTCGCACAGACTAAAGCGAACATCGAAACTTCAAAGGGCGACTTTATCGGAACCATCAACACGCTCCAGCGCGCAGAAGACGCCCTCATCGTGCTGATGAACGATCCCAGCATCAACCTCACCGACGATTTCGAAATCCACACCTCCGATTTCCCATCAACCAGTATCGTGGAGATCAACCGGCACGCCGAGATCCGGGCGGCACTCGAAAACCGGGCTGAAATCCTGGAATCCCGGATCGCCATCGAGAACGCCGCCGTCGCGGTCGGACAGTCCAAAAACCTCACCATGCCTCAGTTCGATTTTACATTCCGATACACCGTGGACGGACTCGGCGAGAGCATGGACGACGCATTCGACCAGGTCACACAAAACGATTACAGCGAGTATTTCTTCCAGCTCGATCTGCAGGTTCCCATCGGAAACCGGGCCGCCAAAGCGGTCCTGCGCAGAGCGCAACTCACCCAGGCCCAGTCCATCGCGAACCTGAAACGCCAGATCGAGCAGGTCATCATCGAGGTCAACACCGCCAGCCGCGACATCCGCGCAGAATTCGACCGGATCGAACCCTTCCTCCAGTCCGCCGAAGCCAACGAAGATCAGATTTCCGCCATCATTGCCCGTGCGGAGCGGAAAGACTTCACAGCACTCAACCAGGAACTCAACGCCCGACGCGACCTCGCCAACTCCCGATCCCAGCTTCTCGACGCCCTCACCCGCTACAATGTCGCCCTCATCGAACTGGAGCGATCCAAGGGTACGATCCTCGATTTCAACAATATCCACATCGCAGAACCCGGCGAGGATTCCCACGTCACCACAGGTCCAGCCGCCACCACAGTACCCGCAGTAAGCATAAAACCCGCAGAAAACACAGGACAAACAGGGAGCGCAGGACGAGCAGAAAGCGCAGGACAAGCAGAAAGCAGCACGGGGCTGGAAGCCGGAAAATAACCCTATCTATGCGTGGCGCGGGAGTTTATGTGTGGCGTGAGAAACGCAGGCCCATGAGTCCAACGCCCATCGTCATCAGCATGGCTGGCGTCAAACCGTTTCCGCAAAGGACGATCGATGATAAATCGATCGTTGAACACTCGCTGAAGGCTGGATTGTCTACCAGCTCGCATGCATCGCAGGGGACGCTGAAGAACTCTGACGGGATCGCATTCGTCACGAACGGTTCGCCCGTCAGCCCGTCAAGATCGATCACGAAATTGTCAAATGTCAACCACCACAGCGACTCGTTGCCATCGCCATCGAGCGCGAAATCGATCAGGCCAAGCTGTACACCCCGGACGAAGACGAAGCTGTTGGCATCGACGAGGGTGTCGTCAAGGATCAGATCGGACCCCGTCACACGCATCAGCCGGGGATTGGTCTCTGTCAACACGACGAACTCGTTGCTGACGCCGTTGACCAGGCTGCAGGCCGTCAGGCCGTTGTCGAAGGTGTCGAAACGTGTCTGGGCTGTCGCGTCAGGAGAAAACGCTGCTACAGCAGTCAATACAACTAAAACGCCCATGGCAAAGTGGTACTTCATAAGATCGTCCTCTTCTTAAAATGTCATGTAACCCCGTCCTGCGGTCTGGCTTTTCTACTGTGACTTTACGGCTTTCCCAGGTGTATGACCACCCGGGTGAGGGGTGGTGGGTTGGGAAAGTCTGATAATGGTGATTTTGATGGCGAAAAGATCATTTTCTGCACCCCTTTTTCTGGTTTACTAGACCCCTTTTGCTGGTTTTATGCGTTCCTTTTGCTGAACCGGTTCCACGACCCGTTGTCTGCCTATAGTGTACACCATGGCCACCGAAAATCAACCGAAAAACTGGTTATTTTTCGGCATTTGTTTGGCCACTCATGGCATGGCGTTTTTTTGCGAATGGCCGGGGGTTTTGTTGTTTTTTGTCGTGATGGCGCAAAGATTGCCGTGGT
The DNA here is from genome assembly GCA_024275565.1 of Planctomycetota bacterium. GTDB lineage: Bacteria > Planctomycetota > Phycisphaerae > UBA1845 > UBA1845 > JAJRYY01. Next base: position 21,379 of record JAJRYY010000011.1, read on the forward strand.
TAGTCCGGGTGCGGTCGTGTGGTGCCTTGGAATCGTTGACGTTTTTGTTCCTGAGCCGTGACCCTGAAGGCGACCAATGCGGGAGGCGATACACCAGCTTCGTTGTGGGGTATTGAACGGCCACAGCCGGGGGCGGCTGTGCTACATATGCCCTCACGTTCGCATCTCCGCCAAAATTGTCACTGACTCTCACGTTCAGTGAAATCGTCAATTCATTGGTATTTTGAGGGTTGAATCGGTACACTGTGGCTCTGTGGTCATGCGGGTCGCTCGGTAGTAGCGACCTTCATCAAAGAGAGGAAATGTTTATGAACGGAACAAACTTATCCCTACACGGTGCGTTGCTCATTTGCATGTCAGTGCAGCTTACGGCAAGTGCTGATGTCGGAGAGACATCCTGTCGACGATTGAGATCAACAGCTCTACGCCCAACGGGCCGGTGCTGTCCGACCGCGACGTGTTTGGGTACTCCGTAGCCAACATTGGCGACCTGGATGGCGATGGCGTTTCCGATCTGGCTGTTGGAGCGGTGTTCGACGATGACGGTGGTTCCCGCCGGGGCGCCGTGCACATCATGTTCATGAATACGGATGGCTCCGTAGACAGTACCGTTGAGATCAACAGCTCTACCGCAAATGGGCCGGTGCTGTCCAACTACGACCAATTTGGGAGCTCCGTAACTAACATTGGTGACCTGGATGGCGATGGCGTATCAGTTCTGGCCGTCGGAGCGCCCGGGGACAATGACGGTGGCGGCAGCCGAGGGACCGTACACATCCTGTTCATGAATACGGATGGCTCCGTAGACACTACTGTTGAGATCAACAGCTCTACGGCCAACGGACCGGTGCTGTCCGACCTCGACTATTTTGGGAACTCCGTAGCCAACATTGGCGACCTGGATGGCGACGGCGTATCAGATCTGGCCGTCGGAGCGACCTTGGACGATGACGGTGGCGAAGCCCGAGGAGCCCTCCACATCATGTTCATGAATACGGATGGCTCCGTAAGCAGTACCGTTGAGATCAACAGCTCTACGGTCAACGGGCCGGTGTTGTCCGACGACGACCGGTTTGGCAGCTCCGTAGCCAACATTGGCGACCTGGATGGCGATGGTGTTTCAGATCTGGCCGTAGGAGCGCACGGGGACGATGACGGTGGCTTCGCCCGAGGAGCCGTCCACATTATTGTTCATGAATACGGATGGCTCTGTAGACAGTACCGTTGAGATCAACAGCTCTACGCCCAACGGGCCGGTGCTGTTCGACGTAGACCTGTTTGGGTTCTCCATAGTCAACATTGGCGACCTGGATGGCGATGGCGTATCAGATCTGGCCGTTGGTGCGCCCGAGGACGATGACGGTGGCCGCCGCCGTGGAGCCGTCCACATCATATTCATGAATACGGATGGCTCCGTGGACAGTACCGTTGAGATCAACAGCTCTACAGCCAACGGGCCGGTGCTGTCCGACCACGACTCCTTTGGACGCTCCGTAGCCAACATTGGCGACCTGAATGGCGATGGCGTTTCAGATCTGGCCATTGGAGCGTACTTGGACGATGACGGTGGCACCATCCTCACCAACCGAGGAGCCGTCCACATCATGTTCATGAATACGGATGGCTCCGTAAACAGTACTGCTGAGATCAACAGCTCTACGGCCAACGGGCCGGTACTGTCCAATGGCGACGAATTTGGGACCTCCGTAGCCAACATTGGCGACCTGAATAATGATGGCGTATCAGATCTGGCCGTTGGAGCTAGCAGGGGCGATGGCTTCGACCGAGGAGCCGTCCACACCCTGTTCATGAATACGGATGGCTCCATAGACAGTACCGTTGAGATCAACAGCTCTACCACCAACGGGCCGGTGCTGTCCAACGGCGACCGGTTTGGGAGCTCCGTAGCCAACATTGGCGACCTGAATAACGATGGCGTTTCAGATCTGGCCGTCGGAGCGCCCTCGGACGACGAGGGTGGCAACCAGCGAGGAGCCGTCCACATCATGTTCGTTGCCGGGCCACTCTCGGCCTGCTCTGTCGATCTCGACGGCGACGGCGATGTGGACATTTTGGACTTCGGGGTGTTCCAGGAGCAGTTCACCGGCTCGCAGTAGGATGACTATGCAGATGATCTCCTATTGCTCGTGGTCGGTGGATTGTACGATCCTTGCGGTGAAATTCCGCTCGGTGAGGTTGCGTGGGTTAAGATAGCGTCCCATCGCTGCCGGTCGGCGGGCGATGCCCGCCCTACAGTTGACGAGAATACTTATACGCGTGCCGCTGGGTGGGAAAGCTTCAGTGGCACGCTTCGTATCTGGGTATCGTTGGCGGATTAACAGCTTGAAAAAAGAAGGTGCGTACGGAACGCACCCTACGGTAACAGTGTCCATAATTGTCACGGTCACGATCGAGCCAAGCCCTCCACCAAAGCGTCAGAAACCTACACTTCCAGGGTCCACAAATTCGAGAAAATGGCTATAATGCCCGGCCCGGGCGGTTTGGCCTGGTGGGACATCCGCTCGGATGGTCGCTGCTGAGGTGTTGAAAACGACCATTTTGAGGCAGGAATGGGCTTTTTGCTCAGAAAACGGCACTTTTTGGTGGCAGGACTGGTGGTAGGAGATTTGTTGCGGTGAGGATTTTAACGGTTGTGAAGCAGGTTCCCGACTCCAATGCGACCATCAAGGTCAAGGGTGATGGTTCGGGGATCGAGACGGCTGGTCTTAAGACGGTGTGTGATCCGTTTGATGAATTCGGGGTCGAGCTGGCTGTCCAGACGCGTGAAAAACGCAGCGATGTGGACGAAGTGGTGGTGATCTGTCTCGGTGACGACAGTGCGTCCGGCGTGTTGCGGACGGCGCTCGCGATGGGGGCGGATCGGGCGATTCATGTGAATGATCCCAAATTTGAGTCGATGAACGAGCTTTTCGATGCGTGGGTACTGGCTGAGGCGATCAAGAAGGATGAGAAGGGTTTTGATCTGATCGTCTGCGGTAAGCACAATATCGATCTTGATTCCGGGGCTGTTGGTCCTGCACTTGCGGAGTTTCTGAATGTTCCGCATGTGGGTGCGGTTCAGGGTTTGGAGATCGCGGATGATGGATCAAGTTTGACGGCTCGTCGTCGGATCGAGGGTGCTGAGGAAGTGGTTGAATGCTCAATGCCCGCACTTCTGACGATCGAGAAGGGGCTTGTGGAACCTCGGTATCCGTCGCTTCCGAATCTGATGAAAGCGAAGAAGAAACCTGTGGAGGTGCTGACTTCTGCGGATATTTCTGATGCGGATGCTTCGACGGCGGGTACTGATCTGGTGAGTATATCGCCTCCGCCGCCGCGCCCGGAATGCAAAATGATTGAAGGTGAGCCTGAGGAAATGGCTCGGGAACTGGTGAAACTCTTACGTGAGGAAGCGAAGGTCGTCTGACGATGGCAAGTAATAATATACTCGTATTTGTGGAACAACGTGGCGGTAAGGTTCACTCGTCTGTCTGTCAGTTGATGAGCGCTGCCAGGGATTTGGCGGGTGCAACTGGTGGATCGGTTGAGGCGTGCATCGTTGGGAGCGGGATTGGTGATCTTGCGAATCAGATGGGTGCTCTTGGTGCGGGCAAGGTTTACGTTGTGGATGATCCGGAGCTGGAGCGTTATCGGGCGATGTCGTATGCGACTGCCCTGTGCTCGGCGATTGAGGCTGCTGATCCCAAGACGGTGCTGATTCCGACGACGTTTCTGGGTCGCGATCTTGCGTCACGGGTTGGTGCGCGGAAGCGTGCTGCGATGGTGATCGATTGTACCGAAGTTGCGATGGACGGCGACGATCTGCTTGCGACGACGACGCTGTACTGCGGGAAGACGGTTGCGACGTTTCGGATGAGTGGGTCTCGTTTGCAGATCGCGACGATTCGTGCGAATGCGTATCCGGCTGCCGAGGTAACGGATGGTGCTTCTGCTGAGACGGTTGCGGTCGCATTTTCGCTGGATGGTGATGCTTCGCGTGCGAAGTGTGTTGAAATTGCGAGCACGAGCAGCGGTGTCAAGGATGTGACTGAGGGCGATATTGTCGTCGCGGGCGGTCGTGCGATGAAGTCTGAGGACAATTTCAATATCCTCTTCGAGCTTGCTGAGACGCTTGACGGTGCGGTCGGTGCATCGCGGGCTGCGTGCGACGCCGGGTATCAGTCGCACAATCGACAGGTCGGGTTGACGGGCAAGGTTGTGACGCCTGCTCTGTACATCGCCTGCGGGATTGACGGTGCGATTCAACACTTGGCGGGCATGCGTGGCAGCAAGGTGATTGTGGCTGTGAATACGAAGAAGGAAGCTCCGATCTTCGGCGTTTCGACCTATGGATGCGTGTGCGACCTGTTTGTGCTTGTTCCGCTTCTGACGCAGGAATTCAAGAAGCTGCTGCAGGGATAAGGGTGTGTCGCAATGACGCGTCGATGTGCCTATGACGGAATCACGGGATTGCGCATCGCCGCACTCAAGCGACGCGGTGACGCACGGTGCTTATTGAATACCGGCAACGATGAACATGCCCGTGGTGCTGCGTACCTCGCCGGTTATGTGATAGAGTGCAAGTTGAAGGCGATCGCGTTGGAGATTAACAGTTGCACAACGCTACAACAACTCGTTTCGAAGTGGGGGGTTGATGACCGCGACGTCTATACGCACGGGCTTGAGGTGTTCGCAAAGCGACTCCCGTTTTGGAACCGTTTGAAGGATAGCACGATTCAGAAAGATTTTTTCAATGTCGTAAACGCGTGGCGACCCAGTTGGCGTTACGATCATCACAAATGGACGATCGGTGAGGCGTCGAAATTCCTTGCCGCTGTCGATCGGGTCTATCGGTGGCTTGACGTCAATCGATGACACCCGGGAGTACGAGATGCGAAGCAGAGATGATATAAAAGTAATTCTTGAGGCGGCGTTTCGACGGGAATTCCCCCAGGATACAGTAGATGTCTCGGACGGATACATGGACAATATCCACATTGTCATCGTTTCACGCAGATTCGACGCCCTCGGCGACCAGGAACAGCAGGATCTCTTGTGGGGTATTCTCGATAAGGCACCGTTGAATGATGACGAAAAAAAGCTGGTAAGCCTTCTCCTGCCGGTGAGTCCGGCCCAGATCAAGTAGCCCAGATAAAGCTACACAAACTCAGGAAATCACATGAACCCCATCATCATGGCGTTACTCCTCGCCGTCAGCCTCGGCATCTTCGCGTGGTCGTTTATGCGCCGGTGGAAACTGCTGATGGTCGGGTCGCCGGAGATGCGGTGGGACAACGTCGGCGAACGCATCAAGCGGACGTGGGTCTACGCATTCGCCCAAAAACGCATGACGCGCTACACATGGGCCGGTGTCGCACATCGCATGATCTTCACCGGGTTCATGGTCCTGCTCATCCGATCGCTGATCCTCTTCAGCCGCGGATTCATCCCCGATTCAAGCCTGCTCCTGTTCCAACCGCACACGCTCCTCGGCGACGTCTATTCCCTCCTGAAAGACATCTTCGTCGTGCTCGTGATGCTCGGCGCGATCGTGTTCCTCTACTATCGCCTCGTCGTGAAATTACCACGCATGACCAAGAGCACTGAGGGTGTCATCATCCTTGGGATTATTGTCGTGATGATGGTGGCTGACGTGCTTTATGACGGTGCATGGATGGTGCTTCATGTCGGGGCTGATGCGAACGTTGGCTTCAATGTGTGGGAGCCAGCCGGGTCCGTAATGGCACTCATGTTGCAGAACGCCGGAACCGGGATGCTCACATTCCTCGCCCACGCCGGGTTCTGGATCCATGTCTCACTCGTCCTGATATTCCTGAATGTATTGCCCTACTCCAAGCATTTTCACATCATCACCGCCATCCCCAATGTCTTCCTGCAGGATCTGAACCCCAAGGGACGACTCGCACCCATCGTAGACATCGAAGGCAAGCTCGAACGCGAGGAAACGCTCGGCATCAAGAGCATCAACCAGTTCTCGTGGAAGAGCATTCTCGATTTCTATACCTGCACCGAATGCGGACGATGCAGCGATCAGTGTCCTGCCAACAATACCGGTAAGAAACTCTCGCCCAAGCATTTCACGGTGGATCTTCGAAATTTCCTGTACGAAAACGAAAAGGGACTGGTCGCGGGCAAGAATGGGACGAATGGCAACGGAACGAATGGCCATGGATCCAATGGTGGCGGCGAGTCTACGGATGAAGGTGGAATCCACTACAAAGACTTGATCGACGGCGTGATCGACCCCGAGGTATTGTGGGCCTGCACCACCTGCCGCGCGTGCGAAACCGAGTGTCCGGTCTTTATCACCTACGTCGATAAGATCGTCGATATGCGGCGATACCTCGTGCAGGAACGTGGCGAATTTCCGAACGAATTGCAGACTGCATTCCGGGGTCTCGAATCGAACATGAACCCGTGGGGATTCGCACCCGATGAACGTGCGAACTGGGCCAGCGGTCTGGATGTCCCGCTGATTGCAGAAAACCCGGAGGCTGACGTACTGTTCTGGGTCGGTTGTGCTCCGTCCTACGACGACCGTGCGAAGAAAACCGCTCGTGCGACAGCCATTCTGATGAAACAGGCTGGCGTGAACTTCGCCATTCTCGGACCGGAAGAACAGTGTACCGGCGATCCGGCGAGGCGGGCTGGCAATGAATTTCTCTTCCAGATGTTCGCAGAAGCCAATACCGAAACGCTGAATGGTTACAACGTCAAAAAAATCGTCACCACCTGCCCGCACTGCTACAACACGCTCGACCATGAATATGGCGATTATGGCGGCCACTATGAGGTCGTGCATCACAGCGATTTTCTGGCGGACCTGGTGCGCAGCGGCAAGCTAAAACCGACGCAGCCGGTGAAGGCCAAGGTCGTATATCACGATTCCTGCTACCTCGGGCGATACAACGATATGTACGATTCCCCGCGCGATCTTCTGCGGAGCATTCCGGGCGTGACGCTGGTCGAACCCGTCGAAACGCGCGATCGCGGGATGTGCTGCGGAGCTGGCGGGGCGCAGATGTTCAAGGAAGAGGAGTCCGGCGAAGAACGCGTCAACGAACGTCGAACCGAGCAACTCCTGAAGACCGATCCAAACGTCGTCAGCAGCGCCTGCCCGTTCTGTATGCGGATGCTCACGGACGGATTAGCCGGCAAGGATCGCGAAGACGTCGAGCAGCTCGACATCGCCGAGATGCTGCTGCGCTCCGTGGGTGAAACTCCGAATGAAGCGACCCCCGAGACGGCATCCACATAACGAACCGATATTAGTGACCACATAACTATTGTGACAACATAGATTCACGCACGAAGAAAGGACGTATATTTCAATGACAACCATGGGACGCACCATCGCAGACTGGGTCCACAACCTCGATTACGCCCAGATTGACGACGCAACCATCCACGAAGTCAAACGCCGCGTGATCGACTCGATCGGTTGCGCGCTGGGTGCATACTACGCCCCACCGTCCATGATCACGCGCGCGGTGGCTGAATCTACGCACGATACGCGATCCGGGATCGTTCTGGGTACGACACACAGCACCCGACCCGACCTGGCTGCCTTCACAAACGGGACCATGTTCCGCTACCTCGATTACAACGACACCTACCTCTCGCTCGAACCTGCCCACCCGTCCGACAACCTCTCAGCCGTCATCGCCGTCACACAGGCGACCGGACGACACGGCAAGGACGCGATCCTGGCAGCCGTCATCGGATATGAAATCCAGTGCCGCCTCTGCGACGCCGCAAGCCTCCGTGCCCATGGCTGGGACCACGTCTTCTACGGCGCCCTCAGCACCACCATGGCAGCAGGAAAGCTCTGGAACCTTTCCCCGGACGCCCTGGAGCACGCACTCGGACTCTCCGGCGTCTGCAACATCGCCACGCGTCAGACGCGTACCGGTCAGATGTCACACTGGAAGGCCTGCGCCTTCGCCAATGCTGCTCGAAACGGTGTCTTCGCAGCCGACCTCGCACGACGCGGCATGAGCGGACCCTACGAAATGTTCGAAGGTCCCAAGGGCATCTTCAATCAGCTCACCGGAAAATTCGATCTGATTCTGGGCAAAAAAGATGACTACATGATCAACAATACCTACATCAAATACTGGCCAGCCGAGTACCACTCCCAGTCCGCCATTGAAGCTGTCCTCGCCCTCCGTCCGGAAATCGGCGATCGAGAAGTGACGGAAATCCTCATCAGAAGCTTCGAAGCCGCCGTGAGCATCATCGGTTCCGAGCGTGAAAAATGGCGTCCCACCTCACGCGAAACCGCCGACCACTCCATGGCATACTGCGTGGCCGCCGCACTGGTCGATGGCGACGTCTGGCTGTCCTCCTTCGACGACGATCGCCTGACCGACCCCAAGCTGCTCAACCTCATGGACAAGACCAAAATCGTCGAGGACGATGACTGCAACAAGGGCTACCCCAAGGGCATCCCCAACCATCTCGTCCTCACACTTTCCGACGGATCGACCCTCGAAAAACGCGTCGATTTCCCACGCGGCCACGCCGGCAACCCGATGACGGATGAAGAGGTCGAAACAAAATTCCGTCGTCTCGCAGAGGGTGTCATCTCAGAATCCACGGCTGACACCATCCTGAAGACCGCGTGGAAACTCGATGAACTGGACGACCTCACGCCGCTGATGACCTTCGAGGTTCTCCCCAGATAAAGTGAGGTACGCCCCCAGATGAGTGAGGTACACCCCAGATGAGTATGTATTCCACCGCCCGTCCGCAGGATCGATCCCGCCGCCTCCGCGAGCTGCTGGAGGCTGGTGTGATTTCGATACCCGGAGCGATCAATGCGCTTTCCGCTCGGCTGATCCAGCAAGAGGGTTTTGACGCGATTTACCTCTCGGGAGCTGTCCTGGCGAACAGTGTCACGGGCGTACCCGATATCGGACTCACGACGCTCACCGAATTAAAGACTCACTGTGCCAACATCTCCCGCACCACCTCCATCCCAATCATCGCCGACGGCGACACGGGATTCGGCGGCATCGAATCCGCCGCGCGAACGGTGTTCGAGCTTGAGTCCGTGGGCGTCTCCGGCCTCCATCTTGAGGATCAGGAATTCCCCAAACGGTGTGGCCACCTCGACGGCAAAAAACTCGTCCCCGTGGAAGAATTTTGTCAGAAAGTGTCGGCAGCAGCTGAGGCAAAAGCCAGTCCCGATTTTCTGCTCATCGCCAGAACCGACGCCCGCGGTGTGACGGGATATGACGATGCTGTCGAACGCGCCAATCGGTACATTGAAGCAGGAGCGGACGCGATCTTCCCCGAAGCCCTGACCGGGCGGGAAGAATTTGAGCGCTTCGCGAAAGATACGAATGCGGCTGACGGGAATACATTCCTGCTGGCGAATATGACGGAGTTCGGGAAATCTCCCTACTACACCGTGGATGAGTTTGGGGAGATGGGCTATCGGATGGTGATTTTTCCAGTCACGCTTCAACGCCTCGTGATGAAGTCCATGGCGACTGCCCTTCGGACGCTGCGAGATGAGCGGTCGCAGCAGTCGTTCACCGACCAGATGCAGACACGTAAGGAATTGTACGAATTACTCGAATACGACATGAACGTGCCCCAGACACCGGTGTAGCAACTTGTATGCACCGCTGCTTCTAAGCACTGACAATTATCGGAGATTTGCCATGACTGATGAAAATTTTCGCCCCGGCCTGGAGGGCGTCATCGCTGGAGAGACGGCTGTCGCGTCCGTCGAGCAGACCAGCCTCGCGTATCGCGGATATGACATTCAGGATCTGGCTGAGAACAGCAATTTCGAGGATGTCGCTCACCTGCTGATCTACGGAGAACTCCCTACTTCGCAGCAGCGCTCAGAGTTCACCGCCCTGCTCGCTCAGTTTCGACCACTCCCGACCGAGTTGATCTCTGCCCTTCGGATGATCCCCGCCGGTGTTCCGATGATGGACGTTTTGCGTTCGATGGTCTCTTTCGCGGGGCATTTTGATCCGGTCGAGGGTGATGGACCGGATGAACTGCGTCGCCGGGCGGTCTGGCTGACCTCCGTGTGTGGGAGCATCGTGGCTGCCAGATTACGCCTCCTCAATAACCAGGAACCGGTCGATCCCAAGCCCGGGTTGTCTCACGCTGGTCAGATTCTGTATCAGTCGCTCGGGGAAGAACCGGACGAGACATCCACGCGGCTGCTCGATCTGACGCTTATTCTGTATGCTGAGCACGAATTCAACGCCAGCACGTTTGCGACCCGGATCGTGGCGTCCACAATGTCTGATCTTGTCTCCGGGATCGTGACGGGTATTTCCACGCTTAAAGGGCCACTGCACGGCGGTGCGAATGAGGCTGCCATGGAGATGCTGGTGCAGTTCGACTCAGCAGAAGCGGCGGGTGCGTGGATTCAGGATGCGTTCGCCAAGAAGCAGAAGGTGATGGGGTTTGGTCATCGCGTTTATAAAAACGGGGACCACCGCGCTCATATTCTTGAAGCGGAACTCCGGAAACTCGCGGTTCAGAAGAATCAGCAGAAGTGGATGGATATTTACGACGCCATCAAGACGCCGATGGTCGAACAGAAAAAAATCATGCCCAATGTCGATTACCCGTGCGGTTTGACGTATTATCTTCTGGGACTGCCAATCGATATGTATACGCCTCTCTTCGTGTGTAGTCGCGTCACGGGGTGGAGTGCACACTTTATCGAGCAGGCTGAGAATAACCGTCTCATTCGACCGTTGAGTCGATACAGTGGACCGGCGCCGAGGACCGTCAAGTCGTGATGTGAGTGGGTCGGGATCGCTGTGAGCCATGACGGGTGACCACCTCTATCGTGGTGGTAGACACGATGATGAAGAATCGAGCTTCCCGCATGCTAAGTTCGAACACGCAGTTCGATCAGACGTCGCTGTGCAAACGCTCATCGGCTTCCCCATGTCTAAAGACATGGGCCACCTTTCCAACTTAAAGTCTCGCCTGATGGAAGCACTGTATTGTATATTGGAGGCCCGCGTATGTGCTATGGTATTTATGCAATGTCTACCCAGGATGGCCAATCGCATAGATTGTCGCCCAGGTGTGAGCCGTGATGCCCCAACGTGGATGCCCCAATAAATTCTGAAAGCGTGACTGACATTTCCAAACCACAGCCTATCCGCTTGCGCATTGACGGAATGACCTGTGGGTCGTGTGTCGCCAGTGTCGAACGTGCCCTTCTGTCCGTTCCTGGTGTACAGGCTGCCCGCGTCAACCTTACCACCGAAACCGCGACCGTCGATATCGCCCCTGGCAGTAGCGCACCGCTCGATGCCGCGTCAGTCGGTACTTCGCCCATCGAAACCGTCACCGAAGACACTGCTGAATCCGATCCTGAAGGTTCATCTCCGAGTGTCAGCCCTGCGGCACTGATCGCTGCGGTGCGACGTGCGGGGTATGAGGCTGAGCGTGCCAAAGGGGGTGCCGATCTTGAGTCTGCGACGTCGGCCACGGGGTCTGCCAAGCTTCAGCAGCAGCGTCAGGCGATGGTGCAAGCCATTGGCCTATCCCTGCCCATTGTCGCGTTGGAATGGTTGGGACCGATGCTGCAATCTGGTCAGTCCGGCGGACAGGTCTGGTGGCGGGTGCTTCAGGGGTTGCTCTCGACCATGCTGATCGTCTCACCTGCGGGCGGACCTCTGCTTGTCTCGGGGTTTCGATCCCTGTGGCGTCGCACACCCAATATGGATGCACTGGTGACACTTGCGGTCTCGGCTGCTTACCTTTCGAGTGCTGTCGCCATCTTTATCCCCGGTGCAAAGTTTCATCATTTTTCAGCGGCTGCCATGGTGCTTGCCTTTATCACTGTTGGGAAATACATCGAGCTCCGAGCCAAACGTGAAGCTGCCAGCGCCGTGACAGCCTTGGCACAACGCATGCCCAAGACCGCCATACGCCTCATGGAGGTCGAGAATGGCGATGACTCTGCCGAACAGGCCGCAGTCGCCGCACGCTCGGAACGTAAAATAACGGAAACGATCCCCGTATCCCGTATCCTTATTGGAGATCGTATACTCGTCGTCGAAGACGCTGTAGTGCCAATAGATGGCACTGTGATCGCAGGGTCGGCAGCCGTAGACCAGAGTAGTGTCACCGGCGAATCCGTCCCGATTTCTGTTGCGGTTGGCCAGAAGGTCGTCTCGGGTGCCATTGTCCGTGAGGGGTCTTTAACGGTTCGCGCCAGCGTGGGCGGTGGCGACTCTACGATGGCGCAAATACTGTCAGCCGTTGAGGCTGCTCAAACCGGAAAGACGCGTCTGCAACGTCTGGCAGACCGTGTGGCTGGCGTGTTTGTGCCGATCGTGGTGGTGATTGCATTCGGGACGTTTGGTGGCTGGATGCTGCTGGGTGCAGGATTCGCAAAGGCGCTCGTGTGCGCGGTGGCGGTTCTGGTGGTTGCGTGTCCATGTGCGATGGGACTTGCAACCCCGACGGCGGTTCTCGTTGCGACCGGGTCGGCTGCGCTGAGGGGGATCCTCGTTCGCGATGCGGAAGCGCTTGAGACGACCGGACTGGTCACCTCGGTCCTGTTCGACAAAACCGGTACGCTGACGACGGGGCGCCCAACTGTGAACAATATCATCATTACCAGCGAATTTGCAGCAGCGGATGGGGTGCCATCAGGTGACACTCAGGATGCACTGCTGACCCTGGCTGCCTCGGCTGAGCAGTTCAGTCAGCATCCGCTTGCTCGGGCGATCGTGGCGGAAGCCCATCGGCGGAAGCTTGCACTGACAGAACTTGATGGGTTTTCGAGCGAGCCGGGATTTGGCGTGTCGGCTACCATCGGAACCCGCGAGGTGCTTGTGGGGAGTGCTGCGTATCTGACGGGTCGAGGCGTCGAGGTGCGTGGTGATGAGATTTCTGGTGACGAATCGGGCGGTGAGGCGGATAGCGGCGATTCAACCCCCCTGCCGATGGTGGGATCCCTGGTGTATGTCGGGGTGGATGGGTTTTATGCGGGGGCGGTCGTGTTGCAGGATGCTGTGCGAAAATCGGCGTGTGTGGCTGTGCGGAAACTGCTTGAGATGGGCGTTTCGATTGAAATGGTGACGGGCGATCATGCGGGGGCAGCGGATGCGGTCGCTCGGGAGGTTGGGATTTCCAAGGTAAATGCCGCGATCACGCCCGTTGGGAAGCAGGAAGTGGTGACGCGGAGTCGCGAGTCGGGGCGTGTGGTTGCATTCGTGGGCGACGGGATCAACGATGCTCCGGCGCTCGTTTCAGCCGATGTGGGGATCGCGTTTGCGGTGGGTACGGATGTCGCGGTGGCGGCTGCGGATGTGACGCTGTTGTCAGAAGATGTAGGCTTGGTGGCGGATGCAATCCTGCTAGCCCGGCGGAGTCGGCGAATTATTAAGCAGAATCTATTCTGGGCATTCCTCTACAACACGCTTGCGCTGCCGTTGGCTGCCACGGGACTCATTACGCCACCGATCGCAGCGGCTGCGATGATGATGTCGTCGATTTCGGTAGTCCTGAACGCCCTGCGATTGCGCAACCGTTTATGATTTTATCATCCCTGTTTCTGATCCAACCGTTTCAATTCCTGCCCACCAGTGATGATTGAGGGCGGTGATTGACTCGGAAACTTCCACCCCTTTTCGCGGATTGTCACGAGTTTCTTCACGGCATCTTTGCAATCGCCGGGGGAGGAAAGCTTCGGATATTTTGACTTCTCATCGACAGAGTTGCCGCGAAGAAAATTGATCCATGTTTCAATGTTGCGACGAGGAATCAAGCGAGCGACCGGTTCAGATTCCTGAATCTCCTCTTGTGTCTTCTGCCTTGAGACTTTTTGAGAGTTGGTCCATCCGTTCTTCAACACTTTTATTGTCCGCATCCACTACAGCAATGAGTTTGTGTTCTCTCCCACGTTTTCTGAGTGCATAAACCTCCGTTGGAAAATTGTCCATCACAAACTGAAAAGCTGACCCTTTACCTTTTGTGGATGCAATTGTGCGTATCCCACGGTTCCGGACATCATGCACACGCTTGACGTACTCTCGAACGAAGGATTCATGCTGCTGGTCTTCACACAGAATGAGAACGCTAACCTTCCGCTTAGCCATTCTCCCAGCCTCTTGCGATTTGCTCAGCGTCATCGAGGCCGGAGTCGGGATCCGTACCCAAATCCTTGATGCGTGTGGGGCCGGTATTTTCGCGGACAAAGCGCACGCTCCCATCGCGACCAAACTTATTGATGAGTTCGGGATGGTGTGAGACAAGAAGCGATTGAGCATTGGTGCGGTTTTCCACTCTGTCTTGCAATTCAACAAGAAATGGCTGAATTTCGGGCAACGACACAAAACTGTCGGGTTCATCGAACAATAGAGTCATATCATCATCCATATGACAATGCAGCAGCGTATACAGAACAATGAGACATCGCTGGCCATCCGAAAGCTCATCGAGTCTGATCGGATATTCGGCGCTATCCTTTGACTTAAACAATAAACTGAACGTTTTGATTCCGTTTATATCGCCTTTGACAGTTAATTGGTCGAAACCATCGATTATTTCGCTCAATGTTTCATGCAATTGGTGTATCGACTTTGGCATTTCGCCGACTTTTGACGCATACCATGCGGCAAAATTTGTGGCTCGTCGGTCCAGTGTCAATTCCTCATCTTCGAAAGCGTAGTTCATGGACCATGGATTGATCCGCACACACGCTATTTTACCGACACGATGCTTGAACCATTGCAGTTTGGTGTTGTCTGAACGTTGACCCAACGCAGCAATCCCAGATCGTCCCCAATCGAATTTCGCCTCGGGCCCTTCCGAGTGATTGTCTCTGTAGAGTCGAGCATCGCCAAGTACACAACGGAACAGGTTTTCGCCATCAAATGTCAGTGTCTCAAGCTGGGTTCTGCATATATTCTTCGATGGATCATGTTCTATTTCCAATCGATATGAATACAATCCACCATTACCCCGGATGTCCATTTCAAATACCTGAATGTTGCGAACTTGAGGTCGTGTGATGGAATTTTTATGGAATAATCCAGTGGTCGCTTTTCCATTGAATACATATTCCTTTAGCAAAGAAATCACATCAAGAAATGTAGATTTTCCTGAGCCATTGGCGCCGTATACAAGCTGTATCTTCTCCGGTTTGTACTCGAAATTGACGAGACATTTATAATTATCGATATAGACGCGTGTTATCATGAGATCATATCCATTGTCATCAGCTGAGTCTCACCAGTCCAGGCCGCCTTTCAGGGGCTTTTTGCGTTTCCTGGGCGTGGTAGTGGGTTCGGCTGGAGCGTTCGCGTCTACCGGACCTGTGTAGTAGGGGTCGGCGGCGATCTGCTTGATCGAGAGCGAGATGCGGCGGGCGATCTCGTCCACCGACTGGACCTTCGCTGAAACAGTCTGCCCCTCTTTGACGACCTCAGCCACATTGTGGACCCGGGTTTCGGAAAGCTCGCTGACGTGAATGAGGCCTTCGACGCCGGGTGCGAGTTCGATGAATGCTCCGAAGGCGGCGATACGCGATACGACGCCCTCGACGATCTCACCCTCAGGCCAACGGTGCGATGCACCAACCCAGGGATCGTCAGCCATCCGCTTCAGGGAGAGGCCTATGCGTTTCTGGTCAGGATCGACGCTGATGACTTTCACTTCGACCTGATCGCCCTCGTTGACAACCTCCTTCGGATGCGAAATCCGCCGATCGAAGACCATCTCGCTGATCGGGATCAGTCCCTCGACCCCTTCGGTTATTTCCACGAACGCCCCGAATTCCATCAGCTTGGTAACTCGCCCCGTCACCACAGTCCCAACAGCCCACCGACCTTCAGCCCCGGCCCATGGATCCGCCTTGGTCTGCTTCAAGCCCAGCCCGATGCGTTTGTTTTCGAGGTCGATCTTGAGGACGCGAAGTTCGATTTTCTGCCCCTCGGAGACTACCTCCTTGGGGTCTTCGATGCGCGTGAAGCTCATGTCGCCGATATGGAGCAGGCCATCGACGCCGCCGAGATCGACGAATGCGCCGTAGGGCATGATGGATCGGACAGTGCCCGTGACCAGATCGCCCTCCTTGAGCGTGCTGAGTAATTTTTCGCCTTGAAGTGCTGCTTCACGATCGAGCACTTTCCGACGCGAGACGATCAGTTTTTTGTCACTGCGGTTGAATTCGGAGATTTCGACTTTGAGGTGGCGATTGTTCCAGGATGGCAGGTCGTCATCTTCGACGCGGGCGCTGTCGATCTGACTGATGGGCATGAACGCATCGATGGCGTCGATCTTCATTTCCAGACCACCCTTGTTGTGACCCGTCACGCGCCCCTCAACAATCTGCCCCACCGCGATCGTATCCCACGCGGCTGCCATCGCAGCTTCCTTCCGGGAGAGCATGAGCAGCCCTTCCCGCTCGCTGTATCCGACGATGGTGACTTCGATGGTGTCGCCAACTTTGGGGATTTCTTCATCGCCAAGCTGCTTGATGGGCAGCAGCCCTGTACTCTTACCGCCGAAATCGACGAGAATATCATCGCGTTGAACGGAGACCACCGTCCCATTGCGGACATTCTGACCAGCCTCAGCCCGTTGTTGAGCTTCTTCGGCGTCCATCATGTCCATGATGCTCATATCGCCGAGTGCGTCCTGCAATTCGCTTTCCCATTCAGCCTCACCGCTCATCTGTAGTTCCTCATCATGTTTGAAATTGGCGCAGCCCGTACAACCGCCCACATTCTCTCGCCAGATACCAGCCTCTGTCAACGACCCGCAACACCCTCCTCACGCCCCACAGACCACGCCGTTGACGGGCGGTTGCCTCCCATGGAGCATTCTACTAAGATCCCGGGCGGAAGATCCCCAAACACTGGGCGAACACGCGACAGACATGCGTCAATCACACATCGCATAGAGGTCGAATCATGATCCAAAACGACAGCATCCGACAAGTCCTGAACACCTACTGGGGTTTCGACACATTCCGCCCCCTCCAGGAAGAGGCGATCCACGCGGGCATCACCGGGCAGGACGCCATCGTGGTTGTACCCACCGGTGGCGGAAAATCGCTATGCTACCAGTTGCCGGCAGCCATGCGGGAGACGGGCTTGACGCTGGTCGTATCACCACTGCTCGCGCTCATGAAAGATCAGGTCGACGCACTGCTCGCCAAGGGCATCTCAGCTGCATATTACAATTCAAGTCTCACTGCCAGCGAGCGGCGTGAGGTGGAATCCGGTATCGCAACCGGTCAATATCGACTGCTGTACGTCGCTCCCGAGCGATTTGCGGATAACGCGTTCGTATCATTGTTGCAGAGCGCGTCCGTGACGGCTGTCGCCATTGACGAAGCTCATTGCATCTCCCAATGGGGGCATGATTTCAGGCCTGACTATCGGCGTATGGCAGGCCTGCGAGAAATATTTCCAGACGCGACCATTCAGGCATTCACCGCCACAGCCACCCCACGCGTCCGGGAAGATATCGTCGAACAACTGCATCTGAAAGACCCGGTCATACTGGTGGGCAATTTTGACCGCTCGAATTTAACCTACCGCATCCTCCCACGCCGGAAGGCGCGCGAACGCGTCCGGGATATCGTTGAAAAGCACCAAGGTTCGGCTGGTATCATTTATTGCATCCGCCGCAAGGACGTGGATGAGCTGACGGCCTATCTCAGCGCGGAGGGTCATAGCGCCCTGGGCTATCACGCGGGGATGGACAACGATACACGTCGAGCGCATCAAGAAGCCTTCGCCACATGGGAGGTGGATATCATCATCGCAACCGTCGCATTTGGCATGGGCATCGACCGCTCGGACGTCCGCTTCGTGGTCCACATGGCCATGCCCCAGTCCCTCGAACACTACCAGCAGGAAACCGGCCGTGCAGGGCGGGATGGCGACCCGGCTGACTGCTATCTGTTCTACAGCGCTGCCGATGGGATGACATGGAAGGCGATTTTCCAGAAAGGCGATGCACCCGGGCAGAGTACAGGGTTTCAGGATGTCCGCGTTGCACAGTTGAGCGAGATGGAAGCGTTCTGCCAGTCGACCACATGCCGTCATATGTCACTCTGCAACCACTTCGGACAGTACTACAAATCTGACAATTGCGTCGCCTGCGACATCTGCCTCGGCGAAATCAAGACAATGGACGACTCCACCGTTCTCGCCCAGAAAATCCTCAGCGCGGTGGTCAAAACGGGCGAGCGGTTTGGCGCAAAGTACGTCGCCAACGTGCTGTGTGGTGCATCCGACGCATTGATCGACGAGCGGGGGCATGCGTCATTGAGCGTTTACGGACTTCTGAGCGAGCATGCGCAGGGGGATATAGTGGCCTGGATCAATCAATTGTCGGCTGACGGACTTCTGGCGGTAGGATCGGAATATCGCACGTTCAGCGTAACGGAGGAGGGGTGGTCGGTGCTCAGGGGAAATCAGGAAGCTCGATTGTTATTACCTGCAACGCCGGTCAAATCGGCACCACGTCGCTCGCGATCCGCAGGTTCAACTCTGAAACGACGGCCTGTGAGCAGGGGTGGTACGTCGATCTCAACCGAGACCGCCGACGGCGATGACATAGATATGGCACTTTATGAGAAGCTGCGGAAGCTGCGATATGACCTTGCAACCGAACAGTCCATGCCAGCATTCTGCGTCATGAGCAACAAGACGCTTGAAGGCATCACCCGTGTCCGCCCCACCGACGAGGATGGGTTCCGTCAGATTCCGGGTATCGGTCCGAAGAAGTTCGCACAATACGGCGACCAGTTCCTGGAATGCGTGAGAGCACACATCGGCGGTTAATGGAAGGGTGAGGCTCCTGACGGAAAGTGCTGCAGCTCGGGCACTGTCCGGCATCAATCATCAGACATCGCATCCGCAAGACGCTGCTTCACCTTGACACATCGCATAGGTGCAGCCAACCCCTCACAACTGAGCACGCTGGCTGCTTCCGACAATACAGCATTGGCATCATCGAATCGCCCTTCATGCATCAACCACAATCCCCGGATGCACATCGCCTCAGCCAGCTCCCACGAATCCTCACCACGCTCATCCCGTCGAATCTCAATCGCCCTGTTGATTCGCATCTCGGCGTCATCATCGCAACAATCCAACCCCTGCAATTGCGAATCTGTCAACGTGAGCAAGGCGGTGGCATACTCCATGTGCAACCCTGGTTCAGAATCCAGGAGCTTCACAGCATGCTCGGCAGCCTCGGTCGCTCGTGACACATCCCCGCGATCCAGATAGACCGTCGCAAGTGCTCCCCATGACAACCCCGTCCTGGGATGTTGATCGCCATGTGCAGCGCGGCGGTCAGCCAGCGCCTTCTCCAGAATCATGACAGCTTCATCGAGTCGTCCCTCCTGACCCAGAAATGCCCCCAGCGTGTTACGCACATGCGCCGAATACGGATGCTCAGATCCAACCGTGCGTTCGAGGATTTCGATGGCTTCGCGGAAAAGTTGCTCAGAAGTGGATGAGTCGCCGAGGTGGACTCTGTTGGAGGCGAGATTGTGGATGGCGATCGCGACATTGGGATGGTTCTTACCGAACGCGTTCTTCAAAATTTCGATCGCTTCTGTCCCGACGCGTTCTGCCTCAACATAATCTCCCATCCCGGAGAGCGAGTGTGTGATATTCAGCAATGTTGCACCTACCCTGGGATGCGCCTCGCCGAGGGTGGACCGCTGTATGTCCACGACGTCACGCAACATCGCAAGGGCTTCGGTCTTTTTGCCAAGTTTGCGAATCAACAAAGCCAAATTGTTCATGGCTACGGCGACGAGAGGATGATTCGATCCATGCACCTTGCGGCGCATGACCAGCGATTCTCTGAGCATCTGCTCCGCACCTTCGAGATCGCCCTTTTCCGATAGCAGTGAACCCAGATTGTTCAGAATCCCCGCAAGCTCAGGATGATATGCGGGCAAAATACCACGCCGGATCTCCAGAGATTCCCGAAGGAATGGTTCTGCTTCATCCAACCGGCCCTGAGAATGCAACGCGCTGCCAAGATTGCTGAGACTCATGGCGATGCCTTGGGGAGAAGCATCCACATGCTCGCGACGGATGGAAAGCGCCTCCCGATGAAGCGCCACTGCCTCCTCACCACGCTTGGCGATACTGCATGTCGCTCCAAGATCGTTGAGTCCTTTCGCCACTGCAATGCTTCGTTCTCCGTGGACCTGCTTTGCCATCGACAGGGCTTCACGCTCCAGCGAAATGGCCTGATCGTAATAACCAGCTTGACTTCGCAGGATGGCGACATCCAGGAGATTCTCGATGAGATCACGATGCCCATCAGGATACAACGCGCGACGAGCATCCAGAGCGTCGCTGAGGTGGATTTCGGCTTCATCAAATACAGCCAATTGCAGATACGTTTTGCCAATGGTGTGCTGCAACGACGCGCGAATCATCGGATTCTCTGTCATGGTTCCCATTTTGAGGCGTTCTGCTGCATGATCCAGGATTTGACGCACCGTAGGATCCTCTCCACGCGCAACGGTGGGATCGACCGACGCCAACATACTCTGAAGGAATTTCGTGATCGTCTCAGCGCGTTCCGCCTGCAACCCGGCTTCTTCAGCCTCCTTATCAGCACGGGCGGCCTGGAGTATCGCCTTCTCGGACTCAATGTCTGCACGCGCCGCCTGCATTCGGGCTTCTTCAGCCTGTCTGCTCTCACGCCAGGCGAACGTCCCCGTACCCACCATGCCGATGAACACCGCTACCAGAGCGATCGCAATTCCAGCGACAAAACCACGATTTCGCTCTGCAAATCGCTGCAGATGATAGAGCGCAGTCGGCGGACGGGCTGTCACCGGTTCCCGATTCAGATGTCGGCGTATGTCTGCGCTCAAAGCGGAAACAGATGGGTAACGCCGATCCGGGTTTTTCTCCAGCGATTTCATGAGGATGGCTTCAATGTCGCCGGACAAAGACGCTCGTATCGCACCAGCCGGTCGAGCATCCTGAGTGCAGATGATACTGATCGCCTTTGGCAGCGATTTATCGGACACATCGAACGGTTGCTTTCCGGTCAGCAGCTCATAAGC
>JAJRYY010000164.1 GCA_024275565.1 Planctomycetota bacterium
CAATTGTCAAGCAGTCACGATACAATTGAGACATGTCGTTACAAAATTCAAACCAGGACCATCCCATGCTTTCAGAAGAGCTTCAACGCGACATCCGGCAAGCCACCCAGATCATTCGATCCGCAAGACACATCTGCTGTCTCACCGGGGCGGGCATCAGCGCAGAATCCGGCATCCCGACCTTCCGTGGCGACGGAGGCCTGTGGAACGGAAAACGACCCGAAGAACTCGCCACACCCGAAGCATTTAACCAAAATCCCCAGGAAGTCTGGGCTTTCTACCTCGCAAGACGCCGCAAACTCAAGACTGTAAAACCAAACCCCGGCCACCATGCACTCGTCACCATCGAACAAAACGCCAACAAATTCACCCTCATCACCCAGAATGTCGATGGACTCCACGCAACCGCCGGATCCCAGAACGTCATCTGTCTCCACGGCGACATCCTCATCGACCGATGCACACATTGCCACCACCAACGCCGCGTCAAACTCGATCCAGACGAACACAAAAATACAAACTCCGACAAAATCCCACACTGCCCACTTTGCAACGCCATCATGCGACCAGGCGTCGTATGGTTCGGCGAATCCCTGCCACCCGAAGCCATACAATCAGCACATTCCGCCGCCACAGATTGCGACGTCATGCTCGTCGTCGGAACCAGCGCCGTCGTACAACCAGCAGCCTCCTTCGCAACATGGGCAAAATCCAACCACGCAACACTCATCGAAATCAACCCGGAATCAACCCCCCTCACCCACGAAACCGACCTCCACATCCCACTCAAATCTGCCCAGGCGCTCTCTAAAATCGCAACCCCGCAAGCCTGAATCCAGCACAGTTCAAGATAAGCGGGTCTGGGCACTTTTCATGCGGACACGACGGGGTAAGATCGACAACATGATCGAAACGTTCCTATGCCTGGTATGCGGTGGGATGATGCTCGCGATGGCGATGGGCCGACTACGCGATACATCCCCAAGGTTTGTGACGCTGGTCGGCATGATCGCGCTCGCACTCGCATCAGTCGTAACAGCCTGGTGCTGGACCCATCGACCCACCGAAATCAGCCGGATATGGTGGATCGCGGAAGCACTCTCCATCATCGCAGCCGCTTCCGCCGCAACACTCATCATCATCGCAGGCGTCTCGCAGCGAGCAATCTCAGCACAGAGAACCATGTCTGCCATCGGCGGTGCAGCCGGTACCGCGGCGGCCTGCCTCTGGATATGGACCGGCGACATCACACCAGCCTGGGGAGCAGCAGAAATCGCCATGTACGTCACCGGCCAGATCCTCGCAGCGTTCATGCTCGGAAGCGTGACCATCGCATGGCTACTAGGACACATGTACCTCACCGCGTCCAAAATGACCATCGCACCCCTCCGACGCCTGAGCAACCTTTTCGGTATCGCTGTCGGTCTACGATGGGCATACCTCCTCATCAGCATCCTGGTCCTGCACTACGGATTGCTCGCATCCGAAGAAGGCATGTCCTGGACCCGGCTGATGGGACCATGGCTTGTCATGAGCTTACGCATCGCGGTAGGCCTGCTGGCAACAGCCGTTTTCGCATGGATGGTCTCCGACTGCGTACGCCTCAGAAGCACCCAGTCCGCAACAGGAATCCTATATTTCGCCTCGATCTTCGTATACATAGGCGAACTGAGCAGCCAACACCTTCTGACCGACCTCGGCTTACCGCTCTAAACACTTAAGGGACAGGACTCGTGCAAATCCGATACAATTGCCCAAGCGACCAGTGCGTAGCGCTCATCGAATATGAGCCAATCGAAACACTACAGAAACCAATCCAATGCCCACGCTGCAACCTCAGCCACGACCTCAAAATCTCTCCAAAAATCAAGGAGGGAACCGTCGATGCATGCGCTGTCTGCGGATGTCGAGAACTCTTCATACGCAAGGACTTCCCGCAGGGGGTCGGCCTCGCAGTCGTCATCATCGCCGGCGCACTGAGCATTTACTTTTTCCGCAGCAACTTCATGGTCTCCTACGCAATCCTCGCAGCCGCCATCGCATTCGACTTCGTGCTATACCTCCTCACGGGACGCGTCACCACATGCTACGCATGCAGGGCGGAATATCGAAAGGTAGGACAAAACCCATCCCACGAAGCATTCGACCTCGCAACCTCGGAAAAATATTAACCCCACGGTAGACGCTCGCGTAGAACCTCACCCACATGGACGCGTATCCAGGCAGTCACCCTGAAGGCGACCGCTCAACCCCTCTCAGATCAGTCCATTCCCATCGCAACCCCAAAAAAATACCCCACGACAACGGTCGCAGGGTATTGGAATGTCAATGATGTAGATGCCACCGAGTAAAGCGGGGCAGCCGTCGGAATTACATGCCCGGCATTCCCATGCCACCCATGCCGCCCATTCCGCCCATACCACCCATGCCGCCCATTCCACCCATCCCGGGAGGAGGACCGCCAGCACCAGTGTTCTTTTCCTTGATCTCGCTGACAACAGCATCGGTCGTCAGAAGCAGGCTCGCGACGGACGCAGCGTTCTGGAGTGCGATCCGCTCAACCTTGGTGGGAACGAGAATCCCAGCCTTCACCATGTCCTTATAGTCGCCCGTGAGCGCATCGTATCCGAAGTTCGAATCAGAAGATTCCATCACCTTCTGGCAGACGATCGCACCGTCGACACCGGCATTTGCGGCGATCTGCTTGATCGGAGCACTGATCGCACGACGCACGATGTCTGCCCCGGTCTTCTGGTCACCCTTCAGCTTCTTGACAACCCCGTCAATCATCGCAGACGCACGAATCACCGCGACACCACCACCGGGCAGAACACCCTCTTCGACTGCAGCACGACATGCGTGCAATGCGTCTTCAACGCGGGCTTTCTTTTCCTTCATCTCGACTTCAGTCGCAGCCCCGACATTGACCTGAGCAACGCCACCGGACAGCTTCGCGAGACGTTCTTCCAGTTTTTCGCGATCGTAATCGCTGCTGGTCACTTCGATCTCATTCTTAATCTGCTCGATCCGCGTCTTGATGGCGTTACCACTTCCACCCCCCTCGACGATCGTGCAGGAATCCTTGTCAATCGTGACCTTCTTGGCCTGACCGAGATCCTTCATTTCGATGTTTTCAAGCTTGACGCCAAGATCCTCAAAGACAGCCTGACCGCCCGTCAGGACAGCCATATCTTCAAGCATCGCCTTCCGACGATCGCCAAAACCAGGAGCCTTCACCGCACAGACCTGCAGCGTTCCACGAAGCTTGTTCACAACCAGCGTCGCGAGTGCTTCGCCTTCAATATCTTCAGCAATGATCAGCAGCGGACGACCAGCCTGTGCAGCTTTCTCCAGGACTGGAACGAGCTCCTTGATCGCGGAAATCTTCTTCTCGTGGATCAGAATGAGTGGCTTCTCAAGCACGCATGAGAGATTCTCAAACTTGTTGATGAAATGCGGGGAAAGGTAACCCTTGTCGAACTGCATACCCTCAACAAGCTCAACAGCCGTATCAAGACCCTTGCCCTCTTCAACCGTAATCACGCCATCCTTGCCAACCTTGTCCATCGCCTTGGCGATGATCTTGCCGATTTCCAGATCGTGATTCGCGGCGCTCGTACCAACCTGAGCAACCTGATCGCTGTTCTTCACAGGATTGCTCATCTCTTCGAGCTTCCCGATGATGGCTGTCACTGCTGCCTCAATACCACGCTTCAGCTCCATGGCGTTCGCACCAGCTGCCACATTCTTGAGGCCTTCATCAAAAAGAGCTTCCGCATACACGGTGGCAGTCGTGGTTCCATCGCCAGCAACCGTGCTCGTCTTGGAAGCGACTTCCTTCACCATCTGGGCGCCCATATTCTCGTTGGCATCTTCCAGTTCGATCTCCTTGGCAACCGTGACGCCATCCTTGGTGACCGTCGGAGAACCGAAGGATTTTTCGATGACGACGTTGCGACCGCACGGTCCAAGTGTCACCTTCACTGCTTTTGCGAGTTGTTTCACCCCGCGGCGGACGGCCTCACGACCCTCCATATCAAATGCAATTTGTTTCGCTGCCATTCTGATCAGCCTCTCGTTGAGTGGGAGTTCTATAGTTGTCGTTTCATACCAGACAAACGCCTCAAGGACGCCTTAGATTCGAACGCTCCTGACCGCCCGAGTCCTCTTAGCCGACGACGCCGAGGATGTCGGATTCGTCCATGATGAGGTATTCCTCGCCATCGACCTTGATTTCCGTCCCGGCGTAGCTCGTGAAGACGACCTCGTCGTTCTTCTGCACCTGCAAACCGCTGCGAGAACCGTCATCCAGAACACGACCCGTCCCAATCGCCTGAATCACGCCGCGCTTGGGCTTTTCGGTCGCTGAATCAGGAAGGACAATACCACCCGCCGTCATGGACTCTGCCTCGACGCGTTTCACGATGACTTTGTCACCCAATGGTCTGATGTTGAGCTTGGCCATTTTCAAAAGACTCCTTTCGCTGGAACAAGATCCATTTATCTGCCAGTTACCCCACACTTTGGGGATCGACGTACCCCACACTCAGGGGACTGACGTAACGGATCCGGTAGATGCACTGGCTGCTGAACGCCTGCCCACCCCAGGTCGAAAACGCGTAACTGGAGCGTAGGCGCACTGTACCGTCGCAATAGGCGATGCAACATGGATGCCAGAACGACACCACCGGGGAAAAAATACAAACAATGACATAAACCATGGAAATACAACAGGTTACGTCGCGCAAGCATACGCCTCAAACCACGGACCTGGACTGAATATCGCGGTTTCGGGCTGCCAAATGGGGAAAATCTGCCAGATTGGCAGAGATTTTCGGGCGTTGGGAAGGCGATTCGAGAGATGAGAGGTGAGTCAATATACCGACAAAAAACCGGCTGATCGTTCCTGAGAACGATCAGCCGGGTCAAAAGTAACACTTGAACTCTGACGTCATGCACACATGTTGCCGCGATGCTCCCTCGTTGCCGCAATTCGCCGAGCAGGCTTAGTGCCTCGCTCCACCGTGACGGATTCCGCGACTGATGCTCCGGCCAATGCTGTGCCCGACACCGTGAGCAACATCCCGGCGAATCTGTCTTCCGATGCTTCTGCCACGATGCGAGCGACCGTATCCGCGGTGGGTGTTGTAGTTCAGACCCACCGACAACCCGGGATTGTACCCATAACCGTATCCGCCGACGCGTACGCCGACTCCCGCATGGGGACCATACCCTACGCCAACACCGTAAACCCCGTGACCGACAAAACCGGGATAATACCCGGGGACGCCGCCATAGGCGCCGATCACCTGACTGGTTTGCACGACCGGCGTCGAGCGCTGAACCGTTCTGTAGTATCCCTCGCGGACCAGAACCCGCTCATTGCGGCAGAGACGCTGAGTCGCGTGTCCGGCACTGCTGACCGTCCGATATCCCGTGATTTCCCCATAATTGTTGTATGTAGGAATTTGTCGCGAACTGGTCACCGTCGGCACATCCTCGCAGACCTCCTGCATGGCATACTCAGCAGGTACCCAGATCTGGTCGGTGCTCTGAACAACCGCAGGCCTGGTCACAGTCACTACGCCCGCATGCACCGGAACGTGCGCTCCGACGCCAACTCCGACGCTTAATGCCAGATCGCCCGCCCTGGCTGAGTTCTGCATGCCGAATCCGATCCCAGCCGCCAGAGCAGCCAGCATCGCCAATCGTCCCAGACCCGTCTTCCGGGCTGCACTCATTGTTTTGGTCGCATTCATCGCCTGTCTCGCATCCATCGCCTGTGTCCTCCGGTTGTACGGTTCCACCGCCTCTACCGCCAGCATTCCTCTACCGTCAGTATACGAAGCGATTGTCCATCAGTCGCCTCGATATGGTTGACAGGCGCAAACTAATTTGGATAGGCAAAAAAGGGGGAAATCACGCAAAACGCTCATAACCCCTTCAATAGCAATAAATTACGTTAATCAGCCATTTTCAAGCCGAATGCGCTGGCACGCCCGATAAGCGAATAGCCCGAATATGACAGCGACAACCAACTGAACCCCAAGTCCCAGGCGTACATCTACATCGACTTCCGCGAAACCGCTGATAATGACCCCGATCGGCGAGCAGGCGAATAGCTGGCTGAACACCGGATCCGGCGTGCTGTAACCATCCCAGACCATGCTTGCACGGACGGAATCAACCCCCAGGGGGAGTGCCCAGAGTCCGATAACAAACAGCATGATGACCGTCCATGCCCGTTGGCCACGGATGTGGAGCAGGGTCATGAGCGATTCGAAGGCGATGAGCGCGAAGAAGGTGGCCAGCAGGGTTTCGATCGTGCGCTGCGTCTGTGGTGCCCGGAAACTGTCCACACCGGCCATGACGATGAGGACAGTTGCGATGATTGGAACCAGGATCGGCCAGCCCCTGCTGACGCGTTTTTCAGCCTCAACGCCGCGCGTGATGGAAACCCGCGCGTGGGCAGCTGCCCCGACAGCGATCATCGCGAACAGCATCCCGACCGAGAGGTTCACGATGTGGATCACGGGGATCATTTTGTACAGGTCGTTTATAATCCCTCGTGGCAAGCTGCTCACAAGAACGGCCCAATCTCCCTCCTGATGCGCCCAGATCGCCACTGCGTTTGTCACAAGCCAGAGTGTCATCAAGCCCAGTCCGCCGATGACCCCAAAAACGGGAAGATCCGGGCGTGTGAATTTACGCGAAGCAGCCCACGCCCAGATGAAGACCATCAGGAGTGCGTAGGCAGCCATAAGGATGGGCACCATGTCTCCGCCCCTGGTGTCGCCGACCAACCAAGCCATTGAGAGGTAACCCAGATATGTCCCTGTTCCCAACCCGATGGCCGGGAAAAATATCGTACCCGCACTCGACATGCCCAGTCCGATAAGGGGTCCGATCGGGCTTATTGGTTTTCGGGGACCAATGGCCAGGACGACCGAAGCACTCCAGGCCATCATGCCCACGATGAGTAGGAACAGATTTCCAAGGAACCATCCGAACATTCCAGCGCCACCACCGAAACGAACAACCCCCGCTCCCACGATGATGCCCACCAGATATAGCGTCACCACCTGGAGCGTAGGTCCGAATATGTATCCGAGGATGACGTTTCTGGCAGTCATGGGTGAGAGGCGGTGGGATTCGAGCATCTGAGAGGTGATGTCGCGCGAGACGCCGCGGAATACCGCGTTGCACCCACCGGGGATGATGAGGATCATCTGGATAAGGGCTATCACATATATTGCACCGTCGCAGTACTGCCCCAGACTGATTCCGGGATCGAGACGCCGAGCGCCCATCAGCCCGGCGATGAGCAGTATGGCATAGAAGACTGCGAAGGATAACAGCCGACGCACGCCTCCGAGAATCCGGAACTGCGCCCAGATGATTGCGTTTGGAACAATGAATGTGCTTGGCATGGCCTGAAGTTGCACCTCACTGATTGCGACGTTTTTGTTATCCGAGCCGTGACCGTAAGGGAGCGGTTTCTATGGTGTCCGCTCCCTTACGGTCACGGCTCGGAATTCACCTAATCTACCTGTTTCACGCCTGCGTCGAGATATACCTGCTCCAGGGAATCGCCGAGCTGTTCGAACGATGCGATGAGAACCGATCTCTGTACAATCTCTCGCAATAGCCCGGCTGCCTTGATTTTATCGTCGTGGTATTCAAAAACCCACTCCATATCGGCATTGGCCCCCGTTGCGTGGACGATCTCACTGACACCCTCAATCCCAGCCAGCAGCTCGGAGATCGCCTCATCCGCACGCGCCACCGTCATGCGGTATCGACTTCTGCCCTCTGCCCGGTCATGGAGGTCTTCGACGCGTCCGAAGCGGAGAAATCGACCGTGCTCGATGATCGCGATATGGGTACAATATTCCTCAAGGTCAGCCAATATGTGCGAGGAAACAATGAGCGCCCTGCCCATGTCGCGGAGGCTTGCCAGTACTTTTCGGAACTGGATGCGGCCGGCGGGGTCGAGACCGGCTGATGGTTCGTCGAGGAGTATGACGAGTGGATCGGGCAACAGCGTCCGGGCGACCGTGATGCGCTGCTTCATCCCACGGGAGAGATTTTTGATCGGCTCGTCGCGTTTATCGGTCAGCCAAAGCTGTTCAAGCCAATAGTCGATGCGTTCCGCCACGGTGTCGGTGGGGATGTCGTAGGCGTGTCCGATGAAGGTCAGGAACTGGAGGACGGTCATTTCCTCATAAACCGGGGGCGAATCCGGGGCGAATCCGATGTGCCTGCGGACGTTTCGGGATCGGCCAAAGACGTCCTCGCCCATGATCTCGGTGCGTCCGGATGTGGGCGACTGAAGCCCTGCCATCGCACGAAGGAGCGTGGTTTTTCCCGCGCCATTGGGTCCGATCAGGCCGAGCAGGTCTCCAGCGCGAAGTTCGAAGCTCATATCTGCAACAGCCACCAGCTTCTCGAATACGACGCGGACACCGTCCACCTTTGCGAGGAGGGTGGCGGACTCGCGGGGTGGTTTCCCTGAGATTGGTTTCCCTGAGATTGGTTTCCCTGGGACAGGTTGCCCTGGGACTGGTTGCTCTGGGGTTGATGGCTTTGACAGTTCCGTCTGATGCTGCATCGGGTGTTCTCCGCATCTTGAGACGTGCGTTGGTCTCCACTATAGTCGCTGCTCGTCTTTTGTGTTGTATAGAATCGGCGGGTATTTTTGTAACGCGGCGGTGCAGCGTGTGAATCGCGCGGACCGATAGTAAGCCAATAGCGCCTGTGAATCCGCACCAAATGGGAAAATCGGAGCCATCATGTCCACAGTCATAGTTGAAATCCACGGGCGGGAAATTCTGGATTCACGAGGAAACCCCACCGTCGAAGCGGTCGTCGTTCTGGAAGACGGATCGTTCGGTGAAGCTGCGGTCCCATCGGGAGCGTCCACGGGCGAGCATGAAGCTGTCGAATTGCGCGATGGCGACCCTGAACGATATGGGGGCAAGGGCGTCCGCAAGGCTGTCGAGCATATCAATGGTGAACTCACCGAAGCTGTCCTCGGCCTGGATGCGACGGATCAGGAGATCCTCGATCAGACGATGATCGAACAGGATGGGACGCCGAACAAGCGTCGCCTGGGCGCCAACGCGATCCTTGCGGTGTCGCTTGCGAGTGCGAAGGCTGCTGCCCAGTCGTGCGAGTTGCCGCTGTTTCGATACCTTGGTGGAGCGATGGCGAACGTCCTGCCCGTCCCCATGATGAATATTATCAATGGCGGTCGCCACGCGGACAACACCGTCGATTTTCAGGAATTCATGATTCAACCGTGGGGTGCGGAATCGTTTTCGCACGGATTGCAGATGGGGGTCGAGGTGTTTCATCACCTGAAGGAGGTGCTGTCAAAGAAGGGATACAGCACAGCCGTCGGTGACGAAGGAGGGTTCGCCCCGAATCTGAAATCCAACGAGGAAGCACTCGACACGATCGCCGAGGCGGTTTCTGCGTCTGGCTATGAGCTTGGGAAAGATATTTTCATCGCGATGGACCCTGCCACATCGGAGATGTACGACGCGAAGGCTGGTACCTATTCGTATTTCAAATCCGCCCCCGGTCGGGCGGTTTCATCCGATGAACTCATCGATCACTGGAAGGATTTGTGCGAAAAGTACCCCATTAGAAGCCTCGAAGATGGTCTCGATGAGAACGACTGGGACGGGTGGTCGAAGTTGACGGCTGCCCTTGGCGACAAGGTCCAGATCGTGGGCGATGATCTTTTTGTGACGAATACGGAGCGGTTGTCGCGGGGTATCGAGCAGTCGTCCGCCAACTCGATCCTCATCAAGGTGAATCAGATCGGCACGCTGACCGAGACGTTTGCTGCGATCCAGCTTGCGATGCGGAACGGGTGGTCAGTCGTCATCAGCCATCGCAGCGGCGAAACGGAGGATACGACGATCGCCGATATTGCGGTGGCGACGAATGCGGGACAGATCAAGACCGGGAGTCTGTGTCGCTCGGATCGGGTGGCGAAATACAACCGGCTGCTGCGGATTGAGGAGCATCTCGGCGAAGCAGCTGTGTATGGCGGAGCGTTCTGGAACAGGTAGGATGCGCAAAGTGGTTTTGTATCGCTGCAACGAGGTTTTGTAGCGCTGCAACGAAAGTGAGCAATCCAATGGATGGGTACGACGTGTCAGCGAGGGACGCAGATGGTGCAGACGCAAGAGATGCCGGTGCTGGGGATGCTGGCGATCTGATGCATGGTTCCGCCGGAGTCGCTCGTGAACATCGCCCTGTACCCTCGCCATTCGTCGCCTGGATCCTGATCCTTTCCGGGGTCGCGACTTTGGTGCCCACATTGCTGCTCCCGGTCTGGCGAGACCTTCAGGCCGATCAGTTTGTGGAGCGTTTTGAAACCGCAGAGACAGAATCGTTTCGAAAGCTGCTTCAAAATAAGAAGCGGCACATGGTCGCACTTCGCACTGACCCAGCCGTCGTCTCGCGAGTCGCCCGTCGCGAATTCTATGTCCAGACGGACGAGCGTGTCGTTCTGGTGGATGCAGCACGCGTTGCCCCTGTGGCAGACGCGGTCGTGATTTCCCCGCCTTCGACGCCTGCGTTCATCGTGTGGATGCTGGAATGGTCCCCTGTTCAGGTCGAAAACAGCGTTTTTAAGGTGTTTTGCGACGCGACAGCCCGTCCGATTCTGATTGGTCTCTCAGTCTCGCTGATCGCAGTCTCGCTGTTCCTGTTTCCCACCCGGCGATCCCTCATGTACAGAAACACCTCAATTTCGTCGTAAAACCTTTACGATTCACTGGACAATTGAGGGATAGTTGCGTCAAAATGGTGGCTGGTGAGCATCGGATGACGTACTACAACATGTACATCGCACAAGGGAATTGTTTTTCGTTAGATTAAGGGACACAACCATGGCATTACGCATCGTCGCGCTCGTATTGATCCTCGGATTGGCCGCATTTGTATTTACGAAGCAACAGGCAGCAGACGCGGGGTCCGAAATGGTAGACGGCGTGTCCGTTCCAAAAATGTCGCCCCCGACTCACAGTGAAGCACCCGGTTTTATCAAGCAAGGTGTCGCGAGTGAGGGTGTTCGACCGGAAGGTGAACCTGAATTTGACGTCTCCGTCGAACTGGAGATGAAGGGCGAGCAACCGAACCTGTATTTCACTATCACCGAACGACATGGGTGGTACGCGGGTACAGTGACTGTTGAATTTTGGCATGTGGCGCCGGCTGAGGATGGTGGGCTGGTGGAAGGTGAGAGCAGACTTTCCCATTTGTGTCACAATTATCTCGATTTTAACGCCACGCTGGTTTGTCAGACTGTCCCCAACCCACACGAATTTCCCGAGCTTGATGAGGATTGGGGCACCAGCGAGAACTGGCAGGCTCGCATCCTGGGACATGGCGAGATCTATCAGAAGAACGAAGATTGATAGTCGCGAAGATTTAGACGCGCAGAAGATTTAGACGCGCAGAAGATTTAGACGCGCAGGGTTCCCGGGGCAGGTTACGTTCCCGGGACAGGCGGTGGGATCTAGGCTCGCGGCGCTTATGGCATGCGACGTTCGAAACATTTGAGACTTACGCCGTTCAATGCTTGCGCCGTTCGAGACTTGCTGCATTCGAGGCACGCTGCGTTATCGTGACATGATGAACTGAGCAAGATTTGCCAGCAACAAGAGCATGCAGATCACAGACAGGATGAGAATCGCCAGTCGATTTCCGGCGTCCTTGCGTACTAGGCTTGGGTCGAGGTCCAGCGGGGTGGCAGAAGCGACGGTGACGCCGCTGCTGGCAAGATCCTCCAGAACGTGCTGATCGTACATTTTTCTCGCCTGAAACGGCGGTCCGCCCTCGGCCACCGACTGTAGATCTGCGATCAATTCCTTCGTTGATGTATACCGTTCATCCCGAGCTTTGGACATCATGACCTCGATTATTTCTCCAACACCGGAGGACAGCTCTGTGTTGAGATGATCTGGTGGTATTAATTCTTCCTTGAGGTGCTTGTGCATCACGGATGATGGCGTCTGCCCCTCGAACGGGACACGTCCTGTCACCATGTGATAAAACGTCGCACCGAGGGAATAGATGTCCGCACGAAAGTCGATGTTGATTTCGCCGCGAATCTGCTCCGGGCTGATGTAATAGGGGGTCCCATATGCACGCCCCGCTTCGGACTGGGCTGTTTCATAATCGCTTATCTCGCGTGCAAGTCCCATATCCGCAAGCTTCACATCGCCATTGTCACCGATCATGATGTTCTTGGGCTTGACATCACGATGAATAAATCCGCGTGCATGCGCATGGTCCAGCGCCATCGCGGTCTGTAGAATAATGTTGATCGCCTTTTTTTCGTCGACCACGGATTTTTGAAACAGGTCGTACACGGTTTGACCGTCGATGAACTCCATCACGAAATAATGATAACCACCAGCTTCACCCACATCGATCGCCTGGACAATGTTTGCGTGGTTCAACTGGGCGGCTGCCCGACCTTCTCGATAAAACCGATCGACAAATTCCTGATTCTCGCTGAGTCGTTTGGGCAATACTTTGACCGCCACAATTCTATCCAGGCTGAGCTGACGCGCTTTGTAGACTGTCGCCATCGCCCCCTGTCCAAGCTTGCTCATAATCTGGAACCCGGGAATCTGCTGAGCGGGACGGTACATCGAATCGTCGTCCATCGTCCGCTCGATCCGCTTAAGCTGCGAACGCGTCATGTACCCTTCGCTGATGAGAACGTCGAGAAGCGTGACTGGTTTACCATTCTTCTCGATCTCCTCGCGACGGTTTTCGCAGAAGGCGATCTCCTCGGGAGTGACCAGACGATTTTCAACAAGTTTGCGGCCAAAGCCGGATTCGTCAGATACAGACATGCACGATCCTAATTATTGTTGCCACGGGGAAGACGCGATGAACCCCGGGCGTGGTCCGAATCGGAAGTGCGACACTCTACGGGCCATCCAGGGCGACTTCAACCATAATCCGCCACCGAATCCTGCCAGATGGCAAGCCCGGGGGCAAAACTGACGTCGCAAGTCCCGATTGATCTCAACGTCTACAACTCCGAGAATCTCAAGATCAATCATTCAATTGATCTCAATATTATACCCACCTCAAGCTCGCTTTTTCGCACGATCTATCAATAGAGAGGTATTTCGTGCTTCAATTGAGCGGCGTTCCGCAAAGACGCCACGACCTCCAAGTCGCTTCCGTCCGATAGAATCGCCGAAAATCGCTCGATCTGTGCTAACGTAAAGAAAAAGGCACCCTCCAAAGACTCACACTCCGATCGCAATTTTTCGAGTATGGCTGACCGCAATTCGGAAATCCCCGAACCCGTGCGTCCTGAAACAGTGACAAATCGAACAGGTTGCCCGCACTCCGCGACCTGCTCCACAAGCTGAGTCTCCCCCCATCTCGCCCCCAGATCAGATTTGTTACGCACAAAAACCGCGCGCGACACATCCCACTCGGATTGATAACGCGAAAAAAAATTCATAGGCCCCGATGGAAATGCGATGGATCCGTCCAGAACGATCAGGTGAACACCGCAATGCCGAAACTGCTCCAGACCGCGGGACACAGCCTCCAGCTCAAGACCATCGACATCCGTTGACGCTCCATCCTCACCATCCTCAAGAGCACGCACACCGGCAGTGTCGATCCACCGAACGGGCACACCATCGATCGCACCGTCTGCAGACACCCAGTCCCGCGTCGTCCCAGTCACGTCCGATACGACACTATTCGCTGAATCCACCAGCCGATGCATCAAGGTCGATTTCCCGGCGTTGGCTGGACCGAACAATCCGACCTTAGCACCCTCGAAGATAGACAACACCCCACGAGAACGATCCAACATCCTCGACAGTTCCTCCCGACCCTGAACACCATCACGTTCCAGAGTGTCTGCCAGCGCTTTCAACGCTACCGGAAGAACCGCGCGTTGCCGGGCGATCAAACGTACTGCAAGCCTTGTTCTAGCTCGGCAGAGTGCAGCATCAGCAGCCGCCTCAATGGTCGATGCGACGACCGCCTCCCCACCCCGATGAAACTCCGCACCAAGTCGCTGAATAAGAATCATCAACCGCTCAACACTCCGCACACCACCGTGCACGGAAAAATCAATCACGCAACAACCTAGATCATCCACACGCGAGCATACAATCCCGTCATCCACAACTTCGTCAGCATCAAGGAATTCCCCGTACACCAGCGTGCCGGGGTCTAACCGGGTAAGATCGATCGCACTGCGAGAAGGCTTGAAGGCTGTCGAAAGAATCACTCCGGACCTTTTCCCCTCCAGGCGAATCACAGCCACCCCACCAGCACCGGATGGCGTCAGCAACCGGACCGATGTCGATCGCTCGTCCAGCGTCATCGCAACAGGCCCAGCCTCATAGTGCGACAGCCTGATCCAGCCATTTCTGATGTGCCAACCCAACCCCCAGCAAACACAAATCTTCGTCTATCGCGTCAAACACACCACAAGCATCACCCAGCATCGCAGCATCACCACCCGTCGCAACAGCCGGCAACCAGGACCCAAAACCGGTCGCGTATTCCTCCACAATGTTCCGAACCGCACCCACCGTCCCCTTCGTAATCCCACTCTGAATCGCCTGTTCCGTGTCGCGACCAATGGCAGATTCCGGAATACAAAGCGTCACCTCCGGCAGACTGGCCGTCTGATGATGCAACGCCCAGGCCTGCATCCGCAGCCCCGGCAGAATCGCTCCACCAAGAAACACACCCTCATCATCCACAACATCGATCGTGATCGCAGACCCAAAATCGACCACCACGCAAGCGGTTTTCTTCTGCTCATAAGCAGCCGCAGCAGCACACACCCGATCCACCCCCACGACCTCAGGCGTCAACACATCAAGATGAATCGGCAACGGAATATGATCCCCAACCACGAGCGGGACGATGTCCAGACCTTTCTCAATTCGCTGACACATCTCCCCAAGCAAGGCAGGGACAACCGACGCAATCACCACGGTAGGAACATCGGTTTCAAGCGTCGCCGCAAGCCCACGAACCGCCTGAAACACGCCGTCAGCAGTCTCACCCATATCCTCAACGGCAGCCACCGTCTGACGGTCTTTCATGCTGCCATCGGCGCAGATACCAGCAGAAGTCGATGTGTTGCCGATATCAACCACGACGATCGGCGGTTCCGGATGTTTCGGTTCGTCAGATTCCTGAATTCGCTTTGGAGCGATCACAACATATCTCTCGAATGGGTCACGACATATCTCTCAGATGCGGCGGCACCACGGCTGGCTGTACCTCGGATGACGGCGCCGGTTTCGGCTTTGCCTTACCCACCACCCGCCACATGCGCTCGCCCAACGCCTCAAGCCCGATCCGCGACACAGCACTGATCGGAAGCACCTCGCACGACAACGCTTCACGCATCTCAGCAAACGCCTCGTCCGCCCCGTAAACATCCATCTTGTTGACCGCAACGATCTCAGGCTTGGACGCCAACACGTCGCTGAACTTCGCAAGCTCACCCCGAATGATCCGGTAGGCCTCGAGCGGTCCCGGTTCGCTCTCCATCGGAACCGCATCGACCAGATGCACAATCACACGCGTCCGCTCAATATGACGGAGGAATTCGTCACCGAGACCCGCACCTTCGTGCGCCCCTTCAATCAAACCCGGGATATCCGCTAGCACAATCCGCCGATAGTCGCTCAGCTCGCAAATGCCGAGTTGCGGACGCAATGTGGTGAACGGATATGAAGCGATCTTCGGAGCAGCCTTGGACATCACAGACAACAACGTACTCTTGCCCGCATTGGGAAGCCCGACGAATCCAACGTCCGCAATCAGCTTGAGCTTCAAGCTCAGCCAACGCTCAATACCAGGTTCGCCCGGGTCAAACTCAACAGGTGCCTGATGCGTCGGCGTGGCGAACGTTTTGTTGCCGCGTCCACCCTGACCGCCACCGGCGATTTTCACGAGAATCCCAGGTTCGGAAAGATCCTTCAGAAGGATGCCCGTCTCCCGGTCGTAGACCAGCGTCCCGACAGGCAGCTTGATTATGACATCCTCGCCATTGCGACCGCGACAATCACTCCCCTCACCAGGTCTACCCTTTTCCGCACGCCAATGATGCTTGCCAGCGAAATCTAGCAGGGTCTCGACCGCCGGGCAGGCCTCGATGTACACATCGCCCCCGTCCCCGCCATTGCCCCCGTCAGGACCGCCCTTGGGTCGGCATCGCTCACGCCGGAAGCTATTACAGCCAGCCCCACCGCTCCCGCTCATCACATAGATTTCAGCTTCGTCAACAAACATAATTCAGAGTAAACGCACCGCAATTTCAGAGTAACGCACCGCAACGATATATTAAAATGGACACGCCAGACCCGCGACTTTGGGAGGGTAATAAACGAAATGCAGCCTCACCCCTCCTGCGGGGCGTAAACCACCACACAACGCCTCCTCAAAAAGGTGACGCTGAATCAAAAAACGCGGGAATGGATACCTCACGCAACCTCAGAACACAGCAACCTCTGGATGCAGCAGCCATCAGAATCCAGCACCCTCAAAATCGAGCAACCCAAACCCCGGAAACACGCATACCCGGAACATGCAGGACGACGCGACCTCAGGATGCAGCGACTTCAGGATACCGCGACTTCGGGCGTCAGGTCCACATGCACGCGACGCCCCTGAAACCGGACAATACCGTCGTTCAGAGCGAAAAGCGTGTCGTCCCGGCCACGACCAACATGCCGACCAGGAAGAAACGGCGTTCCGCACTGGCGAATGATGATCGTGCCCGTAATGACCTTCTGACCGCCATAGCGCTTGACGCCGCGGAACTGGGGATTGCTGTCGCGACCGTTGCGACTGGAACCCTGACCCTTCTTATGTGCCATCGATGAATCTCCAAGTTGTATAGTCTGCGACCGTTAGACGGCGCCAAATCCCATTCGTCTCAATTTTCGTCTCAATTCAATAATCCAACCACAAGCCCGCGATATAACTGGTACCGCACCGAACCACTGCCAGCACTAACCACTGCCAGCATGCCCCACGGACCGCTACCGCCCGAACCGCTACCGCCCGGACCACTACCGCATGACCCATTCTTCCTTCACACGGACCGGTTTGGCGATTGGCTGCGTTCGGCGATCACCGGGAATATCATAGGTGATCGCCAGCGTTTTGCGAAGCAGAAAAGATCGGGCATTCGACTCCGATTCTTCCTGACCAGGGTCAAAACCCCAGTTTCGAACCTTCACGATCTCGCCGGAAAGTCCCCCCACATAAAGTGTGAAGCGATTAACCTCCGGATCGAGCGGCGGAAAAGCGATCGCCGACGTCTTGGCGTTGTCCGCCCCCTGCCGAATCGCACCCACCATACGGGCAGGATCGACGAAAAACGGGTACACCCGACGATGTCGCTCATCAACAGCCTCATACACACGAGGATGAATCCCTTCACCACCCGTGACAACACCTAAAGCATCAGTAACAATTTCAAAGCTCGGGTAGAATTCAACTTCTCTCCCGCTCTCGTTCGTCACGGTGTACAGCAAATACCAATATGCACCAAAATCCGAATTCCCAGCGCCGGAAATCTCGCTCCCAATACTGGAAACCCCACTTCCGGGCAGTTCCACCGTGATCCGGTCGGGATCATGGTAGGTGATTCCAAGCTCCCAGCTCACCGGGGCGATGCTCGGGATGGGTGCTGCCACCGTGGCCGATA
Source organism: Planctomycetota bacterium (assembly GCA_024275565.1). Taxonomy (GTDB): domain Bacteria; phylum Planctomycetota; class Phycisphaerae; order UBA1845; family UBA1845; genus JAJRYY01. The sequence goes on from JAJRYY010000164.1 coordinate 17,747, forward strand.
CCACCACCAGCGTAGCCAATACCATCACCAGCGAGGCCGATACCACCAGCAACAAAGCCGATACCGCCCGACCAGCCGGGCTACATGTTCGTGCATTCATGCGCATCACGCCATGATATCGTGGATGCCCAGTATGTCAATGTATGAGTGTATATGTATGAGCGTGTCGGCCTCAAGAGGTGTTTGGCTGATTCCGATAATCCTTGCACGGAATGGACCGTTACATGACGGACTCCGACGAGGAGGAAAGTGTGTTTTCAGTTGCTGCTTCAAATACGCAGAATGATGACGCATCCAGAGTGCAGAATGGTGGCGCATCCAGTGTGCGGGTCGGTGCTGCGGATGAATTGGCATCCGTCTGGTATTCGCTGCCGGTGGAGCTTTGGGCATATCGTCATCTGCTGGCAAGCCTGACGGTCCGAGAACTGCGTATCCGCTACAAACAGTCGCTTCTTGGCGTCGGGTGGGCAGTGTGCGTGCCGCTGAGCATGATGCTGATCTTCACGTTCGTCTTTACGCGGGCGATTAAAGTGGCACCGGAAATGAGGATCGAAATGCCCTACGCACTGTTCGCGTACGTCGGGCTGGTCCCGTGGACATTTTTTGCAGCAGGACTGAACGGATCGGTCAATTCGCTGGTGGCCAACCGCAACCTCGTGACCAAGGTCTACTTCCCGCGCGAGGTTCTGCCGTTGTCTGCCATCGGAGCAGCATTCGCGGATTTCTGCGTCGCGGGCAGTGTGGTCGTCGGGTTGATCGCCTATTTCCATGTCTTCGGCGACTGGTCCTTTTCACCGAATGCGACGGTCCTGTTCATACCCGTGATCGTCGCGGTTCAGACCGCATTCATGATAGGCCTGGGGATGCTGCTGGCGATGGCGAATCTGTTCTATCGCGATGTGCGACAGGTGTTCGCAGTGGTGATTCAGCTTTGGATGTTTGCGACGAGTGTGGTCTATCCGATCCGCGATGACGGGTCATGGGTGGGTCGAGTCGTGGCGATGAATCCGATGACGCCGATTATCGGAGCCTACCGCGCGTGCCTCATACACGGACAACTCCCGGAAATGTGGGGGTTCGGATATGCCACAGTCGTGTCACTCATCGTTCTCGTGCTGGGGTGGTCATGTTTTCATCGGGCGGGGTTCAAGTTTGCGGAGCGGATCTGATGGCAGGACGAAAATAGATGAGTGATGGTCTGTTACGCATGGAGCATGTGTCCAAGCGCTTCCGCCGAGGTGTGGCGCACGACACAATGATCGACCTCATTGCGTCAGGTGCGAAGCGTTTGATGGGTCGCCAGCGCGTGGCGTCTGAAAATGATTTCTGGGCGCTCGATGATGTGGGTTTTGAAGTTCGCGCAGGCGAGGCTGTCGGGGTGATTGGACCGAATGGTGCGGGCAAAAGCACTGCCCTGAAGTTGATAGCCGGAATCATGCGACCTGACCATGGGCGGATCGAAACACGGGGTCGGATCACCGCCCTGATCGAAATTAACGCGGGGTTTCACGGCGATCTGACCGGTCGCGAAAACATCTATATGAACGGTGCAATCCTCGGGATGCGCCGACGGGAGATCGACCGGAAATTCGACGACATCATCTCTTTCAGTGGTATTGCCGATTTTATCGACACACCCGTCAAGCGGTACAGCTCGGGCATGCAGGCGAGGCTCGGTTTCAGTGTGGCTGCCCATGTGGACCCGGACGTTCTGCTGGTGGACGAGGTTCTGGGCGTCGGCGATTTACTCTTTCGCCAACGTTGCATTCAGCGGATGCGCGAGCTGGTCGATGGCGGCGTTGCGCTTGTGTTCGTCACGCATCATATTGAGTTGATGCAGGCGTTCTGCACGCGATCGGTCGTTCTGGACAAGGGGCGACTCGTGCATGACGGCGACACCGACCGGGCTGTCTCTGCCTACATGGAAGCGTTGAAGGGTGGCGTGGAACTGGTACCAGCCGCACTGAGCAACAAGCCGGGGGAGGTTACGGGATGTCGTATCTGCAGCGCTGGTGGCAAGGAAATGCTGGTGGGCAAACCGGGTGACCCGCTGGAGGTGGAAGTAACGTTCGAGCTGTCTCAACCCGTGCAGCGGTTGTCCATCGAGCTGGATGTTCGGCGAGACCTTGCTGCACAGGTGGCGACGTTCAATTCCGTACATCAGGGCATAACCTTCGACGCCTCTTCCGGTGCCAATTCAGTGACACTTTCATTGCCGGAGTTGCCCCTGGCTGGCGGGCAGTATTTCTGGCAGGTGGTGTTGCAGGATGCGGACACCAGCAAGGTCGTCGCGATTTCCGGATACCAGTATTCCTATGTGATCGAGGACGGCGGGCGATCGACGGGTCTGCTAAGTTTGCCACACGAATGGTTGCATCATCAGGGCGCATGTGACCCGCCATCGGCTGTGCTGGCAGGGGTGACGTAGTGTCGTCGGCAGGTGGATCGTCAGCTCTACATGTCAGGGTGCGGGTATGAACATTGCGATGCTGGGACCGTCGGACATGGTGCATCTGCGCCGGATCGTGACGAGTCTGTCACATCTGGGACATCGCGTTCACGTCATTTCGCATAAATCTGAATCCATCCCGGGCGCAACATTCGAGCATTTCGAGGTACCCGGTCCGAGCCTGAAATATCCCCATCGCTGGCGGCGACGATGGGAAAAGTCTATATGCGACGTGTTTCGGCGGTTCGACGTCGTGTGTGTGCATTTTCTCGCGGACTGGGGGATCACCCAGAAAGCAGTTTCGCTCGGACGACTGGTCGTCAAACCGTACGGATCCGACATCGTCACCCCCCCCGGAATGACAGCGAATTCCGAAACGATGTCACTCAACCAGTCCCTCCTTCGCCACGCCCACGCTGTCACATGTGCAAGCCCATATTTTGCGAAATGCGTGGCAGACTACGCAAATCTGGATCCGGATAAGATCGCAGTCATCCCGGACGGTGTTGATTTGCGTATGTTTCATCCGCAAAATCGGCGATCGCATGATGGGGTGGTTGTGGGGTTTCACAAAGGTTTTCACGCGGTGTATGACCCGAAAATGATGGTGCGGGCAGCTTCGATCGTTGCAGATGCTCGCCCTGCGGTACGATTCGAGTTTGTTGGGGATGGACCCATGCGCGAGGAGTGCCAGGATCTGGCACTTTCGATCGGTGCTGGTCGTTGTATCGAGTGGATCGACAGGTTGTCGCCCGAAGCGCTGGTGGATCGCATGGCATACTGGGATCTGGTGGCGGTTTCTTCCGTACATGAAACGCTGTGTGTGGCCGCGATTGAAGCAGGTGCGATGGGAATACCTGTGGTAGCGACCCGCGCTGGTGGGTTGTGTGAGACGGTGCGGGATGGTGAAACCGGGGTGCTGGTGGAGACGGGTGATGCGGAGGCGATGGGTGCAGCGATCGTAACATTATCGGACGATGGTGCGACACGCTGGGCGATGGGTCGCGGCGGTCGAAAGTGGGTTGAGGAGCGGTATGACTGGGCTGACAGTGTTGCCAGGTGGGATCGGCTGTTGCATGAGGTTGCTGGTGGGTCGTGTTCCGGATCGGGGAAGTTTGAAGGCGGTCGCGGGCAGGAAGTTGCTTCCACTATAGGGTAGGACTGACCGATAACACACGCTGGGATTGGGTTAAACCGCATTGGATGCGGATGATTGAATTGGAGGTCAGAACGTGGCATCAGCATTGGCGGGCGTGAAAAAGGCGGCGTTGGAGGGGTATCTGTCGTTGTGTTCAGCCGACGCGCGTCGGTTGAAGGATGTGGATCGTCATAGTTTGCGGCGATGTACGCCCGGGTCGCATGAGACCCATTTGCGCGCTGCGATGGACTGGTTGTGTCGGGCGCACGACGTGGGGCTGGATGATGGTGTGTCTGCCATGTATTCGCTGGCTGAGGGGTGGCTGGGGTCATACCCGGAGACGACGGGGTACATGATTCCGACATTCTGGGACGCTGCTCAGGCGTCAGAGAATGATGCATATCGCGAGCGGGCAGTGGAGATGGCAGACTGGCTGCTGCTGTGTCAGCGCAAGGATGGTTCGTTTCCGGGTTCGTTCATGGGTCAGCTATCCGAATCGCGGGTGTTCAATACGGGGCAGATTATCTTTGGGTTGTTGCGGACAGGGCTTGAGACGGGTGATCGTCGGTACGTGGCAGCCGCTCGACGGGCAGGCCATTGGTTGCTCGGGATGCAGGGTGGTGATGGTGCATGGCGTCAGGCGACGCTGAATGATTGCGAACATGCGTACAACGTTCGGACAGCCTGGGCGCTGGTTCAGCTTGGGACGGTAACGGGCGAGCTTCGGTTTACGCTTGCGGGGTTGTCCAATGCGGACTGGACGCTGGGTCAGCAGACGGATGCGGGCTGGTTTGAGCAGAACGCGTTTGAACCCGGCGAGGAGGAGAGCAATCTTCACACATTGTGCTATTGCATGAGGGGTTTGATCGAGGTGGGATCTGCCTGTGGATATGAGCGGTATGTTGAGGCTGGTGCCCGGACTGCAGCTGCGTTGCGGGATCAGTGGTTTGCGGAGGGGCATGTGTATGGTGGATATGCCCGGGACTGGTCGAGCGCGGAGTCGTGGCGATGTCTTCCGGGCGAGGCGCAGCTTGCGATCGTGTGGATGCGACTTGCTCAGATAACGGGTGAGAACGCCTTCGCGGATGCTGCTCGTGAGCTGATCGAGGAGGTGAAGGCGTGTCAGATAATGGACCCGGAGAACGCAGATATGCACGGCGGAATCAGTGGATCGTATCCGATCAATGGTCCATATGAACGGTATTGCGTTGTGAACTGGGGTGCGAAGTTTCTGGCGGATGCGTTGATGATGATGGAGGGTGACGGTGAGTCCTGCCCGACGGGATAAGCATGATGGAAGCGTGATCGGATATCACGATAGCCATAGCGCAAGTGCTGCGCTGGTGGCGTCGGATGGGCGTCCGCTGTACGCGTCGGCTGAGGAGCGGTTCTCGAAGCGGAAGCTGCAGAAAGGGTATCCATCCGGGGCGATCGCGGATTTGCGGCGACGGTTTGATGTGCTTGACAGCCAAGTGTGCTACGTCGATCTGCCGCTGGGGGCGAAGGTTTCGCGAAATGCGGAGCTGGTCTGGAACAGCTGGGCGAAGAGGCTGAACTGCGAGAAAAGTGCAGGGGCGCTGGTAGGAACGCTGTCGCGACGGGTTGCGAATGGGCAGGTCGATGGGATTGTGGGGGTGGATGAGGCGCCGAAAAACGGCGGTGGAGAACCCGGCAGACATGACGGTGGAGAATCCGGCAGGAATGACGGTAGGGAGTTCGTCAGGAATTCGGACGCGAAGATTGGATATGACTCGCTTTGTGAGCATCACACCGCACACGCAGCCAGCGCATACTATCCGTCAGGATTTGAGGACGCGGTGGTTCTGACGATCGACGGTGTGGGTGATTGCCTTTCAGGGTGCATTTTTGAGGGACGGGCGGGGCGACTCACGCTGCAGAAGAAATTCTATTACAACGAACTGACGGTCGGGGCGGATTACGAAACATTCACAGCCATGATGGGATTCAACCCGGATCGCCATTGTGGGAAGATCACGGGACTGGCTGCCTGCGGTCGTCACAATCAGGTTTGTATTTCCACGCTGGATGCGTTTTTATCGGACTCGTGGCGTCGTGGAAATCGCAATTTCTTTGACCGGATGCATGGCGTCGAAGCGGATGCGACCATCGCGGAATTGCGTGGTTTTCGTGATTCACGTTTCGGGGCGTTCTCGCGTGAAGATCTGTCGTATGCGATGCAGCACCTGGCTGAGGAGCGGGTACTTTCGCTGATCCGTGAACACATATCGGACGTTCGCGGGCGGGATATTGCGCTTGCGGGCGGGGTATTTGCCAACGTCCGGATCAATCAGAAAATCAAGCAGCTCGGGTTTCGGCGGATCTTCATACAACCAGCCATGGACGATGGCGGGCTGGCGTTTGGAGCAGCCTTGCATCATTTGAGCGAAACAGCACCGCCGTTGAGCGGAACGGCACCGCTGCGACCGATGCGGATGGAGAACGCCTTTCTCGGACCCGGTTTTGATGACGACCATATTCGCGAATGCCTCGACCTGACCGGTGTGCGTTATGAACGCGTCGGGAACATTGCTTATGCGGTCGCAAAATTGATCGCAGCAGGCAAGGTCGTGGGGCGGTTTGACGGGCGAATGGAATTCGGACCAAGGGCGCTTGGCAACCGGTCGATCCTGTGTGATACGCGTGATCCGACGATCAACGATTGGCTGAACCAGCGGTTGCAGCGAACAGAATTCATGCCGTTCGCACCGGCGACGCTGCTCGAGCACGCGGAGCAGTGCTACACCGAAATCGAGGGTTGCGAACACGCCGCGGAGTTCATGACGATCACGTTCGATTGTACCAATTTCATGCGCGAGATGAGCCCTGCCGTGGTGCATATCGATGGTACCGCCCGAGCGCAGTTTGTGCGCGAGGGGAGCAACCCAGGCCTGCACGAAATTGTGTCAGAATATGTAAAACTGACAGGGATTCCGTCGGTGCTGAATACGAGTTTCAACATGCACGAATCACCGATCATCGCCACACCGGAGGACGCGATCCAAACGTTCCGCGACGGGCGGCTGGATTATCTGGCGATCGGACCGTTTCTGGCAAATGCGAAAAATCTATCGAAACGCCGCCAAAATGCGACGCAGGGGTCGTCGAAATCAATGGCAGCCGCCTGCTAAGACACGCATCGAAGGAGAAGGTCCGCATTGGATTCGCCGGTTCGAGATATTGAAGTTTCTGTGGTAATGACAGCGTTAAACGACGTAGCTGGCTGCGCGGTCGTGTTAAATTCGCTCGCGGACCAGTCGCGGCGACCGGATGAAATTCTGATCGTGGATGGCGGATCGTGTGCATCGACATTGTCGCAGTTGCGGGCGATGTGCGAAGGGGATGAGCGCGTCCGACTGATCGAAGCAGGTCCGTGCAACATCGCACGAGGACGCAACATTGGCATCAAAGCTGCTCGGGGGCGGATCATTGCCACAACGGATTGCGGGTGTCGATTGGACGCTGGCTGGCTGGCAGCGCTAATGCGTCCGTTTGATGAAGATACTAAGGTGGCGTTCGTGGGCGGCGTATACAAAGTTGATGCGCGATCGCTCTTTGAGGAGGTCGTCGGGCTTGCAACCATGCCGGGGCAGATGTCGCCGGTGGACGAAAAGCGGTTCAAACCATCAGCCCGGTCGATGGCGTTCACAAAAGCACTGGCCACACAGGTCGGCGGATTCCCGGAATGGTTGTATACGGCTGAGGACACTTTGTTTGACGTGAAGCTGGCTGAAATGGGGGCAACATCGCGCCTGGCGAAAGATGCTGTTGCATTCTGGCGGCCACGGAGCAGCCTCAAAGCGGTGGCGAAACAGTTCTATCTATACGGTCGCGGCGGCGGGCATGTACAGCTGGACCCGTCAGGAACACGCTACAATCTCCGAAATCTGACGCTTCTTCTGCTCGCTATCAGTGCCACTCTCCTGTCACCCATTGCATGGTTCGCGGTACTGGGATTGATCGGTTATTTCTACATATACGCATTCAGCAGTGCAGCCAGGCGTGTTGCGAGGCGAACCAGACGCTTGACCGCATATCCGATCTGTATTGCAATTCTCGTAACGGTCCTGCTGGCCGACGCGGTCGGTTATTGCGTCGGATCGTGGCAACGTCACCGACATCCGGAGGTGTACCGCGATCAACTGGAACGGTATCTGGGGCGAGGCGTTGCGATCAGCACGGGAAGCGGATCAGCCATGCTCGCAAAGGGAAGCACCGCATGAGTGCATCAACTTTGTCACGCCCAGCAGGCAGTACGACAGCCGACGGGCGATCGGTCTGGGATCGAATATGGCGCGAAGCGACCCCCGCACCGAAGGATGACGCTGTCCTCGAACGCGAGCGGAATGGGGAGCGATGGGCATTTGCGAAGCAGGTTTTAATATCACAATTCGGCACCCTGGAAGGGCTTCGATGCGTCGAGCTTGGCGCGGGTCGTGGAGATTTTTCAGCATTGCTGGCCGCGGATGGTGCAGATGTAACGCTTGTTGACTACAGCGAACGGGCGATGGAGCAGGCAAAATCACGGTTCGATCGACTGCGATTGCAGGGTCGGTTCGTGTTGCGTGATGTGTTTGAACTGGGGCTGGACAAAACCGATTCGGGCATGACCAATGCCTTTGACGTTTCAGTGTCACTGGGTGTCATTGAGCATTTTCGAGGTCGGCGACGGACGGAGATTGTAGCAGCCCATGCTCGCGTACTTCGACCGGGCGGTATGACAGTCATCAGCGTCCCCCATGCACACTGCCCACCCTATCGTCTCTGGAAGATGGCCCTGGAGATGCGCGGATGGTGGCCTTATGGACTGGAGATTCCGTATTCACATCGTGAGTTGTCGCAGCGCATCGAGCGGGTCGGGCTGTCACCGGTCGCATCACACTGTTGCGGTTTGTGGCGATCGGTGGGAGATCATGTACTGGGCGGATTGTTCCGAATACGCTGCGGTGATCTCGACAGACCTTCGATACTGGACGACTGGTTCGGCAGCATGTTGACACTATATGCAATGAACGGGGCAGCCATAAAATCATCGACGACATTGAAATCATCGACGACATGGGCCAAAGGGGCAGACGAATGACACCGTTGCGTGTTCTGATCGATGCCCGGATGCTCATCGGCGGTTTTTCCGGAATCGCTCGATATGTCACGAAAATCACCGACGAACTCGCTCAACGCGACGATCTGCACGTGTCGGTGCTGTGCGGAAATGAAACGCATGAACCATGGTCAAATCGACGCGACATCACCGTGGTTGAATCGAGTTTCTCCCGAAGGGACCGGACAGCCGCCCGACGCGTGCAGTGGGAGGAATTCCATCTACCAGGCATCATCCGAGCAGCCGAAGTGGACGTATATCACGCAACATGGAACACCGGCATACCAAGCCTCTGCCCGACGCCTAGTGTCTTAACGGTCCATGATTTGATCCCGTGGCGAAATCCCAGAGAACATTTTGCGTCCTCGATGCAAATCGCGTGCTATCGATACGCCATGCGGAAAAGCGTGCGGCGGGCGAACGTCATTGCGACCGTCAGCGAACACACACGCGGCGAGGTCCTGGCGACATTCAAGGTCCAACCAACCCGGGTGATTGTCGTACCGAACGGCGTCGATACCAGTACAGTGCCAGACCATGTCACTGCCAGTTCATCACCACCCTATGCACTATATGTAGGCGGCCACGAACGCCGGAAGAATGTCGCAGGCGTCATTCGTGCAGTCGCAGAGTACCAGCGACGATTCGATCGACGCTTCGCCCTGCACCTCACAGGGTCGCTCGAAAACCTCTGCAAGGAAGCTCGAATCGCCTGCGACGAACTCGAAACCAGAGACAATATCACGTTCCTGGGGGCCGTGAGCGACGAAAAATTGATGCGCGAATACGCCGGGGCAACCATGCTGCTCATGCTCTCCGAGGACGAGGGATTTGGGATCCCAGTGATCGAAGCCATGGCAAATGCCTGCCCGGTCATCGCTGCCAACCGGACCGCCCTCCCGGAGGTCGTCGGCGATGCGGGATGGCTTGTGGAACCGAACGCCGTGAATAAAATTGCAGACGCAATGCACAAAATTGCAACCTGTGACAGCACTCGGAAACGACTGATTCAGAAGGGACTGTCGCGGGCGAAACAGTTCCGATGGTCAGAAACGTCGCGCAAACTGGTCGTCGCCTACGGACGGGCAATTCACAGACACGCTCCAACCGGCGAGCTAGCTTCGTCACAAACGCAAGGGCTGACGCTGTGCTGAAACAAACTGAAAAACAACCATCGAACGACAACGTGCTGACGCGGATGACTGCTGCATATGTCGCAGTATTCCTGCTGTTCGGACCGCACATCGCCAGCTTTTTCGAACCACTGAATCGACGCCTCTACCTCTGGGAACGCAACGACGCCGCCCTCCTCCTGAGCATGACGATCGCAGTCGCCGGCACGTTTCTGCTCATCAGCACATTGCTGCGTCGCATCATCGGCAAAAAATATCTACCAGTCGCCGACCACGCATTCCTGATCGCCCTCGGTGCAGGCCTGCTCGCCAACATCGCATTCCATTTCGATCTGAACAAATTCGCCGCCCCCATGCAGACAGCCTGGCTGATCCTGTTTGCTGGCGTCGGATGGTCCCTCGCACGCCCACAGGCGAGTATCGCCCAGCACGCCCGGAAAATTTGCCTCGTACTCTCGCCAGGCGTACTCCTCGTCGCCATCCAGCTCGCAGGTCAGCCAACCTATCCATCACCACTTGATGCGTGGAACCCGGAAAATCACAACGTCCAGGCAACCACACAATCGGAATCAACCACAACCCCGGTCTATCTCTTCGTCTTCGACGAGTGGTCCTACGCCCGAACATTCGAGGATGGCCAGCTCAACAGCAACTTCAGCCAGATCGCACGACTGGCAGATAGCGCGACGGTGTTCCACAACGCGCATTCACCCGCCACATGCACAATCGAATCCATGCCGCGTCTCCTCTTCCAGGTGGATGAAAGCCTGTACATGAACAACGGGCAGATCGGATTTGGCGTCATGGACAAAACCGACGCAAATGACACAAACGACAATTTCATACAAGCCAAGGATCGGGACAATCTTTTTGCAGCCGCAAAACGGAACGGCTACTCCACGTCCATCATCGGATTCATGCTGCCCTACAAAATGTGGTTCGGAAAAAATGTCGATTTTTGTCGCAGCTATTCCAGATACCAGCACCCGTACAGTCCCACTGAACGAATGGCCCTCCACCTCTTCAACGCAGCGCAGCACTGGACCGATCCCTGGCTGCCAGCCGTCCGGATCCGACTCGAAGACTGGGAGGACGCGACGCGCGTAGCGCAAATTCGACGCGATGAAATTCAGGACACGATCCGCGTCATCAAGGAGAGTCCCCCGAACACCTTCGCCCTCTTCCACCATATCCTGCCGCACGCACCGTTCCTGACAGACAACGACGCAGAATCGCAGTCACTCACAAATGCAATGATCGAGGACGAACTGGAAGGCTATCGCAAAAATCTCGCGTTTCTCGATGCGACGATCGGGCGATTCGTGGATGCGATGGTGACAGCCAACCGGTTCGACGACGCTCTCATCATCATCACCTCGGACCACGGGTGGCGATATGACCCAGTCGCCTCGAACAGCTCCGGCGATGAACTCACCCACATACCCCTGATCGTGAAATTTCCACATCAGCAGAAAAGTGAGACTGTAACCGACCGATTCGAAACCATGAATGTGGGACGCTGGATAGAAGCAGCCTTCGCCGGAAAACTCAAGCAGGACACCCCTGCTGCAATAATTCCACCATCACTTGCATCAGCAACCGACGAAAACAACGGCTGACGAGAACGACGGCTGAACCCCCGATCGCGCCCGCCAATGAAGCGGTGCGTTATCGCCCCTCGGCAGATCCGAGCGTGTTTTCGGCGAACGGGACGACGACGATATCCTGGGAGCGCGTATTGTTGCGTCGCTCGGCGTCGGCATTGAGCCGGAACGACATATTCGTCAGCGACGATTGCACAAAATCTACAGTGCTCCAGAGATTCGCCGCAGAAGCCGTCGCTTCCAATGGCAGGTTCTGCTGCTGGATGTCGTTGTTCCACTGAACGTAATCGAGCATGGCATTCGGGTCGTCGATGGGGAATGCACCGTCGGCAGCGTTTCGGAAATTATAAAGTGCCAGTTCACCTGAGTTCACCGACTGGAGACGATATTGTAAGAAAATGTCGGCCATCTCGCTCTGGGTTTCGCCGGCAAGCTGCACCACGATTGTCTCATCCCGAAACATCAGAATGCTCGGCAATGCCGGACTGGTGTTGATTCCGTCCGAAAAACGAAACCCCTCGACGCTGATCTGGACGCCGGTGATGTTGAGAAGCTCCACGAATGCAACGTTTCCATTGTGGGCGATTTCGGTCATGACGACGTCATCCAGAGCAAGGTTGACATTCCCGCCGACGTTTCCGCCACCCCCACCCGCGCCGCCATCGCCCCCTCCTGCGCCGTCCTGAGGGAACAGAACGCCGGGTAAAATCGGGATGAGGACATTCAACTGAGCAAAGATATTTTGAAGCAGGTCGTTAAGAAGTATGCGGCGGAAATTGGGATCCGGAATGGCTGGGTCCGTGATCTCCGGTCCCTGCTGGTGACGCACAATGCCAGCCTGGACGAGCAATCCGGGGCGTCTGGCGCCTGGGCTGCTCGTGTTTTCGCCCGGTGAATTGCCAGGGTCCACGAACTGAGCCAATGCTCCTGGTGTCGAACATGCCAAAAATCCCAACAAAGCTACGATTCCGATGCTTCCACGAATCATGACGCACGCTCCTCAGTTCCAAACTCAGACTGCCCTGCCTTCAGACTGCACTACCCGTTGATACGCCTGAGCAGTCCGCTGGTTTCAATTGTCGGCCTACTGAACGTCCGATCAAGCAGAAAATCTGGGAATCCCGCGAATTTGCCGTAAATGGCAGATTACTCGTCGGAATCGGTGTTCCCATCGTCGCCAGTTGATCCTTCTGCCTCAGAGGATTCCTCAGAAGCAGTGCTTCCCTCTGTCTTCGTGCTTCCTTCTTCCTTAGCACTTCCCTCTGCCTCAGTACTTCCCTTTCCCTCAGGGCTACCTTCTGTCCTGGTACTATCTGCTGAATCAGGGTTATTTTCTGAATCAGGGCTATTTTCATCGTTATCCGGCGCGATTTTCGCCACGGCCACGAGTCGGTCACCCTCATCGACCCGGATGATTTTGACGCCTTGTGTTGCTCGCCCGATGCTCCGCACGGCGCTTAGATCTGTCCGGAGCATGATCCCGCCCGAGGTAATCAGCATCAACTCGTCATCGTCCTGTACAGCTTTCACGGCTACCACTGGTCCGTTGCGATCGCTGATTCTGATGTTGATTACACCCTTGGCGCCACGCTTCGTCAGTCGATATTCCTCGATCGGCGTCCGCTTTCCGAACCCTCCTTCGCAAAGCGTGAGGAGGTTGGCACCGGGTTTGATGACGACCATATCCACAACGCAGTCGTCACCACTGAGTGTCATTCCTTTGACACCGCGTGCGGTCCGTCCCATCGCCCGAACGTCCGCTTCGCTGAAGCGAATGGCCATCCCGTCGCGACTGCCCATGACGATTTCGTGCTCACCGTCGGTCATCTCCACATTGATCAGCGCATCGTCATCGTCTAGCCCCAGGGCGATAATGCCGTTCGCGCGAGGCCTGCTGAAGGCAGCCACAGGTGTCTTCTTGACGATTCCCGCTTTCGTCGCGAAGAAGACAAACGATTCCTCAAATGCACGAACCGGGAGGATTGCACGATGACTTTCGGTGGGTGGCATCTGGACAAGGTTCGCTAGCGCCCGTCCACGCGACGTCCGCGACATCGACGGGATATCGAAGACGCGTAACCAGTAGACACGCCCCCGGTCGGTGAACACCAGCAGGTAGTCATGGGTGTTGGCTGTGAAGAGGTGCTCGATGAAATCGCCCTCCCGGGTTTCTCCGCCACGCACACCCCGTCCGCCGCGTCCCTGTTTGCGATAAGAATCGATATCGGTTCGCTTGATATAGCCCTCGTGTGAAATGGTCACCACGACCAGTTCGTCGGGGATCAATTCTTCGAGTCGGAACTCGCCCACATCGTCCATGATCTCGGTGCGGCGGGCGTTTCCATACTTCTCCTTCATCTCGACCACGTCGTCGCGGATGATGGCGAGCACGCGTCGTTCGTCGGCGAGAATGGCTTCATAGCCATCGATCTCCGTCATGAGCCTGCTGTAATCCCGGGCCAGCTTCTCGACTTCCAGTCCGGTGAGGCGTTGCAACTGCATGGAGAGGATGGCGCTGGCCTGGACCGCGGTGAGCGTGTGTGGTGTCGCGCTGTATCGCCGGACAAACGCTTCGGGGAGCAGATTGTGCAGGGTTGCAGACTCCAGCAGCAGAAGCTCACGCGCCATCAAACGCTCTTTGGCCTGGGTGGGCGATTCGGATGTCTTGATGAGTTCGATGATCGCGTCAATATCACCAATGGCAAGGATGAGTGCTTCCAGAAGATGCGCACGCTGCTTCGCGCGGCGGAGCAGGAACTCTGTCCGACGCGTAATGACCTCCTTGCGATGTTCGATGTGCAACTCGATCATGTTCTTCAAGGAGAGCGTTCTGGGTTGCCCCTTCACCAGAGCGGTGTTGTTGATCGTGAAGTTGGACTGGAGCGGTGTGTACCGGTAAAGCTGGTTGATGACGACATCTTCGTTCGCATCACGTTTGAGGTCGATCTCGATGCGTACCGGATGTTTGCGGTCGGACGCATCGTTGACGGCTGAGACGTCCTGCACGGATCCATTCTTCACAGCCGTCGCGATCCGCTCAGTGATCGTACTCCGCAATACCTGGTAGGGGACTTCGGTGATGACGATGGTTTTTTTACTGCCCCGCCCCTCTTCGACATGCACCTTGCCACGCATTGTGACGGTTCCACGCCCGGAACGGTAAGCATCCACCACGCCGGCGCGTCCGCAGATGATCCCTGCTGTCGGAAAATCCGGGGCTGGGACGACGTGCATCAACTCTGCAAGCGTACAATCGGGGTTGTCGATCACCAGCATGATCGCCTCGCATATTTCACCAGGATTGTGGGGGGCGAGGTTTGTGGCCATGCCCACTGCAATCCCCGATGTTCCGTTCACGAGCAGGTTTGGGAATTTGCTCGGGAGTACGACCGGTTCTGTTCTGGTGCCGTCGTAGTTCGGCTCAAAATCGACCGTGTCGTACTCCAGGTCCGACAACATTTCGACAGCCTCGGCGCGAAGACGGGCTTCCGTGTATCGCATCGCAGCCGGTGGATCACCGTCGATCGATCCGAAGTTTCCCTGACCATCTACAAGCATCGCGCGCAAATTCCAGAACTGCGCCATACGCACCAGCGTAGGGTAGATTACCTGTTCGCCATGGGGGTGGTAGTTTCCGGAAGTGTCACCTGCGATTTTCGCACACTTCCGATGCGCACCGCGAGGACTGAGGTTCAGATCGTTCATCGCCACAAGGATGCGTCGTTGCGAGGGCTTGAGACCATCGCGCACGTCCGGCAGGGCTCGCGCGGTGATCACGCTCATTGCGTACGTCATATACGATTCACGCATCTCATCGACAATGGAGAGCGGGTCTATCAGTTCACCCGATGCGGGCGTGTCAGCCATTGAGCTTGTCTCCCTGGAATACTTTGATTCTTAAACGAAATCATTCCCTTGCCCAGATTTAGGCGATTTTCCGATGCTGCAGTGTACCGTCACCAGCGAGGGTCGCAACCAAACAGTTTCCAATCATGCAGGAAATCGCCCACCCGCCGACACATGGCAGGACTCGACCTGTTCCCCTGGTTCCTTGATGGGAAGGGACACACCGGATCCTGACCGATACAGACGGGAACCGTAAGGAAATGTGATCGCATTTTCACACCAGACGGGGCGGACGACACCGGCCATTCCACGGGTGAACCCGACGGTGAGACGCTACACCTGGATAGAGCTTGCTCTAGCTTTCTGATACATGGGTCGCGAGGGCGGCGGAGAGAATGTCAGCCAGCTCATCCAACCCGAAAGGTTTGGAGAGCATGCCAAAAACGTTCGAGGCGATCTCCTCAGGAATGTCTGCCTCGGCGTATCCGGTCGCAAAAACAATACGAATCCGAGGATTCAAAGCGACCAGGTCCTGTGCGAGAATGGTCCCAGACCCGTCGGGAAGATTGATGTCGATCAACGCCAGGTCTATCGTGTCCTGAGCGTCGTCGAATTCCCGTGCAGCGGCGGATATGCTATCTGCAACCAGGACAGTGTAACCCCACTTTCGCAAGGCTGCCGTGCAGGTTTTGATGATCATTGGCTCGTCATCGACCAGTAGAATGGTGCCCTCGCCTTGTTCTGTCGGCGGAGTATAGGTAGGCGTCTGGATGTGTTCGACGGAACCGGCTCCCACCGGAAGATGAACACGAAAGGTCGTACCAACGCCTTCCTGACTATCCAGCAAAATGAACCCGCCAGCCGTTTTCGCAGAAGCATACACCGTAGACAACCCAAGCCCCCGACCACGATGCAAAGCACGCGTTTTCGTTGTAAAGAAAGGCTGAAACACACGCTCCTTCACCTTCGCGCTCATACCATGCCCAGTATCCTCAACGGTCAAGATAGCGTATGGCTGCAGGGGTCCCTTTTCATCCGGATTCGAAGCATCCACCAGATCCGTCCTGATGGTCAATACGCCGCCATCCGACATCGCATCACACGCATTGCGAACAAGATTCAAGATAATCTGAACCAGCTGGTCACGGTCAACCTTGACTTGTACATCCCCGTCATACTCGGTCTGCACGGAGATACCCGAGAACACCGACTCGTCCAGAGACTGCAACACATGCTCAACAGCCTCATTCAGCTTCAATACCTGCGGCTTGCCCTGTCCACCCATCGCAAAATCCAGCAGACGACGCGACAGACTCGCAGCCTGCCAGCACGCTCGAGAGGCAGTCTGTATCAGATCATGCTGTTTCGCGGAACGAAGATCCTCCGACAACAGAGACATCGAACCGATCGCACTGGTCAGTAAATTGTTGAAATCGTGCGCAAGACCACCCGCCAGCGTGCCCGCCACCTCCATGGTCTCAGCTCGACGCAATCGCTTCTGCATGTGCAGCCGTGTGGTGACATCTCGAAACACGATCGCAGCGTAATACTCAGTATCGTAAGACACGCGATACACGACCAGATCCACGACTGCTTCCTTTTTCTCGGAGGATTGCACGTCTGATCCGATAATGCTTGCCTCAGTCACGAGCTCAAGGTCAACAATACGCAACCGCTTGCCACTGTCCAGAACCTGAGCAATCGAGGCAACCCAGTCCACCTCTGCCTCCCGCCACCCAGGCCAGGCGTCAAGAAGAAGCCGACCAACACGAGACCCACCTGCATCACCAGAAAGATCAGTATCACCAAGAAGATCAGTATCACCGTCGTTGTATTCAACAACGCGACCATCAGCGTCGCATATCACCACGGCATCGCGTAAATTTTCAAACAACGCCCGATATTTCGCCTCCGAACGCAGTACCTCACCTTGCGCGATCGACAACGAACCCGCCATCTCGTTCAATGCCTCGCCCAGCTGACCAAGCTCATCACCTCGTGGAAGCTCAATACGATGATCCAAAGCTCCCTCACTGAAACGAACCGTCGCTTCCCTAAGCCTGTTGATCGGCACTATCAACCACCGACGAGTCAGCAGGATACCCACCACAATCAAACCACCCGCCAGGGCAAAAACCACTACGACCTGCATCATCAGAATAACGCTGGAACGATCCAGTTCGCTGACCTTCTCATAACGCTCGTTTTCAAGAATCGCACGCGCACGATGCAGACGATCCGCAAGACCATCTGCCAACTCCGACTCAACACGCTCATTCAGCAACAACCGAGCCTCATCACGCTTACCATCAAACACCAGATCAAGCACACGCTGCGTCTCAACACGCAAAGCGCCCCGATAATCAAGGATCTCCTCCCAAACAGGATCGCCTTCTCGATCCGGTGAATACCGGGCGATCTGATCAAGATCGTTATAAAAACTGTCACGCTGGGCTTCAAAAACTTCTGTAATCTCGATATGACCTTCAACAACATCACGAAGCTGGACCATGCGATCCCGAACTGCAACCTTAAGACGGTCAACTGTATCAGTCTCTGTGATCGACTCTTGCAGACGCGTCAGCGCATCCTCTGCGTGTAGCCGGATACCATTCAACGTCAATCACGCAGCCAACCCCACGAAGACATAAAACCCTGCCATCAACAACATGATTCGTAATCGAAGGGTCATAGGCCAACCGGGTAGATGTCAGCCGAGAACGGCAAAGCAATGCACAAGACAGAAGAGAGCCAAAGCGCACCTGCCTCGATCGCTGCACACACCATCGTCGCACACACTATCGTCTCGGACGGCTCGTGGTTTCGGCTTGGTAGGTCCAATCCCAGGACTCCTTCGCAGGATGACGGCTTGTGAGGACATGTCCGCCCACGAACGCAACGTTGGTCCTGCCGCGATGACGCCCCGATGGATTCCAATATTTACCCGATGCGTAAGGGTCATCCACTCCGATTGGCGGAGCAGAATAAAATGGATCCACACCCTCTACCGCTGCTTTCGGAGCATCAATATCAAACAACAGCGGCACATAAGGCCTGTCCATCACACGAGAAGTGATGGTCGTATCTTCTTTTTTTGCCAAAATCGAATTACCCTGCAAATCAGTCTTAACTGCACGATAAAGCCGGCTGTTCATCGCGATCGATACATGACTCACCGGCTGAATAGCCGTCACACCAAATGGCTCGCCCCGCACCTTCGTCAGTGTAGGCGACCCCGAAGGACACATCATCAGCTCGTCGCGAGCTTGCATGTCGATTTTGGTCATCGTCGCGTCACGCCAGAAGGAATCAATTCCGTACATACTCGCCTGAAAATCATCCAGCCAGAACTCATTGCGGGCAAGACGCGCACTGCCACCCCTGCCCTCCGGGGACTCATCCTCAGAAAAAAGATAAAACTTGTAAGTAATTGCACGCAACTTCGAGGTGCACATCAAAGATTTCATCTGATCCCGGGCAGAAGTCAATGCCGGAACAATCAACGACAGCAGCGCCGCCAGAATACCCACCACAACCAGCGCCTCAATCAGTGAAAATCCGCGTACCACAGAAGACCGACACGAGAAAACAGAGGACCGACGCGAAGAAACTGATGATCGACACGATGAAACTGGGGACCGACGCGAGGAAAACGCAAGAGGGCAAGCGATGCCTGGACGCGCAACTCCCCCTGCACCCCGAACCCCACGTTCCAATTGAACGCGTCGATCGTGGCTTTGGACTGTCACATCCTTTGGCTCATTGATAGCCAAATCCCTTGCCAAATCCCTTGACAAATCCTTGCACCCCTCCAAATTCATGCCCCCCCTACAATTCCATACACCCCCTGCCCGCCACAACCCACCAGCGCAACTAACTCCCTTCTGCAATCGCGATGCAGTCACCGCTACGTTGTAATCGCCCCGCTACAAGCAACCTTCTACAACCGCTCTTCTACAAACGACACTCCACAAGCGACTCTACGTCCGCTCTCTACGTCCACTCTCTACAACCGTTCTTCTACAACCGTTCTTCTACAACCCTCCTTCAACAACATCACTGCGGACCATGACGAATCAGCCATCCTAGATTGACCAATAAAAGCCAAGAATAACCAACCACAGCAGGCCGCAGCCAGGAATGTGGAGACCTCGCCTAACAAGTTGCACTGCATTTTATCAAACAAAGCTACCCTAATCAACACATTTTCAGCATTTTCTCAACCCCTCCTTTACAGAAAGCATGCCAACAGGAGCAATAACACGGTCGACACCCCAGCAGAATCTCCCGCTAAAGTAACACTTACATCGACCGCACGCCCATGAATCAACCGCCCGTCCGCAAATCAACCGCTCACCCATAAATAAACTGCTCGTCCGTGAATCAACCGCTACCCATGAATCAGCTGCTCGCCCGCGAAGGGAGCGACTGCGCGCCGCACCTCCCAGGCAAAAGAACAGCCCCAGTCACACTCCCCACAACCCACACTCCCCACCAGCCACATTGCCCAAAGCATCAATCAACAATGTATGCAACGGATCACCCCATTGCTCAAAAAGCAGAAAAAGGTCCGATAATGGCAATATGGAAGAATGCGGAGGGTTGATTTCGGATAATGGATTTGAACCGCCACCATAACCAACTGGCTGAAACCACTCAGCAGAAGTCTGACTCATCACTTTGAAACACAAAGATCATCATCACTCCCTCGGGCGTGCGAACATGGCAAGCATCACTCTCTCAGGCGTGCAAGCATGGGAAACGTGACTCTCTCGCGCGTGCGTGCTTGGGAAGAACCACTCCCTCGCGCGTGTCGGCGCGAGAATCAATCCATCGAAACACATCCCACGGTCTCACGGTAATCATTTTTTTTGAAAGCGTTTGTCAAAGTACAGAAAAGGGGAAATCTATGTTATGCGACAGAAGTGACCCAGGCCTCGGAAAAATAGATGCCCATAGGTTGAGAATGAATCTGTGTGGTCTGTAAAGGATTCGCGTGGTTCGCAAAAGATTCGCGTGGTTTGTAACGGATCTGCGTGGTTTGCAATGGATTCGCGTGGTATTCAAAGGATACGCCGCAGAGGATTCGAACCTCTAACCTTCGGTTCCGTAGACCGATGCTCTATCCAATTGAGCTAGCGGCGCTGATCAACTTGTTTCCCGACCAGATTCTATCACGCTCGACAGAATGGTCAAAAAAAGCATCGATGTCAAACTGACTACGCAAGGTCTCTCGTCCTGGCTACGAGTTGCCGCGCGCCCTGACTTAGAGTGATCTCTCGCCCTGACTACTGTTGGCGCTTCGTCCTGAGCTCGCGTAATCGTTCGCCCTGACTACGCGTGATCGTTCGTCACGGCTTAACCAGGTGAAAAAAAATAGCGGCCAACCCAGGGTCAGCCGCTATTTTGAATTTACCTTATGTCAGAATTCACCTTCATCTCGTGTATTGCAGACGCGTTGGGTAACGCTTGATGTACTGAGTACATCCCAGGTTCAGGTCAGAGTGTCCATCCTGACTGATACCTGTTAGGTCGACCACCAGTATCAGGTGGTCATGGGTACGGGAGACTACAGCGTCTCATTAATGTGGTTAAGCAATCGGCCATTAGTACGGGTCAGCTGAACACATCTCTGTGCTTACACCTCCCGCCTATCGACCTGCTAGTCTAGCAGGGGCCTTCAGAATAAATTCATCGAAACCTCATCTCAGGGAAGGCTTCCCGCTTAGATGCATTCAGCGGTTATCCGTTCCGAGCATAGCTACCCAGCGGTGCCCCGAGCGGGACAACTGGTACACCAGAGGCTCGTACCTCCCAATCCTCTCGTACTAAGGAGATACCCCTTCAAGTTTCGTACGCCCACGGCAGATAGGGACCGACCTGGCTCACGCCGGTCTGAACCCAGCTCGCGTGCCACTTTAATCGGCGAACAGCCGAACCCTTGGGACCGCCTACAGCCCCAGGATGTGACGGGCCGACATCGAGGTGCCAAACCGCTCCGCCGCTATGAACGCTCGGGAGCGATAAGCCTGTTATCCCCGGAGTACCTTTTGTCCGATGAGCGATGGCCCTTCCACACGGAACCACCGGATCACTAAGGCCTACTTTCGTACCTGCTTCATTTGTATATGTCGCAGTTAAGCTGGCTTGTGCCTTTACACTCGACGCACGATTGCCAACCGTGCTGAGCCAACCTTTGCGCTCCTCCGTTACTCTTTGGGAGGAGACCGCCCCAGTCAAACTACCCGCCTAGCACTGTCCACCGCCCAGCTTCATGGGTCGGGGTTAGGTAACAAATAGCACAAGGGTGGTATTTCAAGGATGGCTCCCCAATCGCCAGAACGACTGGATCTTCGCCTCCCACCTATCCTACGCATGTGATACCTGCGACCAATACTAGGGTATAGTAAAGGTTCACGGGGTCTTTCCGTCTTGCCGCGGGTATGTGGTATCTTCACCACAAATCCAATTTCACCGAGTCCGTCCTTGAGACAGTGCTCTAGTCGTTACGCCATTCATGCGCGTCGGAACTTACCCGACAAGGAATTTCGCTACCTTAGGACCCTCATAGTTAGGGCCGCCGTTTACGGGTGCTTAAGTCGCCAGCTTCTCCCGAAGGATGACCGACTTCCTTAACATTCCCGCACCGAGCAGGCGTCAGTCCCTATACGTCCTCTTTACGAGTTAGCAGGGACCTGTGTTTTTGATAAACAGTCGCCAGAGCCGATTCACTGCGCCCGCTCACCGAAGTGAGACGGGACCCCTTATCCCGAAGTTACGGGGTGAATTTGCCTAGTTCCTTAAGGACGGTTCTCTCGAGCGCCTGAGGCTACGCGCCTCACCTACCTGTGTCAGTTTTAGTACGGATCCGCTGATTGCCACCGCAGCTTTTCTCGGTTCGTCCTCCGTGCACTTCGGTAACAAATTGACCTCACCCTTGCGGGAACCCTCATCTTATAGTGGGCTGCATTTTGGAAGAACGCACTACGGATTGATCGCACAACAGAGCGCAGGAATATTAACCTGCTGTCCATCGACTACGCCTTTCAGCCTCGTCTTAGGTTCCGGCTAACCCTGGGCGGAATTACCTTCCCCAGGAAACCTTAGGTTTACGGCGAGAAGGATTTTCACCTTCTTTATCGTTACTCATACCGGCATCATCACTTGATAGGTCCGCAACCACTCCTTTCGGTATGGCCTGTATCTACCTATCAACGCTCTCCTACCGCTTATTGCACCCGTAGATGCAACAAACCCGTGGCTTCGGTACCATGCTTAGTCCCGTTCATCGTCGGTGCCCAATTTCTCGACGGGTAAGCTGTTACGCACTTTTTAAATGATGGCTGCTTCTAAGCCAACATCCCCGCTGTCTCAGAAAAAGGACTCCCTTACGCACTTAGCATGGATTGGGGACCTTAGCCGACGGTCTGGGTTGTTTCCCTCTTGACCACGAAGGTTATCCCTCGCAGACTGACTCCCGGGATAGTCGTTACAGTATTCGGAGTTTGATTGAAGGAGGTAGGCTGGTGGCCCCCTCGGATCATTCAGTAGCTCTACCCCTGTAACGTAGTTGCCCCGAGGCTAGCCCAAAAGCTATTTCGGAGAGAACGAGATATCTCTGAGTTTGATTAGACTTTTACTCCTCCCCACAGCTCATCGGATAACTTTTCAACGTTAACCCGTTCGGTCCTCCGC
>JAJRYY010000165.1 GCA_024275565.1 Planctomycetota bacterium
GCACAAAAGTGGCAAAGAGACACCTCGAAACGACACGGATCGGGCTGACGGGTAGAGGATTGTAACGGTTGTTATGGTCGTACTGCCAAGACAAATCAAGCGGGATTCATCGTCGCCCTTGTCATACATGACAGGGTATGTTAGGTTTATATACGGATTATCGCGGCCATCGGCAGGGATGGCGTGGGTAGAGATTGTGTGTCGAGAGGTTTTATGGATCAGGATCGTACAGGTATGGGTGGTGCAGGCATGGAAGATGGTTCGGTCACGGATGGTGTCGCGATGAATGATGACGAACAGGCTGGGAATAATGATGTGCAGGCTGGTGCTGAGATGGGCACGCGAAAAGACGACGCTGCCGTGAATGCCTTTTTTTCCGAGAACGCGCTTCGGGTGTTGGAAGCGCGGTATCTGAAGAAGGATGAGCAGGGTGAATGCACAGAGAAACCAGCAGACATGTTCCGACGTGTCGCACGCGCGGTTGCGGGCGCGGAACAGTTGTACGTTCAGGACGGTGTATCAGACCCGCAAGGTGGTGTATCAGGCCCACATGGTGGGATGGAACGTTGCAGCGAGTGGGAGAACCGCTTCTTCGACTTGATGGTGTCGCAAAAATTCATGCCAAACAGTCCGACGCTGATGAACGCCGGGCGCGAAATGGGCATGTTGAGTGCGTGTTTCGTGCTGCCCGTACCGGACAGCATCGACGGCATTTTCGACTCCATCAAGTACACCGCACTGATCCAGAAAGCTGGTGGTGGTACAGGTTTCGCCTTCGACGAGCTTCGCCCTACCGGCGACTACATCAAAAGCTCGGGTGGTACCACGAGCGGCCCCATCAGCTTCTGGCGGGCCTTCAGTGAGGCAACCAACGCGATCCAGCAGGGTGCATTCCGACGAGGCGCGAACATGGGCATGATGAACATCCATCATCCCGACATCCTCAAATTCCTGCACGCCAAGGAAGACCTCTCGCAGTTCACGAACTACAACATCTCCGTGAAGATCCCCGACGAGTGGATGGATGCGTACATCAAGGATCCCAGCTCACTGCATGAGGTCGAAAACCCACGCACCGGGCGACGATACCTCCTGCCAAAATCACTCGACATCTGGGAGTACGACCTCAGGACCCTGACGCCCATCGAGGATTTCGATGCAGGCAATTCAGACACTGGCGGTTCAGATGCTGGTAGTTCAGATACTGGCGATGCAAACACTGGCGATGCAGGCATCGGTGGTTCAGGCACCGGTGGTTCAGGCACTGGCGATTCAGAGGACGGAGCGTATTACACCCGGCAGGACGTCTGGAACATCATCATCAACAACGCATGGCGCACCGGCGAGCCAGGCGTCGCGTTCATCGACCGCATCAACCAGGCAAACCCAACACCCCACATCGGCAGGATGGAAGCGACCAACCCCTGCGGCGAGCAGCCGCTCCTGCCCTTCGAAGCCTGCAACCTGGGCAGCATCAATCTGGCGAAGTTCATCAAAGACCCCAACACCCCGCAGGCAGCCGTCGACTGGGACGACCTCCGTCGCACGATCCACGAATCCACGCGGTTCCTCGACGATGTCATCGATGCGAACAACTATCCTCTCCCGCAGATCGACGCAATCTGCAAGAACAACCGAAAAATCGGGCTGGGCATCATGGGGTTCGCCGACGCGCTCTACATGCTCGGAGTACCCTACAACAACACGGAGGGCATCGCCTGGGGCGAGCGATTCATGCGCTTTATCAACGACGAATCGCACAATTACAGCGAAGAGCTTGCACGCCAGCGGGGTTCATTCCCGAACTGGGAGGGCAGCATCTGGGACACCGACCACCGCCGGCCAATGCGAAATGCTACCTGCACCACCGTCGCACCTACCGGGACGATCAGCGTCATCGCCGGATGCTCCTGCGGAATCGAGCCGATGTTCAGCCTCGTCTTCTACCGCAACGTGCTCAAGGGGCAGGACCAGGGCAAAAAACCCATGGTCGAGGTCAATGCAATTTTCAAAAACGTCGCGCAGCAGCGCGGCGAACTCAGCGAGGATCTGATGGATCAGATTGCCAGGGAAGGCACCCTCGCTGGGATTGACGCGTTCGCGGAAGATATCCGACGCGTGTTCGTCTGTGCCCACGACGTCCAGCCGGAATGGCACGTCAAGATGCAGGCCGCCTTCCAACGCCATTGCGACTCCTCCATCTCCAAAACAATCAACTTCTCAGAATCCGCCACCGTGGAAGATGTCGAATCGATCTACCGCGACTCATACCGCCTTGGATGCAAGGGAGTCACAGTCTATCGAAACGGCTGCCGCAAGGGTCAGCCAATGGCACTCAAAGACCAGGATAAGAAGAAAGCAAACGCAGAGGCAGAGGCAGCGATACAGAAGACCACGCCAGCCACACGCCCCGTCCCGGAACCGATGAATCTCCACGACATCGCCTGCGGCGTCCGCATCCGACAGATGACACCATTCGGAAACATGCACGTCCAGATCACGGTCGATCCGAAAACCGGTCAGGAACTCGAAGTATTCGCCCAGCTTGGAAAGGGGGGAGATCTGGCCAACAGCGACCTCGAAGCCATCTGCCGCATCGTCAGCTTGTGGCTTCGATCCAATGGCAGATTGCACCATGTCATACGCCAGTTGAAGGGCATCGGGTCCAGCCTGCAGGTGTCCACCAAGGACGGAAAAGTTGTAAGCCTGGGCGACGGATTGGCTCGATCGCTGGAAAAATTCCAGCGAGCCAAGGCGAAAGTCGGAATCGAAGCCCTCCTTCTGGGAAGATTCGACGCTTCCGATCTCGATGACAGCCTGCGCGGCCTCACCGGAAACAGACCCGCAAATGGAATCGGAAACGGAAACGGTAAAAACGCCAACGGCAATGCTAAATCTACCAATGGCAATGGTAACGGTAACGGAAATGGTCACGGCGTGGGCAATGGGAATGGTCACGGTGCAGCGAGGGAATTGGCTGTCGCAGGTGCTTCTCCCGGCATTTCGCGCCTTGCGGGCCTGCCAACCGTGGAATCCTTCGAATCTTCCGTCCGGGAGGAGCAGTACAAGGTCATTTGTCCGGATTGCCAAAATCCCCTGCGTTTCGCCGAGGGTTGCGTAAAATGCGAGGCATGCGGCTTCTCTCAGTGCTGACGATTTCTACAGTTCTGAGGCCACGAATCACCAGAATGCGCTGTGTATTGCGGGAAAGTACCCTAATCGCGACATAATTTTACTGACATTTTTGATTTTGAAGGTAAAATTGAATGGAAAGGTCTCAATATTTGTCGTACCCTCCGCCGATAAGATACCCGTCGGTCGTCGTGCTTGCGCATTTCGCACCGGTGCCACTCAGTGGTACTAAGTCGTCAGCGGTACTTTGTCGTCAGTGGTACTTAGTTGTCGGTGGTACTTAGTCGTTTCGGCGCCATATCTTGAGTTGTTCCGGCGCGATACCGAAGCGTCGCCCTGATACAGTGGTGATGCAAAGTGGTACTGCAAGGCGGTAATGTAAAGCGGTGCTGCACGACGTTCGGTAGTGCGACTGACGCCTGGTAGTTTGGTAGCGAGTCTTAAGAGTGTCGTGAGTTGTAAGGTTGCATGAGCTGTAAGGTTGTAGAAGTGTCGTGAGTTGTAAGCGTGGTAGGAAGTTGTAAGCGTGGTAGAAGTGCGGTGTGTTGTGCGGTTGTAAAAGTGTATAGAGTTGTAAGATATCATCGGAGGGTCATTTCAACCGAACCCGGAGTATTTTGGGACGGTACATAACAATGGCTTCTTTCCCCTCCGGAAAGCACCGTCGTCGTCCGCAAGGACGCGCGGTGCTTTCTTTTTTGCCCCATACTTGCCGCTGTACGACGTACTCCCGCTTTACGGCGTATCCCGCATTTTTCGGCGTACCCCACTATTGCGGCGTATTGACCCAAATTTTTTGCGTATCTGCTCAATTTTGCGGCGTATCGGCTGGACGGATTGAATCCTTTCGGCCTCGTGTTATCATTACGGGTTCGCGGCGGTCACAGCGTCGCGGGATGGCGGCCGGGTCCCATGCAGTGGATTCGCCGGGCAACGGGTCAGACTGGAAACAGAGCAGCCCATCTGACGACTTCAGGTGCCGTGGTCAAACCTGGTCGCCATCCCGCGACGTTCAATCCGCTTCTAAGTACAGTGATACACGTCATTTACGGGTTTTGTGCAGTGAATCATCACCCGTGTCGCATGAATGCGGCGGATCGGATGGCGACGACGCGCCAGGTGGGGTCCGCAGTGCGATCCACGGCGAGGAAAACCGCGATCCACGGCGAGGAAAACCGCGATCCGTGGCGAGGAACACCGTTCGATACCGTGAAAGTGGTCCGTACAGCGGACCCTACAGCGTTGAATATGGGACCTGCGGCGTTGAATTTGGACCCTGCGGCGTAGAATAATGACACAACAGGATAAATCACACCGTTAGTCGCGTTTCATCGTTCGAGGGACGTCATGTCTTATACTGTCTTGGCTCGTAAATACCGTAGCCAGACCTTCGACGACCTCGTGGGGCAGGAGGCGATCGCCACGACGCTGAAAAACGCGGTGACGTCTGGTCGCGTCCACCACGGATACCTCTTCACCGGGACGCGGGGCGTCGGAAAGACCTCTTCTGCCCGGATTCTCGCCAAAGCGCTGAATTGTCTCAATTTTGACGCCCCCGCGCCGGTTCCCTGCTGCGAATGTGAATCCTGCGTCAGTATTGCCTCCGGGGAGGATATTGACGTCATCGAGATCGACGCAGCCAGCAATACGGGCGTGGACAACATCCGCGACCTCCGCGACAACGCCGGATATCGCCCTGCCCGCTCGCGATTCAAGGTATACATCATCGACGAGGTCCACATGCTCAGCACGGGTGCGTTCAACGCCCTGCTCAAGACGCTCGAAGAACCGCCTGACCACGTCAAATTCATCATCGCGACTACAGAAATACACAAGGTTCCTGCGACCATTGTGAGCAGATGTCAGCGGTTTGATTTTCGGAGCATCTCACCGGACGCTGTGGCGGGTCATCTGGCGGACATTCTCGAAAAGGAGGAGATCAAAGCCGATGAGGCGGTCCTCCGGCGGGTGTCGCGGTTGGCCAATGGTTCGATGCGGGACGGACTCTCGCTGCTGGATCAGCTTCTCTCCTTCGGGGCTGGCGTGCTGACTGAGGAGGTTCTGGATGACGTACTGCCGGCTGCCCATGACGAGATTGTAATGGAGATGTTCGACGCGATTGCGGATACCAACCCTGCGGACGCGTTGGGGCATGTTGAGCGATCGCTCGGATCGGGACAGACGATTGAGCGGTTGTGCGAGATGATGGTTCAGCATCTTCGATCGCTGATGCTGCTGAGCGTGTGCGGGGCGGATACGGATTTGATTGACGCGTCGGGTTCGGTGCGATCGCAACTGAGCGAGCAGGCGAAGCGGTTTGATGCACCCAGTTATGTGCATCTGATTGCACTATGCGAGGAGACGCGGCGGGCTGTGAAGAGCAGTCACGCGTCGCGGGCGCTGGTGGATGCGCTTGCGGTGCGGATGGCGCTTGCGAGCAATTATACGGATATCGAGCGGTTGATCGCTCAGATTGGCGATGATGCGGAGGTGGTACCAAGCTCGCCTGTTGCGTCAGCGGGGCGGAGTGGAAGTGGTTCAGCGAGTCCGGCGAAATCTACACGGGTGAGTGGTGGACCCGCCAGTGCTGGTGGTGGATTGTCGAAATCGGTTGTGCCGAAATCGACTGTATCTAAACCGGTTATCTCAACACCGGCAGCGTCAAGCTCTGGTGTGTCGAAAAGCTCAGGCGTGTCGAAAAGTTCTGGTGTGTCGAAAAGCTCAGGCGCGACCCAAAGCTCAGTCGCGTCGAAATCTGCGGTAAAAACAGGCAGCGTGCATTCCGGCGGCGGAGCTGGTGTGTCTCCGGTTCGCTCTGCGGATCAGGCGAAGGTTCGCAATGATGCCAATGTGCGGCAGGCGCTGGACCTTTTCGAGGGGACACTGGTGGATGTTCGTAGAGTGACACAGGATGGCACTTCTGATTCGGGTTCGACGGATGCTGCGGATGCTGGTGGTGGTGATGGTCTGGGTAGTGACGATAGTATGACACAGGAAGGCGAGGAGTAATCGATGCTGGGTGGACTGGGAAATATCGCAGGTTTGATGAAGCAGGCGAAGGAAATGCAGGGGAAGATGGCTGACATGCAGCGCGAGCTGGAAGCCAAACGCTTTGAGGCTGAATCTGGCGGGGGCGTGGTGAAAGCCATCGTGGACGGGAAGGGAACGCTGGTGGACATCAAGATCGCACCGGAGGCCGTCGAGGATGTGGAGCTGTTGGAGGATTTGATTAAGGGGGCTGTCAGTGTTGCGGGGAAGAAGGCGCAGGAGGGCGCGAAGGAGCAGCTGAGTGCCATGACGGGCGGGATGAATATTCCGGGTCTGTCGGATCTGCT
The DNA here is from genome assembly GCA_024275565.1 of Planctomycetota bacterium. GTDB lineage: Bacteria > Planctomycetota > Phycisphaerae > UBA1845 > UBA1845 > JAJRYY01. The sequence goes on from JAJRYY010000165.1 coordinate 6,468, forward strand.
TGGGGGGTAGGGGAGAAGGTCGCGGAGACCGTAGGGGATCATAAGCCTTGGACGCTCTCAAACGGGTCATTTCGTACTTTGCGGGATGCGCCATTTTTGTAGTCTTCATGGCGATCCTATGCACACTTCTCTACTGGATTGACCATTTCTTAGGAAACTGGGCTTGGATGATAGGGGCAGGGTCGATCCCCGCATTGGTTTGGCGACCTCTGAAAAAGTGGTACTGTGGTGAGTCCATCAAACCCATTGTTACCGACATGGAGCAAGATGGCGTTCGATATAGGTACACGCAGTCTGTTTTGTCCATATGGTTATTTGTTGCGGTTGGTGTATTACTCGGATTGGTAGGAGCCATTCCGTTTTTCGTAAACAGGTTGTTTTCCCAATTCCTGGTGTGTACATTTGCACCTCCCATTATTTACACAATCCTGAACCGCGGACGGATTCGTTCGATAGCTCCGCTGGTCGCGTTTGCTCTCATGCATGGAATTACACTTACCTGCGCAGCAGTATGGGGTGGGAAGACTGGAATTGTATTGGCTGACAAACCTGTCACAACTTACGTGGTGGTTGGGATTCTTCTTGGGAGTACAGCTGGTTTTGCAGAATTCATCGTATTGCTATTTGTGTGTGGTTTGGCAGAGTCGATTTGCCCGACGGTGCATGAAGTGGATGACGAAGCCTGTCCGGTGTGTGGCTACTCGCTCGTCGGGAATACGTCCGGGCGGTGTCCGGAGTGCGGGGTTGAGCGGGTGGCGATTGATGGGCAAGATGATTCGGAAGGGTGAGGCGTGAGCAGAACCGCAGGCAGGGTGGCCCACCTCTGAAGAGGTGGGCCACCCACTCGTCATATAAACGCTGCCAATACTGTCACACACCCGTCTCACCCTTCAAGTAGGCGTTGCTGTAGATGCGGTCGCCTGTCGGGGGTATCCTGCGGTGGCGAGACGAGTAACGATGTGTGGGAGGTTGCTGGATGGCTGGTGATGGGTTGGCGTCGTTGGAGCGGTTGAAAGCTGCACTCCAGAAGCTACCGGGGATCGGTGCGCGGAGTGCGGAGCGGTTGGCATTTCATGTTCTGCGCGAATCGAGGGAGTCGGCTGAGATGCTGGCGGCTGCGCTGCTCGCGGTGAAGGACAACGTGCGACATTGTAGCCAATGCTTCAATCTGACTGAGGCAGACCCCTGCGTGATCTGTGCATCTGGGACGCGTGACGCGGGCGAGCTATGGGTCGTGGAGCAGCCAAAGGACTTAATGGCGCTGGAGGCGACGGGGATGGTCCGGGGCGTGTATCACGTTCTGATGGGTCATATTGCACCGCTGGAAGGTGTGGAACCGGGGGATCTGACGATCGACGCGTTGATATCGCGTGTGAAGCGGGGCGGTGTCCGTGAAGTTGTGCTGGCGACGAATCCGACGGTCGAAGGCGACGGGACAGCCCTGTACATCCAGAGTGCACTGGCGGACCTGGGGGTGAGCGTGACACGGCCTGCGAGGGGGTTGGCGGTTGGGAGTCCGCTGGAATATGCAAGCGCCGCGATGCTGGAAGCAGCCATTCGCGGACGCGTGAAGATGTGAATTCGGGAGACATGGTTGCATCGCAGGGACGCGGTGGTTCTGCTGGATATCTGGTCCACTTCAAATAATCACGCTGGAAGTACGATTATCGGGTAATCCTCACGATAATGGTCCGAATTTCACACCAGATCGGCCTCTGGCGGTATAATGAGCACCGTGGCGTATGGCTGACCGATGATGGAAATGCTCGGATTGCGTGGGAGTTCGTGACGTGTTTCGGGGATCGGTTGCGGGTCGATAATCTTTTCGGAGGGACGCATGTCCCAAGCGTTGTCACAATTCTTAGGTCAGCACATGCGATTGGAGCAACGGCTTACGCCGCAGCTCATCCAGTCGATGGAGATTTTGCAGCTTTCGATGCCCGCGCTCGAGGCGAGGATCGCTGAAGAGCTTGAGAAGAATGTGACGCTGGAAATCGCCGATTCGGAGAGACTTGGGACGCAGGCTGACAAGCAACCGACCGATGGCGATGCGAAGGGGACGGACAGTGATCGGTTCGGTCAGCTCGATAAATTCTCCCAGGAATACGATGGTGGTCTCGATGACGGAGCCAGCTTTCGCCCGAGCGGTCAACGTGTTGCATCCGGGGAGCGTGATGCCAAGCTCGATGCGATGGCCAATACGGAGGGTCGGGCTGAAGGGATCGATGAGCATCTTCTGAAGCAGTGGTCGCTGATGGACATGGATGACGAGACGCGTCGTGCGGGTGAGGCGATCATCTATCATCTGGAAGAGGATGGCTACCTTAAAACACCGCTTGAAGAGGTCGCCCGCAGTGCGGATCCCGAGCTATCGGTGGAAGTGGTCGAGTCTGCTCTGGGATGGGTGCAGCGACTTGATCCGGTGGGTGTGGCTGCCAGAGATTTCAAGGAGTGTCTTCTTATTCAGCTCGAACAGCTTCCGGGTGATAACAGGATCGAGCGGACGCTGATCGAGAGTCATCTGGAGGAGATCGCCCGCAACAAATATCCCGCCATCGCTAAAACGACGGGTTATTCCGTGGGTGAAATATCGGCTGCGGTGGACGTCATCCGTGACAACCTCGTATTGCACCCCGCACATCTGGTGATCGAAAAACGCGTCCCGCGCGTCTATCCTGATGTCATCATTGAAGAGGATGATAAGGGCAAAAGCTTTGTCGTGCGGTTGTCGCGGGGGAACCTTCCTGATTTGCAGATCAAGAAGGAATTCATCGAGATGGCCAAGGCGAAATCCAACGGGAAAGACGTCCGCGACTTCGTCCGAAAACAGGTGGACAGTGCAAGCACACTGATCGAAGCTGTCAAATTTCGCAAAGGTCGCCTGGCGGAGGTGGCGGAAGCTGTTGTGCGCTATCAATCCGACTTTCTCGATAACGGACCTTCCGGCCTGAAGATTCTGCTGATGAGCGACCTGGCTGAGGAGCTTGGCTGCGACCCCTCGACGGTGAGTCGGACGGTTTCGGACAAATACGTCCAGACGCCGCAGGGTATATACCCCTTGCGTTATTTTTTCACCGGTGGGACGAGTGGCGGGGGTGGCAGCGAGGGGACAAGCTGGGACAGCATCAAAACGCGCGTGCGGGGGATCGTCAAGGAGGAAGACCCGAAGCATCCGCTCAGCGACGAGAAGATCGTCAAAATCCTGACCACAGAGGGGATCGAGATCAGTCGGCGCACGGTCGCGAAATATCGGTCCCAACTCGACATCCCTCCAGCCCGGCAGCGGCGCCAGTTCTAGAGCATGCTCCATCCAGGTGTAGCGTTTCATCGTCGGATTCACCCGTGAAGTGACCGGTGTTTTCCGCAGCGCCTGGAGTGAAAACGCTTTCATAGCAAGATTCGCCCTGTCAGCCCGAAAGTGCAACGATGCACGTCCACTGAACGAACCCCGCGGGTAATACCCCAGTTGCTGAGGATTTGCGTCGGCTTGTGACTTGCTGGCGATATGGTCTGTACGCTACTCTGTGGACCTTGGTCAACAGGGGCTGGCGAGGAGTCTGGACATGAAGCGTGTGGTGAAATGGTTGGTCGGTGGTGGTTTCGTGGCGACACTGGTGGGAGCAGGCGTTGTTCTCTACTGGATCGATCACATCGCTGGCGTTGCGCTTGCGCGAGGTGCGACCTATGCGTTGGGCGTTGAGACGCGTGTGGATAGCGTGGACATCGGCGTGATGTCCGGTGAGGTGACGCTGTCGCAGCTTCGTGTCAGCAATCCGGAGGGCTTTAGCGAATCGGACTTCCTGTCGCTTGCTGACGGGCGTGTTTCCGTGTCGCTGGGGTCGCTCATGGAGGATGAGGTTACGCTGCCGGAGCTTCGATTGACGGGCTTGCACATGAGTCTGGAGAAGCGGAAGGGGCGGGCGAATTATGAAGCGATTCTCGATGGTTTGAAGCGGTTTGAATCGAATGAATCGAGCGGATCGGTTGACCCATCGGAGGAGGAGGCTGGCAAACGGTTCGTGGTGAGGAAGGTCATTGTCGAGGATGTGCGGGTTGATGTTGAGCTTCTGCCCTTGAGGGGTCCTTTGACGCGGCTGCCCGTGACGATCGAACGGATTGAATTGTCGGATATTGGGTCGGATACGGAAGGGGGCGTCGTCCTCGCTGAGTTGAGTGGAACGCTTGTGAAAGCGATTTTACAGGCGATTTTGCAACAGGCTGGGAGTGTGCTACCCGCAGAGATCGCAGGTGAGCTGGGTGCTGGTCTGGAGGCGTTGGGCGGATTGGCGGTTGGGTCTGTCAAGGTGGTTGGCGATGTGACGGTGCTTGTGGCGGGTGAGGCTGTCAAGGTGGCTGAATTCGGGGCTAAGGTCGTGAAAGGGGTCGGCGAGGGTGGCGTGGAAGTATTGAAGACGGTCGGTGAGGGTGGCGTTGAAGTATTGAAAACGGTTGGTGAAGGCGGGAAGCAGCTTGGCGAGGGCTTGCTGGGTGGCCTGCAGAAAACCGGTGAAGGCGTTGGCAATGTAGGCAAGGAACTCGGCAAGGGTCTTGGCGGGTTATTTAAGCCGAAAGAGAAGAAAAAGACGAAAAGCAATGTCGAAGATAAGGCAGATAAGGGATCGTAGACTGGCATCCTGTCTGGTGTGATTACACCCCCGAAACGACCATTTGTTAGTTGGCCCGCTGCCTGTTTTTGATTCAGGGAGTAGTTCTGCGTGACCCTCGCCGCGCGGGTATACTCCCCAATTCGATCGATGACCGATTATTCCACAACAGCGCGATTGACCTGTCTTACGAAAGATTGGCCTGCCTTACAAAAAAAGACGATTTTTCTCGGAAGGATCGCGTTTTTTCGGAAGGAGCGTGGATCGGTGTGCATCCAAGAGAAGAGAATGGCTCGATACAGACAGCGGCCGCCTCATGAGTGAGGGTGAACTCAGTCACAAAAATACGGGCACAAAAATTACGGGAGTAGGATCATGAAACACGTTTCGACCATCACGCATACGCTTTTTCTTTTAAGTGTTGTCATTTTCGCTCAGTCGCAGACGGTGTGGGCGGGGGACAATGGGATGCAGAAAGGCAAACAGGTCCGAAAATCATCAGACGCTCCCAGGTCGCTGAACGAAGAGCTGGCGGCGATGCGCGCAAAGGTCATGGAGTTGGAAGCCTCATTGAGGAAACAGCACCAAGGCCAATCGCGATCCTCGAATAGTCAGGGCGAAATGAATTCTGCCGTCCAGCCTGGAGATATGTCCGGATCGTCGCAGGAAGTAATGACACGACAGTCCACTGCAGCCAGCGCACCGGTCAAAAAAGACGCGATGAAGACCAGCGACAGCATGGACGGTGGGATGAAGGGGATGTCCGGCATGGGGGGTATGAAGGGGGGCATGAAGGTGGGTATGAAGCCCGGCAAGAAAATGGGCATGGGGATGATGTCTTCCAGCGACAAGAGAATGGGGATGATGTCCGATAAGAAGATGGGGATGGGCATGATGGGTGGCAAAGGCATGGGGATGATGGGCCGCATGCCCAGGATGGCGAGCATGGCGATGCCGTCCGCGCTGCCCGGTTTTCCCGGAGCGTCGCATATATATCACATCGGCTCGACAGGTTTCTTTCTCGACCACGGTGACCACATTACGCTCTCGAAGGAGCAACTGACGAAGCTCAATCAGCTCAAGGAAAAAACACTTCTCATGCAGGCTACATCTACCCGCCAGATCGACGAGGCCGAGCAGAAGCTATGGGTACTGACTGCATCGGACGAGCCAGACGTCAAAAAAATCGAATCCACCATCCGCGAGATCGCCAAGCTGAACGGCAAGCGTCGGTTGGCTTTCATTCGTGGCGTTGGTGATGCGGCTGCGGTTCTCACTGCGCATCAGCGACAGCAACTCCTGGGTGAACGTGTCGCGAAGGACAATGAGGCAGCCAGCCCGAACGCTAAAGAATAAGTGGTGTGTAGCATGGCTGACTTTACCTGGTGACCAGCCTCTGTTGGCGACTGTTCATCTGGTGAGGAAGTCATAACCTGAATGCATCGCCCCAATGTATCCGATCGCCGGAATGCGAATGTGTTGGGTTCGTCTTTATCTATCTCGTGAGAAGGATCTGAATCTTCCCGGGTCGCTTCGAAAATCGATGATTCGCCTCAAGGTGACGTGCAGATACTGGAAACACGAAGTTCATCGTGGATGTGCGGAATGACCATGCCGATCTGACCAATGAGGTTGCAGAGATGAAAGAGGAGAACTACCATTTCACCACCGCCGCATAGACAAAAACCGTCTCGCTTCCTTCCTGCCCGTGACAGGAGTAGTGCCATGCGCTACCAGGCGAATACAGCTCGAGCAGTTCCCGACACAACAACTGGTTGTACCGGTGTGGTTGTACTGCTGGCGTTGTGCGTCGGATTGGCTTGCCTGCCCCATATTGCTGCGGGACAGGTTTCTCCCGAGGAGCACAAGAAACATCATCCAGGACAGACCTCCGCCGGCAACTCCGCGTCGCAGGCAGACAGTTCCGACCAGAAGAATGGTGGAGGCAAGGGTATGGGTGGTGGCATGATGGGGGGCGGTATGGGAGGTAAGGGCAAGGGCGGTGGCATGATGGGGGGTGGCATGGGAGGCAAGGGCAAGGGTGGCGGTATGATGGGGGGTGGCATGGGAAAGGGCATGGGTAAGCGATCTGCGGGGGCAGAAGATTTCTACCCGGAGCTGATGACACTTCCCAACATGACGCCGGAAGAGCGTGTTGAACTCAAGCGTAAGGCCCACGAGCGGATGCTCGAAGGTGCCGCCCTCTTGTCGAAGGGCGTTGGTGAGCTTGCATCGGCTGCACCGGGCGAGGACTTCCGAACGATGGAGCAAGCCACCGCCACGCTGCGCCAAGGTTTGTTGCGATTTGAGTCGGGTCTTGCGGCCCACCGGGCGATAGCCGAGGGGAGAGCGCCGCGAAATATTGCACTTGAGTGGTTTCAACGTGATCTAAATCTCCTGCCGCTGGCCAATGACGAACCAGGATTCCGCCTGTTCGGTATGTCTGCATTCCACACCAGCATTATGGCGTTGTTGACGGTTTTCGTTACCGCTGCGTTCTGGATGTATTTTTCCAGGATGCGCCGGGCAGCCGCACTGCTGGATAGATTCACGACTGCGGGGACGCCATCCGTTGCGACCGCAGCACGGGCGACGCCAGCTCCTCCAAAGATCGATCCCAAGCCGGTTCCAGAGGCAGCACCTGCCAGCCCTGCCCCGTCACCTGCGAAAAAGAGTTCATCGAACGTTGCGGACGATTGCTGCGACGAGTCAGCCGCAGACTGTGCGACCGAGGACGCTGTATCGGACCGCCCGGACATTTCGCAAGGGCTGCTGAGCGTCGTCAAGAAAAAGCTGTGCAAATTGCGCGTCGCCCGAATCTATCAGGAAACCGCAGATGTCAAGACATTCCGGTTTGTCGCATGCCATGGCGGTGGCATTCCGTTCAGCTATTTCCCAGGCCAGTTTCTGACGGTCACCATGCCGATCGGTGAGAAACCGATCCGGCGAAGCTACACGATTTCATCCTCGCCGACGCAGGGGTACTATTGCGAGATAACCGTCAAGCGTGAAGAGCACGGCGCCGGGTCGCGTTATCTGCACGACCAGGTCAAGGAAGGCGATACGCTTGAGATTCAAGCCCCCAATGGGAAGTTCATTTTCACCGGTAAAGAGGCGGACGGAGTGGTGCTTATTTCCGGCGGGGTCGGAATCACGCCCATGATGAGCATCACCCGCGCACTGACCGATATGGGTTGGCCTGGCGACATCTACTTTGTCGTAGCCTGCAGAGACCCCGAACACCTTATCTTCAAGTCCGAATTGCAGCGGCTGGCAGAGCGACATGCGAACTTGCACCTCGTGATTGCCATGAGCAGAATTGACACGGATATCGACGGCTACCATCGCGGTCGGCTGACCAGGGACCTCCTCGCAAAGGAAGTGCCGGACATCGCCTCGAAGTGGATACACCTTTGCGGTGCACCGCCCATGATGGATGGCACGAAGCAGATGCTCTCTGAAATGGGCGTACCGTCGGAAAATATCCACACTGAAAACTTCGGCTCGCAACAGAAACCGAAAGCAAGGACCGCACATCGCGAAAAGGCAAACGCCACCGCACCGGAAAAGAGTGCTGCGACAGAAGCACCGGTTGCTACCGCTACGTTTCAGACATCCGGAAAATCGATACCATTCCTGCCCGACGAGACGGTCCTCGAAGCAGCCGAGAGAGTCGACGTCGATATTGAAAACTCGTGCAGGGTCGGGATGTGCGGCGTTTGCACGGTCAAGCTTCTTTCCGGAAATGTGACGATGGAAGTAGAAGACGGCCTGGAACCCGACGCCAAAGAAGCAGGCATCATACTCGCCTGCCAAGCCAAGCCGACGTCTGGCGACGTGACGGTGGAGGCGTGATCGGATGAAAGAGCGTGAGCGCGTCCTGGCGACCGGTCTGACGATCCTGATGTTGATCGTCTGGCTTGGATTCCTGGTTCATCGATCGCCACGCTTCGCAGGCAGTCTGTGGGGCGGCGTGCTGGGTGTAAGCGGTGGGCTTCTCATGCTCGTGCCGCTGGCATACCTGATCGTGAAGCGTATCAAGAGGCTTAAAAAATGGTTGACCAGGCATGTCTCGATGCGGACGCTGCTGGCGTGGCATGTCTATGCTGGCATCATTGGTCCGATTCTGGTGATGCTGCACACCGGACACAAGTTTGAAAGCCCGGTTGGCATTGTGTTGACTGCGATGACCCTCGTCGTCGTAATCAGCGGCTTTGTGGGTCTGTATGTGATGAAGCAGTTTTCCACGGAGATTCGCGAAAAAAAGGCGATGTTGCTCGGCCTTCAAAAGTCCTACGAGCAGGCTGCTGCTGAACTGGCAAATGATCCCCGGCAAGCTCGACAGATGCAACCGCTAAAAGGGTGGGCCGGACGCATCGCAATGAGCTTGTTCGTACCTGAATTCGCCACGGAAACGGCTAGTGCATCATCCGCCACAGTGACCAGTGCGTCGGGCGTTCTTCGCCTGTCAGAGTCGATCGCCGATCTGGAATACGCGATCAAAATGCACGAGACCTTCAAGAAGTGGTTCGGAAAATGGCTGAAATTCCACATCATCATCTCCTGCATCCTCTACGTTTTCATGGTCCTGCATGTATGGGCGGCCATCCACTTTGGGCTGAGATGGTTTCCGACGTCCGGCCAGTCCTATTACGATCGCCCCGCAATATACGACAACACGTCCGCATCGCGTTTTCTGCCGTCAGATGTCCAGGCCGAGGCGATTGAATCTGCGGCAGCGCTCGATGATTTTTCGCGTTATTTTGGGCGGATGTTCCAGCGATACTGGCGGTCGACGGTCGCAGTGCATGGAATACCGACCACGGTGTTCGATTATGCGGGCATCGCGCGTGAGGCGGGTCAGCCGGCATCTGACTTCGAGCAGTCGCTGGATGCTTTGAAACGAGTTAACCCGGAGCGACTCGGGGGCGGCGATCGAGAAAAGGCCTTCTGGATCAACGTCTACAACTTCGGCGCCATGAAACTCGTGGCGGAGAATTACCCGGTCACCTCGATCACCGATTCCAAAATCAGTACGGGCAACCCCTGGGGTATCCCGGGAATTCAGGTTGGGAATTCACAATACACATTACGCCAGATCGAAACTGATATCTTGCTCAAGAAGTTCAATGACCCACGCATTGTGTTTGCCGTCAGTTGTGCAGCCGTCAGTTGTCCGGACCGGACCGGCGACATTTTCTCTGGTACACGGATCGATGAGCAACTGGACGAGATGATTCGGAAACTCCTCGCCAATCCGAAAAAAGGACTGGCCATCGATCGGCAGCGCGAGGTCGTCAAGATATCGTGGATATGGAAAGCCGATCGTAAACTGTTCGGAAATGGCAGCGACGGCGCGCTGCTGGAGTTTTTGCGACGATATACATCTCCTGACATTCAGAGCTGGATCGACTCGGCTCGAGAGAGAATAAAAATCGAGTATTTTGAGCATGACTGGGGATTGAACGACATCGCCCTGGCGGATGGTGGCAACTAATGGGAACTACCCGTAAGAAATCCGCCATCAGGAAGAAATGGCCCGCCAGCCGCATCCTCCTGTTCGCTGCCCCGATAGGTTTTGCGATCGTCTGGATGTTGACGCCCGCCGAGTCCGCTTTCAAGAAGCCAGCCACATGGCAACGTATGACGAACCCTGGACAGCTTTCTGCTGCACACGCATCGCTCGAAAACGACTGTGCCGCATGCCACACACCGGTCAGCGGTGTCGAAGCTGAAAATTGCATCAGTTGCCATGCGAACAATGTGTCGTTGCTCCAAAATCAACCGACGGCGTTCCACGCCAACGTCGACACCTGCACAGACTGCCATCTCGAACATCAGGGACGCGGGCATCGGCCTACAACGATGGACCACGCCACACTATCCCGTCTTGGCCTGCGACAACTGAACGACGGTGACCAGTCCGGTGAGCGTGAACAGGTTCGGCGACAATTGCAGGTCTGGATGGCGCACGTCGGAGATGAGTCGTTGCCGCACCACCGCATCACACGCGATGAGTTAATCCTCAACTGCGTCACATGCCATGGCAACGAAGATCCGCACGTCGCGTATTTCGGCGACGGCTGTGCAAACTGCCACGAAACCAGCGCCTGGAACATACCCCAGTACATACACCCCTCCTCAAACTCGACAGACTGCTCGCAATGCCACAAGGCACCGCCGAGTCATTTCATGCCGATGTTCATGTCGATGTGTGCGAAGATGCTCGGAAAGAAGCCCGACAGCGTCAAGCAATGCTATGTATGCCACGAGATTTCGGCATGGAACAACATGAAAGGCGCCCCGTGGCATAAGAAAACGATGAGTCATATTCCGTCGCGCTAGGAGTCTGTCGGACTTCGCGTAACCGTAATTCGGCGGTTCGGCTGGTGTTGCGAGCGGCGGGACGAGTGGGTTGTGGAGCGCGGCGTCCGAATCTGAGATTTCTACGTTCGGTTTGACCGGAGTCGTCGGAAAGAC
>JAJRYY010000166.1 GCA_024275565.1 Planctomycetota bacterium
CAGCATCGTCATGAACATCCTCGGCGACTACACAGCTGGCGATGACACACTGATTTTCCGGATGCGCACCAATACAAACGTCAATGTCACCGGAAGGACGACGGGGGCTGACTGGGAGATCGAAGACCGCAGTGTATTCAAGAGCTTGTCCCACGAGCCAATTGTGCAGGGGATCTGGCGTTTGTTCGACAATTCTACGGTTGATGCAGCCACCGTCGAAGAGGGTGAATGGATCGTGAATGACAACGCCAGGGTGATACTCACAGGCGACATGCAGCCGGAGTCACTGACTGTGGACGGTGGGAGTGTGACGTGTCAGGAACTCCTTGGTATGGACGTGGTCGCTCCGGATGTATTCGCGTTTACGACGATCATCAACGATGGCGGAACCATCGTCGCCACACAAAACGCTATCCATCAAGGCATCCGCGATGCGATCGCTGACAATGTGGATTCCACGCTTCAATATGGCGGTGCAAAAAATAGCTATACCACACCGGATATCACGCTGAATGGTCGGATCGTTGCAGTCGCACTTGGCGGGATCAAGATTAAGAACACAATGGAATTGAACGTATCAGACAAGGTCGAAATCAACGCAGCCATCGTCCGCAAGGAAAGCGGTGCGACCGTCACAATCCCCTTCCAGACGGAGGGCATCACCCTGACCATGGAAGAAAACACCTGCACATCCCCGTCTACGCTGGAAGTCTTCAGCCCCGACTACAAAGACACCACAGACTTTAATCCAGACAATGTCCTCTTCACAGATTCCGAATGCGTCAACTATTGGAGTAGCCTCATCATCACAGACAACGGAACGAACGCCTGCGTCAAACTCGTAGACAACAATTCAAGCTCACCCATCACAGACACGATCGGCTACAGTGAGGCATTGTACGTCAAGGACATCACGATCAAAGCCAACGCCGAATTGAACGCCAATGGCATCAAAATCTACTACACCGGCGTCCTCACGAATGGGAGCGGGATCACCGGGACGACCCCCATCCAGGCATCGGCCACAGTTTACGGAGACTTCGATGGCGACCAGGAGGAATCCGACCTTGACGACGAGACACGATTTACCGATGCGTGGTGTACCTGCTCGGATGACAACGATTACGATCCTCTGGTAGATTGGGATTGTGACGGCGACGTAGACAACGATGATTTTGACCAGTTCAAAGCCAACTGGGGCACGATCACCGTTCCCGGAGTCTGCGGCGACCCCTGCAATTAGGAAGTACCTTTGGAGCGATTAAATCTGTACTGTAATCCTGGGTCGCCTTGGATCGTTCTGGGTTGCTTTGGTGCAATCGCATACGGGCCTGTCGTCTTGATCGATATATAAAACGCTCCGGCAGCGCACATTCGCTGCCAGAGCGTCTTCAAATAACCCTTTCCGGGGGGCATGTCGCTTTTTGTGTCGAGATACAACGCCTCACCTTCACATGTTGTAAACTGCTCAATTCTTGCCCAAATTCCCAAAAAACCTGATATTATTGGGGTGTTGGCAACCCAAAGTTTCGGTGGATTAAGGACTCCGGTACACGAGACTGTTGGGTCATCGGATATCAATGGTGAATTTTCTGGTGCAGCCTGGGGACTCCGCACCCGCTTGAGTCGAGCCGCCTGGCTGACTACGATGGCGGAACGAATCGCGATGAGCGGGTCATTGAACTCCAGCAAATGCCCTCTGGGGCTGGCATCAATCGGGAATAGGTACACTTGCATCGATCGAGGTAGGTACACTTGGGGCGACGAGGGAAAACGAAAAGACCGATGGCATCGAGGCATGTGGATTACTCCGCAGCCGTCGGTCCGCGTAGTGAGAGTGATCTGTTCGAATTGCTTGAGCGGAGCAAAACACCGCTTCTGCTGATTCTCGATCGCGTGCAGGATCCTCACAATCTTGGGGCATGTCTCCGCACGGCAGATGCGGCTGGCGTGCTTGCCGTCATCGCCCCGAAGAACCACGCGGTCGATATCACGGATACTGTCCGTCGGGTGGCTGCTGGTGCTGCTGAGAACGTGCCATTCGTTCAGGTCACCAATCTCGCCCGGACGATTGGTGCGTTGCAGGACGAGGGGATACGCATCGTGGGGACTTCGGACCGTGCGAAGGGGACGCTTTTTGAATGCGATCTGACCGGTCCACTTGCGATTGTGATGGGTCTTGAGGGTTCCGGGATGCGGCGGTTGACGCAGGAACGCTGCGACGAACTCGTGGGGATTCCGATGTTCGGAACGGTCGACTGCCTGAATGTCTCGGTGGCTACGGGCGTGTGTTTGTTCGAAGCTCTGCGGCAGCGTACGCTGGGCGCCAAAATATGACACCAGAGGTGGCAAGGGAGGGTTAGGCGTTGCCGAACCGTATCTGGTCAAACCGAATCGTTTCTCCTGTCTGAGGTTCGACATGCGGCTTACCCTCCCGGAAACATCCCGGCCGAAACTGTCAGATTATCCAACGCAGCTACCCCACCAATTTTGCCTTCACCTCCACTCCAGTTATGATCGATGACGTGAATATGGTGGTCCAACAGATCGCCGCAGATGCAACACTCGTCCGGATCGGTGACGCACTTGCCGACAACACACCCCTGGTGGGGGTTTCCGGTCTGTGGGGGTCGTCTGCGCCGTTCGTCACAGCCAATCTCTTCAAACGACTCAATCGCACCCTACTCTACATCACAGCCCATCTCGACGAGACAGACGAGGTCCGCGAAGACCTGGAAACTTTCCTCGGCGGCAGTGTCGAAATTCTCCCGGCCTTCGAAACCCTGCCCTGGCAAGGGGCGTCGGCTGGCGAAATCCACGACGAACGATTGCGATTGTGCGGGAAACTTCGTGATGGGAAGCTGCAAGATGGGAAGCTGCGAGATGGGAAGCTGCAAAATGGTGAACCGCGGATCATCGTCGTGCCGATCCAGGCGCTGCTCCAGCCGGTCCCCAACGTTGAGACACTCGACGCGAACACGCTTCAGCTTTCGATTGGCGACCGGCGTGAATCCGAGGAGATCGTCGGCTGGCTGATAGATCGCGGATTCGAGCGACTTGAACGTGTCGAGTCTCCGGGCGATTTTGCGCAACG
>JAJRYY010000167.1 GCA_024275565.1 Planctomycetota bacterium
CGCCGTAGTTTGCGTCGTAACCGAGCGGCTGGGCGAAGTTGTCCATGCTTCCATCAGTGGGTGTCGTGAGTGTCATGGCAGTGCCAAGATTGATTGCATCGGGTCCGGACATGCTGAAGTCCATGCTGATGAATGCGAGGCCGTCGTTGTCGTTGGTGAGGTCGCCCATGATGGTGAAGTCGATGGGTACACCCGTTGTGGCGGAACTCGGAGCGTTGATGACGGCGGTAAATGTACCTGCCGACGCCGTGGCTGCGAGACCGAGCATGACTGACAAAGCTGCAAAGTTTTTCATCTTGTTTATCCAACCTTCCTGAAAAAATTCAAATTTCCTGGTGCCGACCCGGCAGATCGCAATCCGTACCGGACGGTTGACCATTGTATATCAAATCAGCGTATATTAAATCAACTCCGCGACGCGCCAGACACTTTCTGGAACAGTCCGAAGTCCGCAAAATCAACATCTCCATCATGATCGAAATCAGCTGCCAGGCATTCACCGTTAAGGGATGTGCCGTCGAGCGAGCCTGTGGCTGACACTGCAAGTGTGGGACCTGTGAAACATGTGTTGAAAAGCCCGATATCCAGAACCGCGTCATTGGCATCCGTGGGCGTCATGGCCGTTTTGTAGGCTGGCGTTGGGGAAGAACCGTCGAACCAGAGGGATGCTACGCCGAGCGTGACGGCGATGGCAGCGGCAGCGGACATGACAGAGCGGGTGTGGTGCAGCATCCAATGCGAGAAGGTTCCGGTTTGCTGTGCTGTGCTGGTCTGCTGCGTTGTACTGTGCTGGTCTGCTGTACAGGTTAGCTGTGCTGTATCGGAGCCGATGGCCATCAGAGCGGCGGGATCGACGGGTGTTTTCTTGAAAACGCCGGCTTTTTCAGCTGAGATCGCGTCGGTGAGCAGGCCTATCAATGCGTCGTTGCTCACTGCTTCGCCTGCTGAATATCTGTTATTGTGTGATTTGCGTGACATATTAGTCTCGATTCCACATGTTTCTTACCGGACAGCGTCTTGTTTCCTTACAGCTTTCCTTACAGCGTGTTTCGCACAGCGTTTCGCTAGTTTCAGGCCCAAAAAGCCCGTATTCACAGGAGGAGTCGCTGAAAAGCCGCTCATGCGCGAAAGAATCTGAACATTTTCTTAGATTTTATTGGTTAGTGCTTTTGACTCAGGGCGTGGCGGAGCTTCTGGAGAAGGGCGGTCCAGCGCGATCTGAGGGTGGATTCCGGGATTTTAAGGCGGCTGGCTGCCTCCTTCCATCGGGCGGAAGTCAGTAAGTCCAGCTCTTGAAGCAGTTTACGGTCGTTTTCCGGGAAATCACGAACACAGTCGCGGATCCGCTCGAGGTCTTCGATGTCTATGACCATTTCGGAAGGATCAGGTGAGGCATCAATTATTGAAGTGTTGATGTATTGGATCGTGCTGGTTTCGGACGAGTGTGGGGAGTGGGGGGAGAGGGGGGAGAGGTTGTCCTGCGTGCTGTCTTGTGGAGCGTGTCGCGTGATGTCGCGGTTTGATTTTCGCCAGTGGTCGTTGCATTTGTTGCGTGCGATCTGGATGAGGTAGGATCGGAGGTTTGCGGCGATGTCCGGTCCGTCGCGCCGGACGCGCTGGATGAGGGCGAGCCAGACGTCGGAAGCGCAGCTGTCGAGGAAGGCGGGGTCGCGGGTGCATTCGGATTTTGCGGTCCGATAAATGGCGAATCGGATGAGTCGGTCGTAGAGGTCCATGAGCTGACGCAGCGGTTCGGGATCGCCTGCCTGTATGCCAGTGAGTAGCCGCCGGTCGCGTGCAGGATCGGAAGCTGTGTCGGAAGCTGCGTCGGAAGCTGTGCTGGCAGCTGCGTCGGAGGCTGTGCTGGAAGCTGTGTCGGACGTTGTGTCGGAAGTTGTATGGATGTCCTCCGGTGCGGGTCTGAGGTTTGGATCTGGAGTTTCCTTGTTCATGGTGTTTCTTATTGTGAGGGTAAGACGCGTTGGATGCAAAGGCGTTTTGTTGTGGGTGACCATTTGGAAGATCGCGGTTAATCTGTAGACTGTTGTTTTGTCGTTCCTGCAATGCTGGGTGCGGTGGTGTCCGCACCCTTCAGAACTCCCGTATTGGTTTTCTTCAGGGGTCTTTTTCAGGGTTACGGCTTGGAATAGTGCCTCCACCCGTCATTCGACGGATGACAGCGTACTGGCGGGTGAGCTGTCTCTGTCTTGCTGTGTTTGTGGTGTGTGGTGGTAGTTGTGTATTGGAATGGGTCGATTGGTCTCCGGCGAGCAAGGGTGACAATTCGAAATGCGTAGCTGTTCGGGCTGGGGTTTGAAACAACGGATTATTGGTCAAGTTGGTCTGTTTGCAGTGGTGCTGGTGGTGGTGTCTGGTTGCGATTCCACGATGCCGTCTGAGCGTTTGAATCGTTCCGTGCATCTTCCTACGCCGACGGTTCCTTCATCGAGGCCTCTGGAATGGCGTATGTCCCAGGATCGGGCGGATGAGGTGTACGAAATCTCGGCTGAGTCTATGATACCGCTTGCCTTCAGCCTTCAGCCGAATATTAAATCGAGTTTTCAACGGTTCAAATCTGAGGAGGCGAGGTACGATTTTTTCGTGGTTTCGCGTGATTCTCTGACGCCGCGTTTTCGATCGACGCAGCGTGTTTCTGCGCGTCGTGACCCTGAGACGACGGTTCGTGATCGTTCGCATACTGTGGAGCTTGGTATTGAGAAGCGGTTTTTTGATACGACGGAGCTTGATGTGAACATGGGTTATGTGACGTCCGCGTCGGATGAGGAGATCGGGAATTCTCCGTTTGTATCTGCTCGATTGCGTTATCCGCTCTGGGCTTCTCGTGAGAAACTTGAGCGTACGAGTGAGGATATTTTTCAGCGTAATTTTGTGAATGATTCGCAACTGTCGTATATCAATGAGGTGCGTCAGCGATTGCAGCGTGCGCTGTTTCAGCTTCATCGGTTGCTGGATTTTGGTCGTCAGGTGTCGTATGCGGAATCGTGGCTTGAAGATCTTGGGCAGGTGCTGGTTCGTCTTGAGGGCGTCCAGAAGGCTTTGATTGAGACGGATCGCAGTCGGATCCGGGCTGAGATTACGCGCGTTAATTCGATAGTCCGTAATCTTACGGGTCGGTATGAGGTTGAGCTTGGTCGGTTGAAAGTTGCGGTTGGTCTTCCGCTTTTTGCGCAGGTGGAGCCATTGAACGATGCGTTCAATCCGTTTGAGGGGAAGACGCATGAGGAGCTTTATCGGTTGAGCATTGCTACGGACCCCGAGATTTCGACGCTTCAGAATGAGGTTGAGAATGCTGAAGTTCAGCTTGATTTGGCGCGGCGTGGGCAGTGGGATATTGCGTTGTTGCTGGATGGGAGATCTTCTCTTGAGGGGCGTGGTGAAACGAATGGTGAATCTGACTGGTCGATGACGGTTGGTTTTAATGTCAGCCGGGTTGATGCGCGGGTTACGACGAGCTTGACGCGTCAGGCGCAGACTCGTATTCAGCGGTTCGAGGAGGCGATCGCTGCGCGTGAGAATATCATTTTTATGGACATCTTAGAGCAGCTGATTCGGATCGATACGCTTGGTGCGAGTCGGGTTGAGCTTGAGGCAAACCTGCATCGCTTTCATCGGGATTATGATACCGGGCTTGAGAATTATCTTGCTGGAAAGCTTAATGTTGATGATTTGTTGCGGCGTCGGGAATCGTTGCGGACGCAGCAGAATGAGGTTTCGCGTCTGGTGCTTCTTGTGGGTTTGAATGTGGCAGAACTTTGCACGGCGACGGGGAAATATTTTGAGATATTGGATGATTCCGGGGTTGCTGGTGCGGGTGGGGCGGGTGCTGTTGGTGCGGTCGGTGGTGGTGCTGTTGGTGCGGGTGGTGGGGTAGCAGATGAGACGGCAGGGGGGCAGGCGGGTGTTGCAGGGGAGTAGGCGGGGGTAGGGGCGGTTGTCTGGGGTTGGCAGGTGGGAGATGGGTTTTATTGCAGACTGGTGGGGGGCTTGCTTATCCCTGTTGCCCCCCCCCCTTATGCCCTTGCCTGTTGTCCCTCGTTATGCCTCTCCTTACGTGAACCGCTTATGCATAGCTGTGCAGTCCTGTGATGACGAAGTTGATGACGATCCAGTTGAACAGCATGACGATGCAGCCGACCGTGGCGAGTATTGCGGTCCAGAGTCCCTTGTCGCGGACTTTGAATCGGACGTGGACCAGCAGCAGGAAGATGATGAAGGTGTTCAGCGCAAAGACCTCTTTGGGATCCCATCCCCAGGGTCTGCCCCATGAATGATCCGCCCAGATTGCGCCCATGACGAGGCCTGCCCAGAGCGTGATGAACGACAGCTCCATGATGACCATGGTCGCTCCGTCGAGGACCTGTGCGAATGAGACGACACCGCCTCGGATGAAGCTTTTTTCTCTTCTGACGATGAGTGATCCTGCACCACCGAGGACGGCGGATTCTGCTGAACCACCGCCGATGCGAAATCTCAGGTACAGGATGGAAGTGACGGCTGCCATCATGATGAGGGCGTAGCTGAAGATGATCATGTTTGTGTGGATGTACAGCCAGACATCGTGGAGGATTGGCATGATGTTTTCGATGTCGCTGTTGAGGGTCACTGGCAGGAAATGCGTACACATTGCAGCGATCATGGATGCGACGGCTGCCCCCAGGAAGAAGATGGTTTTGAGGGGGGTTTTGCGCACGAGGAATTCAATGATGTATGCAAAGAATGATCCGAACCATGCTGCGGCCGTGATCGCTTCGAACATGTTTGCGTTTGGGACGCGTCCTGAGATATACCAGCGTAGCCCCAGTGAGAAGGTGTGCAGGGCGAATGCGATGGTGAAGATGAGGATTCCGGTCCAGCGTGCACCGCGCCAATGGTAGATGACGGACATGAGCAGGGGGATGACAGCGATCGCGTAGACGAGCCAGATCCATGTCATGCTCTTCATGCGGTAGTACCAGCTTTCGAGCTTGAGCAGTTCGATGTCCGGGTAGATCTCGGGATTGACAGCTCTGAGCGCGGTGGCGATGTGGGCGAGTTGAGCGTTGACGGCGGTTGCGTCTTCGTTGCGCCATGCATCGCGGAGCTGGATCCATCCCTGGAGGAGATCTGCTGCTTTCTGGGGGTCCAGGCCTGGGATTCCACCTGTGGACATTCCGGCGTGGCTGGTGTCTGCTGGCATTCCAGTTGCCAGTTCATCAACAATGTGCCATCGCGATTTTGGGTCATTGTCTGTGGCGGGTACGATGGGGAGATTGTTGAAGAGGGTGCCCGCTCGCTGTACTGCCATGGCGGATCGAATCTGTCCGACGTGTTTGCTGGTCTTGATGAGGTCGCGTTCGAGGATGTCGAGTCTGGCTTGCACGGCAGGGTGTTCGAGGAGTACTGGCGAGATGAGTCCGGTCTGTTCGAAGGTGTCGAGAATGGCTGGATCGACCGTGGCATTTTCAGCAAGCTGTTCGCGGATTTCGCTTCGCATCAGCTTTTGTTTGACGTATACGCAGTCCGCATTTCGGTATGCTTCCGGGCGGAACATGAGATCGAGGAATGTGAAGCTTTGTGACTGACCTGCGATGAGATGTCCGCCAGTGACGATTCTCATGAGGCTTCTGGCGTGAGAGGCGAAGGATTTGAGTCGTCCCTTGTCCTGAACAGCGATGTTGTCGAGTGGGGTCATATCGACGGCTGCTGCAAACGTGCTGGGTTCGACTTTGGGTGGTGCGTTCATGGATTTGTTGACAACGACGTAACCGATCAAGGCGACGACGATCGCGTCGAGGATGTGTTTTCTCGCCCTTGGTGGAACCATGGCAAGGCCTAGACAGAGGCTTAACAGTCCGAAGCTTCCCGCCAGTATGTATGCGACATATTGTTCCATGATTCTATCCGATCTCAGTTCCTGCCTGATTCTCAGTCAAATGGATGCCATCTGTTCCGTCATTTCTGCGTCGGCGTGTTCTTCAGATGATTCTTTGTCTGCCTTGTTTTTGTCGAGCTTTGCGCGGAGCTGATCCTGCATCCTCCGACGCAAGACAGGTTTGTAATAGAATGCGTAAAGCATGCCTGCGACCGCGATGCAGGTTCCGGTGAGCTGGATGTAGACGCCGTTGCGGTTGCCGACGCCGATGCCGGTGTAATTCATACCGCCATATCCGGCGGCTGGCGAGGGCGGATCCCAGGTTGACTGGAAATACCAGAATCCGCCTTCGGTGGCGGGTCGGTTGGAGCTCATCTGCATGGTATCGCTCCAGCCGGTATCTGTTTTGAAGCGGAGCTTGCTGACGAAATCCCGGATGGTGTTGGTATCGCCGGTGTAACCGCCCAAGTGGGTATCGATATCGAACGATTCGAGCGCGATGGGGGTGGGCAGGGGGTGCGATTTTCTGGAGAACATCATTTCGACCATTTTCCCGTCCGGGAGTCTGAGAGAGACGGGGCTGTAGTTGATGCGCCTTGAGATGCGGTATTGCTCGTTTGGTAAGGCGTAATCGTTGAATTGCAACCAGAGGGTTTTTTCCCAGTCGCCCTTGCTGATGGTGGCTCGGATCATGGCGTAGTGTCGTCTGGTGCCACGCTGGCGTTCTGATTCCGGGACGCGCTTTGGTTTGATGACTTCCTCCGCGTGGGTGATCAGATAGATGAGGTGGGCTTCGACGCCGGGACTCAGCGAGACAGAACCACCCGGTACAATCGGAAGTTTCTGGAGACTGCCATCCGGACCATGAAAGAGGATGTATGCGCCGATATCGTCCGGGCCGGCTACCAGGGTGACGCGTGCGGTCAGCCCGCCTCCACCGCCGGTATTGAATTCTATGTTCACGATCGGATCCGGCTGGACCATGCGCTGGTCGTCCCCGATATCTCTTGATGCATCGGGGAGGTTTGCGACGAAGCGTGTGATGATCCGGTCGGGTGTCTTGAGTTCGACCGTCGCGACGGACATGGTTGCTCCGGAACGTTCGCCGGACTGGATGACCAGGTCGTGTATGACGCTTTTGACGCGGTAGGCGTAGCGTGATCCTTCCAGAGGTCTGAATTCGGGCTCGACGCCTGGGGTTTCGTTCTTCGGTGGCCAGACGTCGTCGATGGGAACCGTGAAGGACTGGCCGGTCTCCGGGATGTGGAAGACGAGCTTCCCATCGGATGGGTTAGAGAGCTGGTCGAGGGCTTCCTGGGATGCGACCCAGCGGAAGGCAATCTGTCCCTGCTCAGCCGTGCTTCGCCTCGCATCGAAAGCCACTAAATCATAGTCCAGGCGTGCACTGGGACCAGCTTTGAGTGTGAGCTTGGCGACCGGATTGAGTCGGTCTCCGTCTGTGGCCCACTGGGCAGCCGGGATCGCGTAGCGAAGATAGGCATTCACACGGACGTCGTACTCTGTAAGGGGATCATCGGCTGCACCGGGTTTGCCCTTCTCGAGTGCTGGAACGGGCATGTCGAGGGGGCGCAGGGGCATGTCGCGATCTAACGGTGAGAGGATTGCATCGGTACGAGCGGCGATGTGGTCGTGGTAGCGCGGGAGGTCATCCATCGGGCGTTCAACCCACTCGTCCGCACCGGCGACTCTGACATGGAGGGCTGACGTGTCCATCAGGAAGAATTTGTCCTGCGGTTCATAATCGAGCGTGAGCGAGAGTGTGTCGTCGACGAGTGGGTTTCCGAGCGTTTTTTTGGCGCGCGTGCGGTCTGGCAGGATGTCTTCGGTATATTGCGGAAAACCTGCCAGCAACTGCCGTGTGTATTTCTGGGTTGGTGTGACGACGTCGATCCAGGCCATGTATGCGGTTTTGCCTTTGTCGTCTCCGGAAGCGATGTTCCAGTTCGGGAAGATCTGTGATACGGAAAAATGGTAGGCATCGCTGCCTGTACCAACGCTGACGTGGTTGTTCAGGCGGATGAGCATGGAGACGGGTTCGTGGCCTGGCAGTTCGATGACTGCACGCCTTCGGAATACGGGTGCGTCGCCTTCGAGCTTGGTCCCAAAATAGTAGACGCTTCCGAGCGACAGCATGAGGATGCCGGTATGGATCGTCCAGACGCCGAGGTTCACTTTTCGGAATGGGATTTGTTTGAAGGTGACGACGGTGATGTTGATGCACATCATCGCGATCATCAGCAAGAAAGGCCACCAGTGAAACCACTCCATTTCGGTCATGTCGAGCGAAGGGTGCTGCCGGATGGGTGGGTATGCGCTCCCGGCTGAGCTGTAGATGAAGATAAGGGACAGCAGGAAAATGCCGAACCACACGCTGTTTGACCAACCATAGAGGATGAAACTCAGCAGTGAAGGGCGGCGCCGCGAATCAGTGGGGTCGGAAACGTTAGATTGGTTGCTCATTCCGCGTGTCATCCAAGGAACAGGCGTTACTGTTTACCGACGCGAGGTCGGCCTGCGCTGCATGCGTGGTCATCAAATCATTGTCGCACTGACGCAGCTGTATTTTCCGCATCGGATGATTTCACGCCCTAAGGAGCGAGACCAACTTGCGTACGCTCATTATATCCGTTCATCTACGGAGTGACGACCCCTGACACAGAAAATTCGCCCAACTTTTACTTCGGCAGATTATGGGAAATGACACAGCCAGCTGATGGATATGACGCCTGTCCTCATCGCGGGTGACG
Organism: Planctomycetota bacterium; assembly: GCA_024275565.1. Classification (GTDB taxonomy): domain Bacteria; phylum Planctomycetota; class Phycisphaerae; order UBA1845; family UBA1845; genus JAJRYY01. The sequence goes on from JAJRYY010000167.1 coordinate 8,641, forward strand.
TACGACTTCTTACTGTGGTGTACTGCTTAAATTACTGTGGCGTACTGCTTAAATCACCCGGAACCAGGTCTACTTGACTGTGTCGTCACGTCCGGTAATCGCCATGGCTGACGCGGGCGACGATCCAAACAGACCGTGGGGGACGATGTACATTTCCACGCGTCGATTTCGCATCCGGTTCTGGTCGGTGTCATTGGGCGCGATCGGACGATACTCCCCGAACCCGGTCACGCCTACCCGTTCGGCTGGTACGCCATACTCGCGTAGAACCTGCTGAGCTGCGATGGAGCGATGGACGGATAAGTGCATGTTGGTTGGGTGCTTCGCTTTGGTGGCAGCCTGGGATATGCGGATGTTGTCCGTATGTCCGACCACGATGAGGTCGAAATCGCGGGCCGCCTCGGAGTTCATGATGGTACTAAATGCCTGCAACGACTCCCGGGCACTCTGCTTGACTATGTCGCTGCCCAGCGCAAAGAGGAGGTCTGACTTCCATTTCAGGGCACCGTTGGAAGGGTCGTAGGCGATGGCGTCGGGGTGGGCGGCTGCAAATTGTTGCAAGGCTGCGTCCAGGGCGGCTGGTAGAGCTTTGGTGTTGCCGAGAACAGGTCCTGGGGGGCGATCAGCAATGTTCTCCGCGATTCTCTGCAGTTTGCTGAATTTGTCCTCAAGGCCGTCATTCTCACTCTGGAGATTGGCGATGAGCATGTCCTTGGTGCTCAGCTGCCCCTGCAGGGATTCAAGACGCTCACGATGACTCTGCGACCCGATGCGAAGATCGTATAACTCCTGCTGGAGTTCGGTCTTTTCGGCGTTCAGGTTTCGATTCAAGGTTTCCAGTTGCTGGACGCGATCCGCAGATGCACAGCCAGTCCCTGACACCCAGATCGAACCACAAATACACACCATCGCCAACCGAGAACCCAACGAAACCATCCTAGAGAAAGACATCGTATCACTCCATACCAAAAAACATCGACGGAAGGATTGCCCGATACAGTATCATCGCAACACCCTCTTTCTACAGCGCCACGAACGTTGTATCAAGACCAGCTTGCACCCTACATCCGAAACGCGACAAAGAAAAACATGAATCACGACCAGGGGAATTATGATTAGAGAAAAAAGGTCAAGAACCCGCTCAGAATCAAGCCCGAGCGCAGGCTTTTCCGTGTGACAAGCTGCCCAATCAGACCAGACGTTCGAACCCCACCTGGTGGGTAGTGCTCTTTCGATCAATCCTGCATTGAGTCGGGCATCACGCAAATACGGCGGTTCTGTTAAAACACGCCAGTCCGAAACCTGTTTCGCTGACGGAGCGCTTTCCAAAACCTGTTTAGCTGGCGGAGCGCTTTCCGAGGAATATGGCTGTCCCTGTCGCGATACCGCCTGCGACGACCGCTCCCAGCCCAAACATCCATAGCTTGCTGAAAACGAAGCTCAGAACCGGTGGCCAGACTCCGCGAATCATAGACGCCATCGCCAGACCTGAGAGGCACATGACGACCATGGAGATCGCCACAAGCGCGGTAACGCCTCCCGAAAAAGGATCGGTTGTACCATCGCCCGTAGCAGCACGCGCTCGAATCGGCACATCAGGGGTCGCCACCGCTGCGGCCGCTGGTTCGAAGACTTCCGCGTTTTCTGCGACCGTTGGAGTCTCATCGGGCATGATGCCTTCGAGACCGGCGCGGGTGTCTTCACCCATCTCGACCGTACCCTCCTCGCCAGGGTAAATCTCGTCGAGCAACTCTGCACCGAGGGAGGTGTCATCACTCTCACGGGTCAGATCGAGCAGACCAGAACCACTGCCAACCCCTTCCAGGCCCGTACCGCTCGCAGTGCTGGACATGATCGTCTTGGCCATTGGATCGGCGCTTTCATCCAGATCCTCTTCGTCGAAAACACTGATGCCAACAGAGCTGACGACGGTATCGTCCTTCTTGGTTCCGCCCGAGGTTCCCTCTGCCTCCTCTGCCTCGTCGTCGAAGCTGATCATGTCTTCGCCGCCAGAGGCGAGATTGATCCCAGAGGACGCAGAAAGATCGAAAGATGTACCGCCGGGACCACCTGCATCCGTGGCAGAACCGCCCAGATCGAGACCAGTACCGGTCAAGCCGCCAATATCGGTCAGGCTGAGCGATCCGGAAGAGGAAAGGTCTGGCATTGGGTTTTCGTCGGAGTCTGCAAGACTGATCGGTCCAATGCTGGCGGACAACCCCATATCTGCGTCGGACAACGCAGCCGGACCATCCGATGCCTCGGCTGCGGCTGCGAGCTTGTCTATTTCATCGGATTTGTAGTTGACCTTGCCGCCGTCCCGGAATTCACGGAGATCTCCATCCCGGACAGCTTCCTTGACCTGGTCTTCGGTCCAACCCAGCTTTTCCATCGCTTCTTCGAGCGTACAAAACATTTTGGCCATAGTGTCCGAAATCCCACCTGATCCGAGCCGCGACCGTAAAGGAGCCGACCCTGGAAAAACCGCGCCCTTACGGTCGCCGCTTGGATAATAAACGTCGCCAATGATGAAACCAATGCCACTAGCGACTACGCAGTTTCTGCTCGCGCTGCTGCTCAACGAGTGCTTTCACATCGCTGGGCGACAGATCTTCGCAGTTGTGATTTTCAAGGTATCGATCGTACATGAACGAACGGGCGGCGGCGAATCGCAATTTCGGACCACCTTTCAGATATTCGTAGCACCAGATGTTCATCGTATCCACATCGACCATGAACACGCCGTAGCTGTCATTGTCCAGTTGAGCGCTGAAGGCGAAAATACCGCCCGCACCGCCGGACGTCTGTCCGGATGCCACCGGCAACATGGGGCGATCGAGACGCAATGCCATGCACACCGCAATGGTCGCCAGAGACCCCGCAATCACCCACCAGACCGCCTGCGATCTCGGCGTAGACTGGGGTTGCACCTGGATGTCGCTTGTCTGGACCATGGAATTCTCCCGGACCACGTCATACCCTGCCAGCTTCCAATTCGCCAGCTTCCGGGTCATACCCCTGCCAGCTTCCAATTCGCCAGCTTCCGGGTCATACCCCTGCCAGCTTCCGATTCGATACAACCACTGACAAATCGATTATAGGGGACGTTTCAGCAGGACTCAACAGCCCTTAAACTCTGGCTTGCGCTTTTCGAGGAACGCCTGGACCCCCTCCTTGTGATCGTGACTTTGACCAGCAGTGGTTTGCAATGCTGCTTCATATTCGAGTTGATCCGCCAGATCGACCGTCCAGCCGCGATTAAACGCCCGTTTCGTCAATCCGATGCCCTTGGTCGGCATGGTCGCGAGCCTTCCAGCCAACGCACGCGTCACAACCGACAATTCCTCGTCCGGGACGACCTGATTCACCAGTCCGATATTCAACGCCTCGTCAGATCGTACTTTTCGACCCGTAAACGCCATTTCCATCGCACGTCCCATCCCGATCAATCTGGGCAGCGTGAATGTGCTTCCGGAATCCGGGACCAGCCCGACGTTGATGAAGACTTCGATGAACGACGCGGATGTGGCTGCGATCCGCAAATCACACGCAATCGCGAGACTGCACCCCGCACCGGCTGCCACGCCGTTGACCGACGCAATGACAGGTTTTTCCATCGTTCGCAGCGACAGGATCAGGGGGTTGTACAGCTTTCGGATATGCTGCCCAAGCTCCATCCCGCCGGGTTCGTTCATGCTGTCCTTGACGCTCTCGAGGTCCTGCCCGGAGCAGAATGCCCGACCATTGGCTGCGATCACGAGGCAACGGACGGTGTCATCCCTGGCTGCGAGTTTCGCTTCCTTGACCATCGCACCGAGGAGATCGTGGTCGAACGCGTTCAAGACGTCCGGACGGTTCATCCGCAATGTCCGGACACCGCACTCATTTTCAACCAGCAGTACAGCATTTGAATCACTCATATCCACACGCTCATCCATTGTCTCGCTGACAAAATCTTACAAAACTGCCAAGGGCTTATCAAAACTGCCAAGGGCAGTCACTTGCCTTCAAACACGGGTTTTCTCTTCTCGATGAACGCCCGCATGCCTTCTTTCTGATCCTCGGTGGCGAAGAGCATGTAAAAGAGCTTTCGCTCATACTCCAACCCTTCGCTGAGCGGCAACTCGGACGCCTTCAAAATTGCTTCCTTGCCAAGTTGCAGTGCCACTGTAGGTCGCCTGGCCATCTGTTTCGCGATCGCCATCGCAGCCGATAGGTAATGTTCCTTGGGGACAACACGGGACACCAGGCCAAACCGCTCAGCCTCCTTCGCGTCGATGAAGCGACCATTCAGCACCATCTCCATCGCCCGATATTTCCCGATCGCCCGCGTGAGTCGTTGCGTTCCGCCTGCACCCGGAATCACCCCAATGTTGATCTCCGGCTGGCCGAATTTTGCCGTTTCGGAGGCGACGATGATATCGCAGTGCATCGCCAGTTCGCATCCGCCGCCCAGGGCATATCCACTAACGGCTGCGATGATCGGCTTGCGAATCCGCTTTATTCGCTCCCATCGGGCGAATTGATTCCGCTGGTGCATGGAGACGACAGACGCGTCTGCCATGTCCTTGATGTCCGCACCGGCTGCCCAGACCTTTTCGCTGCCAGCCAGGACGATGACGCGGATGTCATCGTTTTCATCAAATTGTTCGAGTGTCTCAACAAGCTGCTTCATCAGGTCCAGAGATAAAGCATTTAGAACGTTGGGGCGGTTTAGGGTAATCACCCCAATTCCATCTGTTATTTCACTTAGAATCGGTTCGCTCATAGTGCGGGGTATTGTCTCCGAACAGGCTGCGATTGCAACCGGATGCGTCGATGGATGATGCCCTGTCCGTAGTTTTACCATCCGTAAATACCCCAATGCCCCCCGTTCGTATAATGGGTATACCCTATTTCCTGATGGTGACCCATCTACCGATAAACAGGACAGAGACTGTTGGGGAACAGGTTCTGGAATAAAAGGGTGGGGTTATGTCACGTGAGGCTTTTGAAAAGATCAAACACACCTGTGATCTGCCGTCCCCCACTGGCGTGGCCATGGAGATCGTTCAGCTTGCCGGGAATGAAAACACAAAGCTTGAAGAACTCTCCGACGTTATCGAGACTGACCCGGCCACTGCGTCTCGCATTCTCAAATACGTCAACTCTCCTCTGGCTGGTTTGAAGAACGAGATTGCATCGATTCAACACGCGATCACACTGCTTGGCATGGTGCGTGTGAAGGATATTGCACTTTCATTTTCACTGGTCAATGCAGGTTCTCAGAATTCCTGTCCCAATTTTGATTATGCCGATTTCTGGCAGGAAGCCAGCGCCCGGGCAGCAGCCATTCGACACCTTGCGCACAGGTTGAAATGTTGTCAGCCTGATGAGGCTTTTACCTGCGGACTGCTCTCCAGGATAGGGTGCCTTGGGTTTGCTACAGCGTGTCCGCAGGCATATTCGACCGCGCTTGCTATGGTGCCTAAGAATGATGTGGACGCGCTGCTGAAGATTGAGGAGGAGATGTTTGACATCAATCATCGAGATTTCGGTGCAGAACTGCTGACAGACTGGTTGGTTCCCAGGCACATATGTGAAGCCATTCGCAAGCAGGGGATTGACCTTCCCAGGTACGACGCGACTCAATCCACGGAACGTCTCCCATGGTTGCTTGAATTGTCCGGTCTGTTTGCTGAACTGCTCACATCAGGAAGCATCCCTCGATCGACGTTGTCCACGACCATCAACCGTTCCGCATCCGCCGGGATTCGACCGGACCACATGGAGCAGGTTTACGAATCCATGGGCCATGAGTGGCGGGATCTTGGAAAAATCATGGATGTCGAGACGCGCCCGGAGCAGGCCTACGCCGAGATGTATGCACGAGCGATCTGGCCTGACGAGGCAGATGCACGCGAGCCAGAAGCATCGCAATGATCTCACTGCAACTCCTGCGTCCCGTGAATGCTCTTTGTGACGTTACTCTTTGCGACGTACCAATTCATAATTCACAGGTCTCTTCTCGACGAACGCCCGGATTCCCTCCTTTGTTTCGCCAGAATGGTTGTGAATGGCCAGCCACTCGCGAGCATGTCCGATCGTCTGATGCCAGGAAACATCGCGCCAATAGTTGAGCTGCTGCTTCGTGTATCGCATGCATTCGGGCAGCTTATCAATCAGTTTCACACACAGCTCATTCACCACAGCATCCAGTTCTGATCGAGGAACTACGCGATTGATTAAGCCCCATTCAAGCGCCTGTGCTGCCGGAATCTCATCACAGAGCATCAAAATTTCACGCGCGCGACGATCGCCCACGATCAGCGGCAACCACTGTGTCGCGCCGGCGGCTGCCACGCTTCCCCGAGCAGCGCCGACCTGCCGGATGATGATGTCGTCGGCTGCTACGGCGAGATCGCAGGACATGTTGATCTCATTGCCCCCGCCGACCACCATTCCGTTCAACCGTGCGATGGTTGGTTTTCCGATGTTTCGGAGCTTTTCGTGTATTTCAATGAACGCGCCCATCCACTTCCAGTAGGCATCCGCATCTCCGAGACAGCGAGACTCCTGTTCTTTCAGGTCTGCTCCCGTGCAAAACGCTCGTTCTCCTGCTCCGGTGATGACGAGGACGCGAATGGAATCGTCCCACGACACATCTTCGATCGCATCGCGCAGTTCGCGGAGCATCGGAAAATTCACCGCGTTCAATCTCTCCGGGCGGTTGAGCGTGATTGTGGCGCGGTGTTCAGATTTTTCGTACAGAATCGTCTGAAAATCAAAATCTGTAGCTGATCTTGCTGCTGGGAATTCCACCTTAGACTACCTCATGGGGGGTTAGGATGCGGGGACGTTGGCTGGTGTCGAAAGAATGGCGTCCGTCCGATCGTCGAATTCATCGCCACGGAACGTCGATCCGAGATACTCTGACCGGACACGCTGATCCTTCACCAGTTCCTTCGGCGCACCCGACGCAAGGATGGTCCCCTCCGTTAAAATATAGCTGCGATCTGTCACAGACAGAGTCTCACGGACATTGTGATCGGTCAGAAGGACTGCAATACCACGATCCTTCAAGCGTAAAATCTCTCGCTGCAGCTCTTCGACCGCAATGGGATCGACCCCGCTGAATGGCTCGTCCAGGAGGATGAGTTTGGGGTTCGTGATCAACGCCCGTGCGATTTCCAGCTTTCGCCGCTCACCGCCGGAGAGCGTTCTTGCAATTTGCTTCGCCTGACGCGTCAGACCAAACTGTTCAACCAATTCTGCCGTCTTCGCCATACGCTCGCCCCGTGTCATCCCGCGAAGATTTTCCATGATCGCCAGCAGATTCTGCTCCACCGTCAACCGCTGAAAAACGCTTGGTTCCTGAGCGAGATATCCAATTCCCCGTTGCGCCCGCTTGTACATGGGCAGCTTGGTGACATCCTCACCGTTGAAGATGATTTTCCCCTCTTCGTGGGCGATCATTCCAACTGTGATGCGAAAGCTCGTCGTTTTTCCAGCGCCATTGCGACCCAGCAGTCCAACAATCTCACCTTCTCCCACGCTGAACGACACATGGCGTACCACGGTTCGGCCGCTGAACTGCTTCACAAGATTTTGTGCTTCAAGGAGCGTCTGCATCGTTGTCATCCACTGTGGGTTCAATCACGCTCATACCCGCCACACACGACACGTCAGCGAGCACAGCATCGGGCGATAGTGTAGCGAAAGACGGCTCTGCGTCCATTGGCGGGGCATGCAACCCCCAGTAATCCAACGATGACAGCGAGCGTGCGGAGCTTCATGGTATTGATTCCAATCTGCTCCATTGATACTTTACCTTTACCGATCACATGCACATGATCAAGACGACATCTACTGAAGGAGTTGCGCAGACCTGTAGATACTGAACATCTCATCGGCCTGCATCATGTGGCAGGACCACCCTCGGATCATAGGAAGTTTTTCCAGCAATTACAGGGTCAACAGCGATGCTGCCAGGCGGACGGCTTCCTCAGCGGTCGAAACCAGCCTCAGCATTCCGGAGTCACGGTGGGCGGGGAAGGTGTCCAGAAGGTCGAAATCGAGGAGGATGACGTGTGTATCGTTCTTCAGCGCGAGTGCAACTTCGGAAACCGTACCTGCTCCACCTCGCAGAGCAATGACAACATCGCTGGTGAGGACGTTGATGAGATTGCGCGCGTCACCCATCCCCGTGACGATGGCAATATCAAGTTCCGCGATTGATCCGGTAGTGTCTCGTGACGGCAGGATTCCGATCACCATCCCGCCGGACTGCTTCGCCCCACGCGTGCATCCCTCCATCACGCCACAAGCGCGACCGCCATTCAGAAGCGTCCAGCCACGGTCCGCAATACGCCCCCCAAGCTCAACAGCCAGTTCGATGACACTGTCTTCAACATCTCCGCCACCCATCACGCCAATGACGGTTTTTCGATGGAAAGCCCCCTCGCTGGCAACGCGCTGAGTCATGATGAACCCTCCAGCTCATTGTCCGCCGCAAAACCCTTGTCAGCCGCAATACCATTGTCCGCCGCAGAATCATTGTCCGCCGCAGAATCATTGTCCGACGCAGAATCATTGTCCGCCGCAAAAAGCGCATCTGCAACCGCTCGTGCGACGATACTGTTTCCCTCGAAATTATAATGATTACCCCGGAAGAGGCTTTCAGCACCCCCAGCTTGACTTGCGCTCACCAGATGTGGCGTCAGGTCGAGGTATGGAATTCCACGCGTTTCAAGATAGTCGGTCATCGAGTGCCAATACGGCGCATCGCCAGCCAGGCGTCCTTCGATCGTCTTGCGATCAGGAAACAGCAGGATCAGGGCATGATCTGCACCATCGTCCAGGGCTTCGCGGTAGAAATCACGAAGGATAGCGGACGTGACGCGGAAAGGTTCGCTTGATGTATCCTCATAATATGGCGCCTGCCAACGCCCGCTGTTTTCATAACCGGAGTACAGAATACTGGCAAAACTGGAGATAAACACTGGCGACCCACGATACGCCAGCGATGCACGACGAACCCAGAAATCGGTCTCATACAGGGTTTCGAGCAGAGAATCCGATGCGACAGATGACCACAACTCCTCAAGTGTGGCGACCGGGCAGGGAACCAGTGTCAGCACATTGGTATCATCGATCAGAAACCGGGGTTTGACGGCAGTGGAACTGTCGTGGTAATAGGCAGGGCGATACACAGAAACGTTGCGCAAGGCATTTTCGAGCATAAGTCCGATCAGCACGATGTCAGGCTTGTAGGGCAGACCATCGCGGCGATACCGCAAATATGCCTGATCCGTCCCATAACCACCCACCCCAAAATTGAGCACTTCGATTCCGGGACGACTTTGCTCCAGTTGATGCGTCCAGGTTTTGAAGTAATCGCCCCCGCTGTAGGTATATGAATCCCCGAACGCACCGATACGCAGAGCATGTTGTGGGGCGATAATGTCATATTCCCGACTCGCGTGAAAACCGCCACGATTGACCATCCCGGCTCCGCGATCCTTCGGGTAGATATAATTGGGCTTCAGCGACCATCCCAGGTCCGCGTCAAAACGAAACATATCGCCAGGGGGTTGATAGAGACGGTCTCTCGCTTCGCTGGTAAAAAGCAGCGAATATCGGGGGATAGGCCATCGTAAAAAACGTCCGTCGCGACACAGGATAAGACCGACCGCAACGTCCAGTCCGACGAACATCACCAGCAACATCATACAGCGGAACAGGATGCGTACATTGCGCCGGGGACCTGGTGGTGGGGAGGTATTGTCCGCAGCATCGATGGTTATCGGAGACGGTTCGTTCATCATCATCGCGTTGTGAATATGCCCTGCCAGCTTATGGTCGGTCCTGCCCGCCGTATTGCGGGATTCTACACACGATTATCGGGTATTTGAAGGAACAGGGCCAATTTCCCCGTGCATGTTAGCCCCGTGATCTGCGACGACGTATCTCGTGATCTGCGACGACATATCTACCGTGGACAGAGAAGTATCTACCTCGGACAGAGAAAACGATTCTACCACGGACAGAGAAAACGATACAGCATATTCCGATAAAACATAAAGACCGGCCCGTCGATGAATCGGCGGGCCGGTCTGGTTTTACACGCACTACACAACATTGAGTGTCTTCAGTTCATGAAGCGTCCGCGTCAGTTGATTCTGACGATGTGATACGCGGCGTTGTCTGAACCATCGACCTCGGAAAGCGTATTGTTGTCGTCAACGATGGCTCCGATATACCAGGTGGATCCGGAGTTTAACCAGCCAGGAAGCGTAATGGAACGCCTGCTCGTATAGACGTTGCCTCGTCCCAGTGTCATCATCGTTGTCGTCAGCAGTGTATCATTCGTCGAGATGTAGTTGTTGCTTGAGAGATAGAACCCGACGCGAACTGTGCGCGTTGTTTCTCCATTGTTCTCAAAGCTGTACTCGAACCTATAGGTCGTACCCTTGTTCAGATTGTAGCGACGTTGACCGTTGAATGTCGAATAATTTGACGATCCAAGGTATGACCCGCCAGCTGTATACACGTCGCAGAAATTATGTGTGCTGTATCCATTGGACGATCCGCCACGTTCAAACAGACTGACGCTGACATCTTCAAACGATGCACCACTGATGCGACCATAGGAATCCACCAGCCCGTCAGAGGCATCTTCTCCCAGGTAGCTGCGGACGGTGTTACCATTGCAATGGATATGGTCCCAGTCCTGCCCCATGATATTGTATTCATCATCTTCGTGACCGAGGCTCAACACGTGGCCATACTCGTGCATTGCTGTCGTCTGGAATGGTCGCCTGGACCCACCATAAGGCCAGACAGACGTCTTATTCATTGTATAATTCCAGGAAATACCGTTGTAGAAAACCACATCGGTTTCATCGATTCTTCCCGTCCACCAGTTCGTATACGAAAACGCCACAGCCGGGCTATAAGTATCGCTTGCACTAAACCAGACTTCGCTTTGACCGTTGTTGAACGACAGGGAGTTATCACCCCATTGCTGCGTAATCCACGCTTCGCTCGGATTGTTGTAAATACGACTGACAACTGTACTCAAACCGATTCTCGCCGCATTCCCGGCTGGAAAACTGACACTGCTGCCTCGCATCGTCACATTGTTGGATTCCAGAAGGCCAAACCTCACCCATGCTTCTGCTTGATCGACCGAAATAAGGGTTGTCAGTGAAAGAACAAACATGCTGATCATTTTCTTCGTATTCATCTCATATACTCCATGTATCAAGTGTGTTTATTGTTGTATTGAAAAAGAAGACATTTGCCACATACCACGGGATTAGAACTTGCGCGAAACTCTGGCTTCTTCGACCTCGTTCGTTGCTTCAAGCTCTACCGGGGCTGGTTCCTCTGAAGGATCCACAGATGCTCTCACAGGGGACATATCAGGACCGGGCAGTGCTGTACTGATGTCGGCGTTGACAAATGTGTCCTTGACTTCCATCAGGCGTGTCCGTGAAACGATTTCTTCGATCAGTGTGCTCGCCGACGCAGCATTGCCCTCGCAGTCAACCACGCCTGGTCCAAACTTTTTCTCAAACGACTTGGTTCCAAGGCTGCAGGTAACCGTATGGGACAGTACAGACTCGAACGCATGACGAGGCCCGGTCTTCAACCGACCATTCTGCTCAAGCGTGATCTCGCGACCATTCTCCGTATACATTTGACCATCGATCACACGCAGACGCCCGCTCTGTCCGCCGACCAGTGGGGACAAACGATCCGTATTCCCCTGCACGAAGAGAATATCTTCGTCGCCAACATCAAACAGCGGGACGATGCTCGCACCCATATAGCGAAATGATTTCTCATCCATTCCCCCAATGAATCGCAACGTAACCTCATTCCCATCGTGCGATCCGTAGATCATATCTTCGACAGAGAAGGTCACGAACGTATACGGCACCTGTACGCCTTCAGGACCGGTCGGATCGGACAGCTTATAAGTGATGTCCTGCACAACACTCTGAAATACCATGTCTGCCTGTTCGACAAGGTTTTGTATGGATTTGTAGTCATCCATTCGAACGGACTCCGGAGTCGTGGCATCGGATGCCTCTGCCTCTGCTGCTTCTGCTTCTGCGTCTGAAATCGCACCCCGATCACTGCTTTCCTGCGGGAACGACTGATCCTCCGGGACGTCAGCATTGGCAGCCAGCTGCGCCATCAAAGACCCCGAACTCAAGACGCTCGCCGAAAGAACGAATACACCCAGCATTCTCGTTGAAGTTTTCATCATCCATCTCCTGTAAAATGTTGTCAGTTTCCTGAATTTCAATGGTTCATGCGCACCAGCGCAAACAGTCAACAATCCTGAATCACCACGTCACCAGCAAGGTGATCGTTGTGATCCATAAGGGACTATTGACTGTTCAGACGTGAAATCTGCCGAGCAAAATGAAAATCCTGGAAGGAAAGACGAAACCGGTCGGAAACCACAAGATGTACTGATTCCAACCCGCGTCGATGCTTCACCGATTCGAGTGACATGTCACACGTCCGCTGCTTGTTGATAGACCCCTCACCGACCCGTTCGTCGATGACGCAGAGAGACAAGGCATCCGACATGCCAACCTAAAATCAGCATTTACGGTCCGAAAACATGGCGTGGGCGCACATGCGTGGGCAATAATACCCAGCCACAGAACCGAAAAAGACAGCAATCTCGGAGGATCGCCAGTCAGTGGGGACGCAGGAAGACTCTATGGCTGACTCTGACCCCAGGGCATCAGACGACCATACCAGCGGGTAGATGACTATACGATCTGCCAGATACTTCCAGTACACCTTCAAATATGATCAATGTTTGAGTGCTGCGGTGAGACCGATAGCCGGCAACAGACCCAAAAATGAAGTTTTGCGGGTCAATGCCATTCTTAGTTGAAATTGCGAACGGCTCCATGGGGTTATGCCACCTGTTCGAGGCAGCCTTTCAAATGCGTTTGCAGTGCTGTACGCAAGCGGACCAGCTGCTTGCAGC
>JAJRYY010000012.1 GCA_024275565.1 Planctomycetota bacterium
CGTGAACTGATCGTTCAGATTCTTTCCCATATGGATAACCTCGTAGACATGTGGGCGCGTGTGCTTCGCCTCAAATGGTATCTGGGAAAAGGGGGCTGTGGGGCGATGTTGGATAAGGATACTATAGCCTATCCGAACTACCACATCCTTGATTTGGATACGATAGAGGCTGAGATTGATCAAGCTGGCAGTACACTCGTTATTGCGGCTCCGATGTGTTCATCCCTGCGAAATCTGGAATTGGAGGCGGAATGCATTAAACAACGATGTAATGTGGCGGTGACGTTTCTCTATGACATGGAAACGGAAGATTCACTGCGTGATTATCTTCATGTTTTCTCACGCCACCAATTCGTCACTCGTATTCCCGTGTCGTGGGAATCACTCCCTGAGGACACTGATGATATACCGAGAACCTACTGCAACATCGACAAGACCAGTCAGCACTGGCTCGATGAGTATGCGAGCGAAGTCATAGGCGATGATGCCAGTGAGAGAAAAGAACGTTTCGGAGAGAACTTCCCCGAATTGGGATCGATCACAAGTCTGGATGAATTGGCTGAACGCACTACGTTGCGTTACTTGCGTCGTGACGAATTCCCTTCTGACACCGACTGGTATGCATTTATTGCGAATGAGGCCTTCGAACATGAATACGGACCGTATGTCTTGCGTAAGAAACTACGGTCTTTTGTGATGGATGCGCTTTGGCAGATTGGGGGAGATGAACGAACATCACTCCCATTCCCCGCACGAAAACTACCTCTTGCGGCGTGCTATTTGATGTTATGTGAAATAGAATTCATCCTTCGAGATGTCATCGTCGCAATGCTTAAACATAAATATGGCGAGGAGGAAGACGCTTGGTACTATGACGGTGTTTCGGAGAAGATTCGAAATAGCGTAGAGAGCAAGTGGGACAATGAACGCGGCGCGCTACAGAAGGAATGTTTTTTTGATCTTGTCCATTATCAGAAAATCATGAAAGAACAATGGGATATCTTCATGCCGTTGTTTTCGACTGAAGACGCTCCAAAACCTGGCAAAGACAAATCAGTTGGTTGGATATCAAATTTGAACCACATTCGCCTGCCCCTCGCGCACGCAACTCGCCGCGATGAGAATTGGCATGAGACTGAAAAAGGTATGAAGGCAAAGACCGACCTTGAGGGCTGGTTGAAACGGTCAAGGTCGCTCAAAGCGAAGTGCGCCGAGTTAATTCGAGGTTGAAACTGAAAATGTTCGTTCCAATCAACATGGCTGAGCGTCACCATTTCGGTATCGCGGGGGGTGGTCAGTCCCCCACCCTTCCGCTGCGCTCAAGGATGGGGCACCCGCACCCGGTGTTGCGGGGGGTCGATCGGTCTTCCGCTCGCGAAAAAAAGAAGGTGCGTCCGGGACGCACCCTACGCTCCGCTCATGGATTGGGCACCCGGAGTTGGGACGTGGATATGGTTTGTGGGTGGGTATGTGGTAGCGCGGACGGAGATGGTTGAGGCAGGTCAACCTTTCGTCTTGAGACGAAAGAACGACCTGCCCTACATCTACATCGCTGATTGAAAAAGAGTGGTGGCGGAGGGTGGTCAGTCTCCCACGCTTCCGCTTCGCTCAAGGATGGGGTACCCGCGCCGATGGCTGAAAGATTGCGGCAGATGGATCGTCGGGCAGTGCCCGACCTACCTGGCTTCCCGAGACGCACGAGCCTTGGAAGACGCTGGTGACAGATTGCGAGACGCATGTCCACGGTTTTCTTGAGGGGCCTGGGTGTTCCGGTGTTCCGGCTGACCATCTCATTACGATGACGAATATTCCTCACTATTTTGGGATACGACCTGTTCGTGTTACATTGGGGTGCGTGTAATGGCATGGTTCATGGGTGATTTGTGGTTGGAACTGGTGTTTATCGTCGGCTTCCCCACCTCTGAAGAGGTGGGGCACCCTGTTCGCTGAAGAGGTGGGGCACCCTGTTCGTAGGTGAGGTGGGGCATCCTTTTTGAGGATGCGGTGGGGTACATTTCCTTGCCGGGTTATTGGTGATTTTTCTTCCATTTATTGAAATCGTCTGGTGTGTCGAGGTCGGACAGTATGTCCGGGTTTCCAACTTCTACGGTCTTGAGAAGGTGTGGTAATTGCTTTGGTAGCTGATTGAGTCCGCCTTCGAGCTGGTCGATGACGGGGTGCATCGATAATGGGAAGAGGATGGGGTGTCCTGGTTTTTCGTTGTGGGCTGCGATGATGATCCGGTCTGGCGTGGCGTTGAATGCTGTGATGCATCGATCGAGTGTTTGAAGTGTTACGCCGGGGATGTCCGCTGGTAATACGAGTACGCCGTCCGATTCTCGCATGTGCGGTTTGATCGCATTTTGGCGTTGCCGAATGTGGGACAGGCCTATTCGGATGGAGTCGATCATCTGGCTGCCTTCGATGTCGTTTGTTGCTATCTGCACGCGCGGGTCATTGGGCAGGTGTAGTGCTTTGATGAGCGGGGTACGGGTTACGACGATGACGGTGGTGACGTTGGCTGACAGGAGGGTTGAGACTGCCTTTGCGGTGAGGGTTGTATCGCCGAGTGTGAATGTCTGCTTGGGTCCGCCTGCTCGACGTCCGAATCCTGCGGCGGGGATGATTGCCCAGATTCGTGGTGATCTGGTGTTGCCAGGTGGTTGAGGGTTGGGCGTCATATGTTGAATGGTCCTTCCACGCTTTGGGGGTGGTCCTTCCTTCGTATGGATACGAGCTGTGCTGCGATGCTTAATGCGATTTCGTTGGTTGTGACTGAGTTGATGTTTATTCCGATGGGTGCGTGTATGCGTTTTAGAGATTCGTCGGATATGCCGGCGTGTCGCAGGTCATCGTATATGACTTTGATTTTGCGTCGGCTTCCGATCATTCCGATGTAGTTGGCCGGTTTGTTTATGACTGCTGCGAGGGCTTCGAGATCGTGTCGGTGGCCTCGTGTGACAATGACGATGTATGTTGCGGAGTCGATGTGTTGACGCTGGAGCGTATTGGCGATGTTTCCGACGACTGGATTCATTGGTGATGGGAACCGGTCGGTGTTGGCGTATTCTGGGCGGTCGTCGATGACTGTGATGCGGAATCCGAGTGGGTGGAGGAGTTTTGCGAGTATTCGGCTGATGTGTCCTCCGCCGGCGATGATGACGTGTGGTTGTGCGTCGAGGCGAATGTTATAGGCGACCCGATTGTTGCCGGTATCGACTTCGATGGTGAGTTTGCTGTCTTTGCCGGATGCTAATTCGTCGAGGATAGTGGTGATTGGGTTTGTGGTGGGTGATGTGGGTGATGTGGGTGCTGGGGTCATTACCATGATTGCGACATCGCACTGTCCGCCGCAAATCATTCCGTTCTGATCTCCGAAATCGTCGTCGAGTGTGAATGTGATTTGTTGACTCTTGCCTGATGCGATCAACTGGTGGGCCTGGCGTCGGACGTCTGCCTCCATGCATCCTCCTCCGAGTGATCCGTGCATGGTTGCGGATTCGTCGACGCAGACGATTGTTCCGGCGGGCTGGGGTGTTGAGCCGCGTACAGCCACTATGGCGCATAGTGCGACGTGGCGACCTGCCTTGATTTCGCGGTCGATGTTTTTGAGGAGATCAGTCAGCAGCATGGATTTAGTGTATCGTAAACCCTGTGGTCATTCCATTGGTGCGGCTGGTGGGGTCTTTGTGTGATTTGTGGTGGGTTTTCGTGTGTAAATCATGACGAAGGTATTGCATGCGGATATTGCGCATGCCTGACAGGCTGATGAGAAATCGCCCATTTTCAGTTTTTGCGTCATGACCTCGAAACCCATGGAAGTGTAGAGTGTGATGGATTCTTCGGCGCGACTGGGTTCTATGAAGTGTCGCGGTTCCCAGCCTTGTGCGATGAGGTCTGGGTCTGCCTGGACGGGGCATGCGACTGGTGGGAGGTTTCTGGCTGAGGGGTTGGGTTCATTTTCACGGTCCATGCTGTCTTTCCTGCTGGGAATTAGTCCCAGGGTCAGGCTACGTTGGAGGTTTTGCGTTTCTTTTCTTCGCTCAGTTTCTCCAGTCTTCTCAGTCCGAGGATGGCTGCGCCTTGTGCTGCGACGAATTGTACGACCTCCGGAGGTGGGACATTGACGTCTGCATTGAGTAGTTTTCTCACGGAAGAGGCCATGGTCTGGAATCTCAGGATTCCGCCGATGAGTGTGTATTCCTCTTCGCCCTTGACGCGTTTCATGAGTTGTACGGATCGATCGACGAGTGATTCGATCGCGCCCTGCATGATGTCTGAAGGGGCGGTTCCGAGCGAGAGGTGGTTGATGACTTCGGACTCTGCAAATACTGCGCACACGCCTGAGATGGGGACTGGTTCTCTGGCGGTTGCCATGAGCGGTCCGATTTCCTTTGTCGAGAATCCCATGTAGCGAGCGGTTTTTTCGAGGAATGCCCCGGTTCCGGCTGCACATTTGTCGTTCAGCCTGAAAGATTTGACCATTGCGCGTTCGTCGAGCCTGCTTGCTTTCATGGTTTGCCCGCCGACGTCGAGGATGGTGCGTGTGTTTGGGAATAAGAAGGCTGCTCCGCGTGCGCTGGCGGTGAGGTCTGTGACGTGAAGATCCTTGAATTCGACCTGATGGCGTCCGATGCCTGTTGCGATGACATAGTCGACATCGTCGGACGAGAGGCCTGCCTCCTGCATGCATTCTTCGTATACCGCTTTTGACACTTCTGTGAGCTTAAAGCCTGTTGGCTTGATGATTCGCCCCAGCACCTTTTTTGTGTCGTCAATGATGACAGCTTTTGTGTATGTAGACCCTACATCGATACCAGCAGTTATCTTCATGACGTTGCCTCCACGGATTTGCGCGGATTTCTACTTTCCAGGATGTGGTCCAGGGCGAAGAGTGCTGCGCCGAGCGCTCCCATGTAGTGTGATTCTTCACTGACGTTGAGTTTTGTTTCGAGTCGGTCTTCGATGGCTTTGACCATGGCGACGTTTCTGGTGACGCCGCCTGTGAAGGTGACCTCGTCTTCGACACCGACGCGTCGTAGGAGTCCTGCGGAGCGTGACGCGATGGACTGGTGAACGCCCCAGAGTATGTCTTCGATTTTCTTGCCCTTTCCAAGCCACGATAGCACTTCGGATTCTGCGAACACAGTACAGGTCGTGCTGATACGAACAGGTTTGTTGAATTTCAAGGCTGTCGTGCCGAGATCATTCAATGGGATGTCGAGTGCGGTGGCGGCTGCGCCCAGGAATCGTCCGGTTCCGGCGGCGCACTTGTCGTTCATACAGAAATCGACGATTTCTCCCAGATCGTTGACACGGATGGCCTTGGTATCCTGTCCGCCCATATCGACCACTGTTCTGGTTTTGGGGAACATGTGGACCGCACCGCGACCATGGCAACTGATTTCCGTCACCTGTGCGTTTCCGAATGTTACTCGATAGCGTCCATAGCCCGTGCCGATGATATATTCGACTTCCACTTCTCGGATTTTCGACGATTTCAGTGCGCTGTCGTAGGCGTGTTGTGCTGCCTGGATGACGTTGGCACCGGTATCGATCAGGGCTGTGCTGACGATTTTTCGTTCTTCGTCGATGATCACCGCTTTGGTTTGCGTCGAACCGACATCTACACCTGCTGCATATGCCATAATTTGTTTCCCTTTATTCCTACTGGATGACTGCCTGACGACGTCGGGATGCCAATCCCTCGAAGAAAGCGTCGATCCTGTTTTTCATCTGTGCTTCACTGACCACGCGTCTGTCCATCATGTCTGATTCGATGAACAGGCTTGGGACATCGCGCTGCTTGGCGACATATCGCCGCGCGTCGGCCAGTCCGGTGGATACGGTTCGGCAGCTTTTGATGGGATGGTAGATGATGCCGTCCACATGGTACTCGTCGATCATGTCCACGAGTACGCGATCCTGATGGAACATGCTGTCCATCGCATCGCGGACGCTGATGAGCAGGCCTTCTGCCAGGCTTTCCATGGGGCGGTCGAGGTCGTACTCGAAGCCTTTGTTTGCCCCGCCGGAAGCGAACCAGAGGTATGTGGAGTTGATAAAGGTGCCACCCCACTCGCTGAATAGTTCGTTAAATCTTCTGAAAATCGGATAGCAGGGAACGCCCACGAAGAGGAGGCGGTACAGCTCTTCGGTCATCGTGCCGATTTTGTGTTCTGCCTTGTACTCCATCTCCTCTACAAGTTCCCTGAAGTATCGAGATCCCGTTTCCGTGCCGCGAAAACCGTTGGCGACGCCCAGGTAAATCGTGCCATCGGTCAGCGCGTTGAATAGTGAAGGTCTGCTCCTGTTGAGATCCAATACCTTCTTCCAGCCGACACTGATATCGTTGGCGTAGCGTAAGATTTCACGCAGTTTGTCGATATCGAACTTTTTACCGGTCACCTGCTCGCACACCGTAATCAGCTCTTCAAGTTGTGCTTGCACATAGCGTCGATCGTTTTCGAAATCACCGTCGCCTCGCCAGGTTTGTCCGTCGGCTTCGCGCGAACCGGGTACGTCGATGGTTACCATGGGAATGTCGTACATCCGCTGCCATATTTCAGCCCATTTGATGTATGTATTGCAGGCATTGGTGAGGACGGCGATGCTTGGTTTTGGGATGTCGCCCATCGGATGGTCGCCATGGCGCAGCTGCACAGCCACATCTGCTTTGACGTAGCCGCAGATGTCTGGTGAATAGCCGTAGTCCTCCGCCTCTGAGAGGTATTCGTGTGCGACGCGGCGTACTGCGGTCTGGAGGGAGTTGATTTCCGGGAATACGACCGGGAGATCGAACACTTTGAGGATTTCGTTCAGGCTGCCCATGACGAACACGTAGGCAGACTGTCCTCCTGATTTTGCTGTGTCCGAGAGTTCGGTAAACCAGTCCCGAAAGAGCTGAGCGCCGTCTCGGTTTCCTCTGCCGACAATGTCGTGATGCTCTGTTTGTGTTGTGGTCATTGGATCTTCTTTCGTGTCTATGCGAACAGCAGGTTTTCCATGAAGGTTTCGACCTGCAACTCAAGGTGTTCAAATGACGTCATGTTTTCCTCAAACTCACTCACGAAGTAGGGGATCCCTTTTTCGTCCAGTGTGTGGGTGTAGGCGACCTGCTCCTCGAGGCCTGGTTCGCACATTTTGGCGGCTGCGATGATGACGGCGTCTGCCTTCGCCTCTTTGACGCGCTGGAGCAGCATTTCTTCCTTCAGCTTGCGATTGTCATGCTGGACGGGGCTGTAGGAGGACCGTTCCAGATATGACTCCGCCAGGTCGAAGAGTGGATCGCCGTTTGAAGGTACGTCTTCGAGAATCCACCGCATTCCGATGAGCAGGTCGTCATCGACGAGGTAGCAGCTGCGGCCGAGCATTCGAATGAGATCGAGCGGTGGTTGTTCGCAGAAACCACCTTCGAACACGATGCGGGTGCGATCTTGTTTTTTGGTTTTGCGTGCTTTGATCTTGGGAATAACGGTCTGGAGCAGCTCGTTGTGCTCCTCGCGCGGGATCATACCTCCGACGGATACAAGGCAGTAGGCATCCTCGGCAGACACAAGCCAGGGCGTTTCGCATTTGATTGTATAGAGTTCCCGCATCAGGCGTCGGTTTTCGTTGAAGAGTGTGATCGACGCCTGTAAGTCTGCCTGGCTGACGTTAGTTCCTGCGACCTTTTCGATGACGCCCTGGATTCGATTGTATTCATCACGAAGATAGGTTGCGCTGTGCGATGAGTTTGGGTTTTGAGGGAGGTATAGAATTTGACAGGGATAGTCGAAGTTTCGTCCCCAGATGGCGGCGAGGTTGCGTGCTGCGTCGCAGATCGGGTGCGATACGAAGAGGTCCAGCTCAAGTTCGCCGGTTGATACGATCTCTAGCGATGTTTTGAGAATGGAGCAAAGATACGATCCAAAATGAGAATCCGCATGCGTTGGTTCGACCGGAGCACCGCGCAGCTTGACGGGCAACATGCCCGCCGCGTGGGCAATTTCTTCCGGGAAATAGACCTGGAAATGCCCCGCCACCTTTCCACCGTTCGCACGCCATCGCTTGACCGTGGGGTATGTCGGATCCTCTACAAGCTCTCGACAGTCATACAAAATCTCGTCGAGAGGCTTGTCGTGCCATTCGCTGAAGATTGTTTCTTTCATTGATCTTTCATCTCATGGTGTTTCCGGTTTATCTGACGTCACCATTTCCGCTGGATACATTTTTTACGGACTTGCCGTCTTCTCGACAGGCGCATCAGAGGTCTCGCCGTTTTCGATCGGGTATGTCCAGCCTGGCAGGGGCGTATCCTGGCAGTTGTAGTCCATTTTCGGTGCACGCGCACCGCGATCGAGCAGTGCGAGCAGACCTGTGCTGATGAATTTGTTTTTCTTCGGGTTGAATATTTCACCCGTTTCGCGTGCGAGTTCGGCGTCGTCAGCACCGCGAGCCAGTTCTTTCTTGAACAATGCTCTTGAATAGGGGGCGTCCTTGGCCATGTTGCGTGCCCGCTCGTATCCCCGTTCGAGTGCATCAAGCTCGTCATCGAACACGCCGTTGGAGAGGCCTACCTGGTAGGCGCGGTCCGCAGTCATGCCCTGGTCGAAGATTTCAAAAATGACGGAATCGCCCATGCCCAGTCGCTTCAGCTCGCCGACTGCTCCGAAACCTGGCAGGATTGCGAAATCAAGTTCTGGTTGATTGTATGTATTTGTCTGTTGCCATTTAGATTCGCGGCGAAGCGAATCATAGACAAAGCCCTGCGCTCTGATGTCATAACGAAGATCGAGGAAATAGGTGAATTCCGCACCACCGCCCCATTTTCGCCGAACACGCCGATGCTTGCGACGGGGCTTTCCTGAATGATCCGGAAGCATCCGACTCCGTTTCGGCTGGAGGCTGCTGCCTCTTCTTCGGTCAATGGAACATAGCCAAGATCGCGTTCGAACCATCCGCGGTTGAATTCTCTTGCATCTGCTCCCAGCATGCGCATGCCCTTTCCGGCGGCTGAAAACAGGACGCTGCCACAGGTTCCGTTGCGATGCATGGTCAATACCCGGCTGACCGCATGGGCGAGCTGATCGACCACGCCGCGATTGAACACGTTTCCGCGTAGTGGCGCGTTGAACACGATGGTCGCGACCCGGTCCTTTTCGGACGGTTCGTAGAACTTCAAATCGAGGTACGAACCGTGATATTGGCCGGTGTCGAGATCAAGCTCCCCGACCGGCGTACCGTTGTATTTTCCATACTCCAGGAGGCTTGTGATGTGTCGCTCCTTCATTTCGTGGAGCAGGCAGGGTTTGCCCAGTCGCGGTCCGGACTGTCCATCGACGTCGAGCATATCGACGAAGAATGGGTCGTCTGCGTTTTCGTCCCGGGCGCGGCGGATGAGTTGAAACAGGCCGTCAATCGTCAGGTGCTTCACCAAGCCGTCAATGATCTCGACCAGCCCCGCTTTGAATCGAAGGCCCGCACGGGTTGCAATGTTGATTTGTCCTGGCGTTGCGACGCGATCCTGAATCATGTCGAGGGCGTAGAGGCAGAGCGGGAGTGCGTACCGTCGAAAGGCGTGGCCACCTGCATCGTCTGCAGAGGCGACGAAAATCAACGAATCGATACTCTTGATTTTGCCGTCGCGCCGGTCGCGTTCTGCAGCTTCGTAGTAGGAGTTGAACTCTTTTCTGCAAATTTCTTCGATCTCTACATAGGAACCACTGGCAGGGTCTAGCACCTTGTCTGCTTTGGGGCGTCTGGAGTCGTCGAAGGAGAAGAACCCCTTGCGTGCGGCTGAGTTTACACCTGTGAAACCTGATTCCTCCAGCTTGGCGATCCAGTCGGGATAGTGTTTGTCGTTGCGAAGGTACAGGCATCGAAGGCGATCGTCTTCCGGAAGGGCGGATCCCAGGTGTCGCGACGATTCGGTGTATGGCATGTGACCGGTCTGATCGAGTACGGCGAATGGATTGGCGGTGAAAAGCTCCCATAATCCGCCCAGTTCGATGATGTCGCGGGGACGTTTGATGTCCCAGGAGATGATTGCACCCATCGCCTGGAACAGAGGATCGGTGATGTAGCCGTGGTGGTCCTGCGACAGGGCGATGACGGTTTTTTCGAGAATCTGATCGGCGAACACAACGCCGAATTTGAAGACTTCCTCCGAGGCGTATTTCCCCTTCATCACGTCGATCAGGCGGTTGGCGTCAAACGGGAAATAACCGTGGACTGTGAGGAATCTCTCTCGGTACGCGTCTGTCTTAAAAAGCTCCGCCAGCTCAGCCGTCGTGTGAGACGACGTGTTCGAGAAGACGGCCAGCAGCGTATCCGAATCGGTGTTCTTTTCGATCGTCTCGAAGATACCCGCCTTGATTTCACTTCGCTCCGTGGCGACTTCCCATACGAGATCGACACCTGCAAGGTCAGCGAAATCACTTGAATAGGTGACACGCCTGGCCAGTGCGGCTGCGTCCTCTTTGCGAATTCTGGAAGTGGACACCTGCTTCTCCCAGAGACCCTCAAAACGCACTTTTGTACGCTGTAGTGCATCTTCAGAAATGTCGAGCAGGACGAGCTGGCAGTCGGTCTTCCCCAACAGGTCCAACGCAATGCCCTGACCCATGGTTCCTGCACCAATTAACGCGATACGCCGGATGCTGTTGACGCTTCGCACGGCTTGTTCGATCGACTTGTCGCCAAATGAAAAGGCACGATTCATGATATTCCTCGTCGCTATCTTTCTGGGCTGTCCTGGCTTCTACAGCTTCCTCGGCTTCCACAGCTTCCTGTCGTTTGTTGCACGCTAGCTTGTCCTCTGTAGCTCGCCCACTTCAATCACATTTCCGGTCGCATTTGTCGCAAAAAGTGCGTCGATATCGTGCTTGTTGTGGTTGATGACCGATTTTCGTGCAATCTTTCCGGAGGGCGTGAGTTCACCCGATTCAAGGGACGGTTCACGCTGGGCTACGATCGCTCGGCGAACACGCTGATACTTCACCGCAATCATGGGGTTGATCCTGCTCAGCTCGGTTGCGAAGAGTTCCCGGACCTTCTCATGCCTGACCGGGTCGTCGTCTGTCAAACCCTGTTCGTCGGCCCATTTTTTCAACCTGCTGAAATCGGGGTAAATCAGCACAGCCACAAAGTCTTTCCCCGACCCGACCGCCACCGCCTGGTTGATGTATGGAGATTCGTTGATCAGGATGTTTTCCACGCGTTGCGGATGAACCTTTTCGCCCGTTGTAAGCTTGAAGGCTCCGTCTTTGCGCCCGAAGAGACGCAATCCGTCCGGAGTGAATTCGCCCAGATCGCCGGTGTGGAACCATCCCGCATCGTCGATCACGCGGGACGTGGCTTCCTCGTCGTCGAGATATCCGCTCATGACGTTCGGACCTTTGACCAGAATCTCCTGGTCGCTGTCGATTCGAATCTTCACACCGGGTATAGGGAATCCAACAGAACCGCTGCGCCATGGGCTGTCCTGATTCGTCATCGTGACACAGGGAGAGGTTTCCGTCAGGCCCCATCCCTCCAGAACCGTGATGTTCTGTTTGCGATAAGCAGATTCGACACCTGACGAGAGTGATGCACCGGCGGTAAAGACAAATCTAAGCCCATGACCGAATACAAGGTCACGCACTGCCTGATCTTCGCGGCATCGTGTCATCAGAATGTCATGAACGCGTGGCACGCTGAAAAACAATGTCGGGTTGAACGCGCCCCAGTTGTCGATCAACCGGTCGATATCCCGACCCCGTGAATCGTCGAGGCACAGCTTGCATCCGTGATACAGCGTCATGAACCGTTCGAACAAACCGCCGAAGCTGTGATGCCACGGTAAATAACTCATCAGAACGTCGTTCTCTCCGACATCCCACAGATGTTCAATCGCTTTCTGCTGCGAGATGATATTCCGGTGGCTTAGTTTGACACCCTTGGGGGGACCTGTCGTTCCCGATGTGTACATGATGACGCAAAGCCTGTCTGGCTCGACCGCTTCAATGCGCTGATGCAGCGTGTCTGTGGACGCACCACCCTCTTTCAGCAGCGATGAAAAATCGATGGCACCCCAGGATCGAGCCGCCTCATCAAAGTCCATGCAGAAGTACTTTTCAATCCATGGATATTGTTTGCGGTCGATCTTCTCAAGCTGATGGGCGCCCGAAACGACCACGAATCGGGGGTGGGAATGACCAATAAGATAGCTGACCTGTCCGGCTGGGTAACCGGAAAAAATCGGTACCGATGCTGCACCGATGGACATGGCTGCAAGCTCAAACAGAAACATCTCTGCCCGGTTTTCGGAGAGCATCACAATGCGATCGCCGGGCTGAATGCCCATCTCAATCAGATTTCGCGCAATGCGACAGACATTTTCCGAGAACATGCCCCAGCTGAGCGTATGTTCCTGGTCACCGGTTCGATAATGCATGTAGTCGTTGTCAGACCATCGTCGCCCGCGATCCAGCACGATGGCTCCGAGTGAAGATTCGTAATCTCCCAGTTCGATGGGGTTTGTGTGCTCTTCGCCAACGCGCCTGATACCAATTCGTTCATCCAGGAGGTTCGGTGTGGTCTGGCAATATGCGAGGCAGGAATCGCGGAGCAACTCCTTGGTCAGAGAAAATCGTTCCTCCGGCGGTTTCATCGCGTAGTCCGTACTCATGGGATCAACGCCCGCGCGTCGGCGGACGAGGTGGGCAGCCACGAAGTAGATAATGCTCGTCGCCAGTTCTTTAATATGGGAACAACCGACCCGGCCTCCGAGGCGATCGCCGATCTCGTTGAGTACGCCGCGTTGGATCCGCAGACCGACCAGTTGCTCGGCGAGCGTATGCACCTCGCGGCAAACGGGGAAGGGTACGCGGATCATCCGGATGGTACTCTGCGTGATTTGCTCGTCGGACAGGTTCACACTCATCTGAAGCTTGATCAGATGCTCCTGATCGAGCATCGTCCCCACGATCACGAGGTCATCTGGTCCGGAGTCGTACAGTTCGATACTGATATTTCGTTGAGCCGTGAGATTCATCGCATTGGTCCCTGTTTCATCTTCAACCGGATGTTCGTCGCGGAAACGGATGGCCCGCGCCATGGAAGACTGGACTTTTCGCTTGAGCGAATGGAAGAGCTTCTCGTGGTCACGAAGCCCGACTTTTTCAGCATATCTGGACAGCGGTGTCAGCAGCCACTCCTCGTTGGAAAACAACCCGACACCATTCAGACCGTTTGCCAGCGCATGACGAAAATCCTTGATCGAGCTTGTGACGTGTCCCGCGAACGAAAGAATCGTCTTGCGATGACCCGCCCATATATCATCGTAGGAGGCATGGTCCGGGTAGGCACCGACAGCCTTCCCGACGTCGAACACCGCACGCGTAAGCTGCTCCACGAACGCCGCCTTGGTGGGATCCTGACAGAGATCGCCCATCCGAAGATCCAGGAGCTTTCCACTCTCCTCTGTGACATGGATCAGGCCCCCGACGTTGAGCACGATGGAGATCATCGCCTTGTCGAATTCGATCCTGGAACCGGGTACACCCGCAACCTGTGTGGCTGGATACGCGTGCGCACTGAGAATGGTCTCTATGCGATTTTGTGCTTCGTCACCACCGTCTGCATAGACCAGCTTTCCCTTGCGCTCCAGCAGGTAGACAGATT
Source organism: Planctomycetota bacterium (assembly GCA_024275565.1). Classification (GTDB taxonomy): domain Bacteria; phylum Planctomycetota; class Phycisphaerae; order UBA1845; family UBA1845; genus JAJRYY01. The sequence continues at coordinate 13,645 of JAJRYY010000012.1, forward strand.
CAGCACCAGCGCCCCGGCGACCACCAGCTTGAAGGGAAATGCCACGCACAACACGCGAGAGAAGGGCGTCAACCATCTCCTCGGAAACGCCGCCAAGTCGATCCAGCAGGACTGCCTCGTGCAACTGGTCTTCATAGGTCTGCATCGCCTGCTCGAAAAGTATGCCATTGGGAAGGAGCAACAGGATCGGTACCCGGTTATGAACGTCGTCGAGTGTCCGAAGTTTGCCACGCTGAACGAGGTTCTCGAGGTAGGCCACGACATTGGCAGTGAACGGACCAAGCTGATCGGGGTTGCAGCAGACGAACAGAAGCTCCGGCATCGCACCAAGTGCGTCTGCCTCCAGAAGATTGGCGAAAATGCGGTCCTTCAGGGAAATAATCTGCATCTTCCCATCGGACAACAACCGCAGCCTCCCCTCCTCCATCAGCGCACGCGTGATACCACCACCGCCACGACCCACAAAACAGCTCGCACCGGTATGAACGAAGAACGCCACCCCAAGAGCACCAGGAGGGTGTACGCCCAGCTTACCCCGCTGAAGCATGATCCACCTCACTCCCTGTTTCACGGCAAGATTCCAACGCCAGAAGCGCTGCACCATAGGCACCGGCGTGCTGCGGCATGGGTGCAAGTCGAACCTCGCACTTCAGTGACTCTTCCAGGGCAACCACCATGGCGGGGCAATGCTCCACCACGCCTCCGGTGGCTCCCACCGATCCGTCACGCGACGGAATCATTTCCTTGATGCGCGTCGCGATTGATCGAAACAGGCCCATCGCGATGTCTTCCGGATTCTGCCCCTCCTTGATCCGCTCGATCACCTCCGTCCCGGCAAACACCGTGCAATAGCTGTTTACCACCGTCGGGGTCGAGGATTTCCGCGCCAGCGCATCCAGATCGCTCAGCACCATGCCCAGCTTGACGGCGATCGACTCCAGAAACGTACCCGTACCCGCCGCACACTTCGCGTTCATCCGGTAGTCAACCAGTTGCCCACTCCCGTCGATGCGGATGATCTTCGTATCCTGACCGCCGATGTCGATGATGATGCGCACCTCAGGATCCCACGCACGCGTCCCACGCGCATGCGCGGTGATTTCCGTCACCACGCGGCTGGAAAATGGGACGTGCTTACGTCCATAACCCGTCGAAACGCAAGCAGCCATGTCTTCCCGAGACCCTCCCGCCTGATCCAGCGCCCCGGACACCACACGCTCGATCGCGTCGATGTACTTGAATCCGGACGAAACCACATCATGCCCGACAAGCGAACCCGCACTGTCCAGAATGACGCACTTGGTGGCCGACGACCCAACGTCCACACCGACATAGAGCGCCTCACTCATCGCAGACGACCTTCCAGTTGCTCCACAAACGCTTCCATATTCGTCATCGTCTGCGCCGTAGAAAAAAACCGGACATCGCTCAAATCCCCGTCAAAAACGAGCACGGGCATTCCAGTCTCATCGCGCAGGCGTTGCGCCATACCAAAGCGTGAATTCGTGTTGTTGGGGCAGGTCCTGGCGTTGTGGAAAATGATCCCGTCAATCTGAAATGCCTCACACATCTCGATCAGAAACTGCTGCTTAAACGTCTCGCTGCGGTTGATAAAAATCTCGGTACTGGTCCGCGCCATCCACTCCAGCGGGTCGCCACCGGCGTAATCTTCAAAGGCCCACGAATTGCAATAGGTACTGGCAGAGACAGCCACCCCAAGATCGAAAAACTTCTCCGACATCTCCCGAACCTTAGGCCAGACCGGCATACCGTCCCAATAAATCCGAAATCGCTCGTCAGGAATCGCGCCGATACCACCCGAAACCCGCCCATTCATCTCATCAAGCAGCAGGTTGTAGTAGTCGATGGCGTCCTGCGATCCACGCATCAGAATCACTGGCGCCATGTGAATCAGACCGTCAAAAAAGGTCATCGGCGAGGGTCTGGTGCGGGCGGTATCCAGCACACAACGCCACAAACTGCTCGCGCGGCTGGAGAGGGAAACCGCCTGCTCAAGGCGTGCATAATCCATCTTCCGCCCAAGGTGCCCCTCGATATGGTTGATTAGCTCCTGCAGTTCATGACGCACGAAGGCAACATGCGCATCCGTCACCTCCCCGACATGCGTGGGCGGGCAGATACCCAGCACCTTCGCATCATGCCTCCGACCGAAGAAATGCCACCAGTCCTGAACCTCTCTGCATTGATTCGTACTGTACGCCAGCAGGTCAGGCCTGGGCGGACCGGAGATCCCGTAGGCTTCTGTCAGAGGACTGACGCCAGAGAGCGCAGCCCCAATATCACTCGTCATATACGAGCAGGATTCAGCACAATAACCCACGCCAACCGCCGCAGGAATGCACTCGTGACTGATCTTGCGCGCACCAAGCAACGCACCATGATTCTCCGGAAAGTACACTTCATACCCAAACGCTGTCAGAATCTCGCACGGACCAACCGAAGTACACCACGCGACAAGACGATCAGGGTCCGACGCGGCTGCATCGAGATTGAGAAAATAGTCACGCATCAGTGAACGCAACGTCCCCTGTGCATTGATCTTCACGCGTTTGGCCGTTCTCGTCACAACAAACGTCCTCCTGCAGCACCACAAACGAACGAATTCCTACGGCGTCACGATGGAACGAAGCGACAGACCTTCCTTCATGACCTCAAATGCCTCATCCAACGCCTCAAGCTTGAACCGGTGCGTTACCAGACGCTTGATGTCGATCCTGCCCTGCTCAACCATCCGAATCAGCGGTATATAATCAACAGGTCTGCAACCCAGCGAACCCACGATCTCCATCTCTTTGAACATGATCTTGCCCGCAACAATGTTGATCTTCTCGTGCGTATAGCCCACAACACAAAGACGACCCCCGACGCGAACTGACTCAAAAGCAGTTTCGATCGTCCGCGGATTACCAATCACCTCAATAGCAATATCCACGCCGCCGCCCGTCAGCTTCTTGATCTCCTTGTCAACACGCTCAACCTTCGAGGCATTCACTATGTCGCTCGCGCCAAAATCGCGAGCCCACTGGAGTTTCTTATCGCTAAGATCAACCGCAATCACCGACGCACCAGCAGCCACAGAAAGCTGCACCGCATTGATCCCAACACCACCGCATCCGAAAATAGCAACCGTATCGCCAGCCTGAACACGCGCACGATTCTTCACCGCGTGGTACGGAGTGGATACCGCGTCCGCGATGATTGAGGCTTCCTCAAGAGGTATCGAATCGGGAAGATGCAACACATCCTTCGCTGGTACGGCAACATATTCGGCATACGCACCATCAAAATGGTTACCAAGCATCGTCATCTCGCTGCAGATGTTCTCACGACCGAGACGACACGCGCTACACTTACCGCATGTCAGCACAGCAGGGATCAACACACGCTGACCAGAAGACAGACCCGAAACGCCGGCACCAACCTCCTCCACCACCCCAGATGCCTCATGCCCCAGCACCACCGGTGGCTTCTTGAACGTAGGCACGCCATGCTCAACGTAGTGAAGGTCCGTATGACACACACCGCACGCCGCCACCTTGATCAATACCTGCTCCGCCGTAATCTTTGGAACCGGAATATCTTCAATCGAGAGCTTTCCACCCTCATGCAACACCGCAGCCTTCATCTTCAAGCCTTTCCTGATTGCGACACACACCGAACAGTCCAATAGACAAAACACGCCAGCATGTGCGACCGAGCTTCTTCGTTACGAATGGCTCCAAACCGGTTTACGTTTCTCCATAAAGGCGGAAATGCCCTCATGGGCGTCAGAAAGCTTCATCAGCTCGCCAAGATAGAGATGCTCCGCCCGCTCCAGATGAGCGAGTATCTGATCCTTGGCGACCAGCATCGTCGCACGCTTGGCCATTCGCACGACCGGACGCGACAGCTTACGCAGTCCATCCACATACGCCGCCACCTCCGACTCAAATGTGTCCGCAGAATATACCTGGTTCACAAGACCGATCCGCAGCGCTTCAGATGCATCGATCGTACCACCCAGAGCAGTCAGCTCGATCGCCTTCTTCGTACCAATCTGCAATGGAAGAATCGAAGCAGCAACAGGCGGAAACACACCCACCATCACCTCCGGCTGAGCAAATTTCGCACGATCGGACGCAAGCACGATGTCACAAAAACAGGCAAGCTCGCAACCACCACCCAACGCCGCACCATGCACCGCTGCGATCGTAAGCGCATCAGTCTCCGCCAGCTTCCGGAAAATCCCGTGGAACAACATGATCATGTCGCCCACCTTCTCAGCCGTGTGGTCAGAGACATCGACCCCGGCACTGAATACCTTCCCGGAAGCTCCGATCACAATACCGCAGATCTGCGTGTTACCCTGAAGCGACTCCAGCAGATCGTTGAACTCTTCCATCATCGGATTGTCCAGCACATTCAGAGGCGGACGATTCATCGTAATCGTAGCCACAGAATCACCCACGCAAACATCGAAGTATTCGTAATCCGACATCAAACCTGTTTCCTTATCACACAACCATCAACAACTACCAGCAGCCCACAACAACACACACACCAGCTCAAACCACTTCGCTAAATGTACTGCCCGCCATCAACGCGAATCACCTCACCGGTAATAAACCGGGCACGGTCCCCGCACAGGAAAGCAACCATCTCACCAACGTCCTCCACACGACCAGGACGACCAAGCAAAATCTCGCTCACCGCTGCCTCACGGGCAACCTCAGTCATACTTTCCAGAATCGGCGTTTCGATAAGACCAGGAGCCACCGCATTGACCGTAACATCACTCCGGGCAAGCTCACGCGCAAGCGCCTTCGTCAAACCGATCACACCAGCCTTCGCAGCGGAATAATTCGTCTGACCAAATTTCCCACGCATCCCATTGATGCTCGAAATGTTGACAATGCAGCCCCACCCGGCAGCACGCATGACCGGGGCGACAGCTTTACAGCAATGAAAAACACCACTCAGATCAACATCGATCACATCATGCCACTGCTGATCGTCCATCTTCCAGATGACCTGGTCCCGGAAAATCCCCGCACAGTTGACCAGAATATCAACACCGCCCCACTTCTCGACCATGCTGTCAACAGCCGACCGAACCCAGACACTGTCACGAACGTCACCCTGCAACGTCAGCACCTCGCGACCCTGCGAACGGATGCGACCAGGAACGCCACCCCCAGGCCCATCACTCCCAGGAAGCTCAAGGTCCAGAACCGCAACATCGCAACCATCCCGCGCAAGAAGCTCCGCAACGCATGCACCAATACCACTGCTGCCACCAGTAACCAGCGCCCTGCGCGTAACCAATGATCTGCGACTGCTTCCCGTCATATGCTTAATCCCAGACGTTAATCCTCAGGATTTGTCCGCCAGCGCGGCACCACACGAACCACAATGCTCGAACTGACGCGGCATGCCCTTGGCACCACAGGCACCACACGTCTTGGCATACGGACCCCACAAAAACTCGCTCGATCCGTTCGGGTCCGCCGCACGTTCACGCATCCCCACATAGTCAGCCTTACGCTTCTCGACGAAAGCGGTCATTCCCTCATGAGGTTCCAGACTGGTGTAGTGAATACTAAGCCAGTCCCGGGCATGACCGACCGTTGCATGCCACGAAGCCTCTTTCCAGTAATTAACCTGAGCCTTCGTATAACGCGTGCACTCGGCGAACTTATGCACAATTTGATCGCACAAATCCGCAATCACCCCGTCGAGGATCGATGCGTCAATGCTGTAACCATCCTTGCCCTTGATCGCCTTCGTGATCTCTTCCTGCGTCGCACGCGAAGCAAACGGCTGATCCCACGGATCAGTATTCCAGTCCGCTAGATAAACCCGATCACCCGTAAACTTCGTGATAAACTCGCCATCAGGCCCCTTGACCGTCGGAATGACAGCGTTCACAAGACCCATCGAAAGGGACGTGAATGCCTGGTAACGCTGGTTCAGAAACAGAATCCCGCGAGCACGACGATCGCCAACATGAATCGGCAACCACTGTGTCGATCCACCGCAAGCAACGGATCCCACACCCGTACCGACCTGGGCAATAAAAGCGTGCTCTCCCATAATCCCAAGATCACACGCCAGTTGACTCTCATTACCACCCCCGACCGCCATACCGTTGATCCGGGCGATCACCGGCTTTGAGCAGTTAATGATGGACTCAATGTACGCCTTGAAACACGACATGTACTTCCAATAATCACGCGGTTTCTGCGTATATTCCGCCTGGTACTCCTTGACATCACCACCCGTGCAGAACGCACGGTGACCCTCAGAACCAAACACCACAGCAGCCACACTGTCATCCCAGGAGGCATCTTCAAACGCAGTCGCCAACTCCTGGAGGGCGGGGGTGCTGTAAGCATTGAAATTATGCGGACGGTTGATGTTGATCCGCGCTACCCAGTTCGACTTCTCGTATGTGATGTCGGTGAAATCGAAGGACTCCGCAGCGCGTGCGGGAAACATGGCCATGGTCACATTCCTCTCGAAAAAACCCAGACCTCTCGAAAAAAACCAGATTCTCGGTCGCCATTCACTCGTCTGAACACCCGACCACAACTCACTCCGCCGAATATCGGATCTGCCACAACCAGGCCGATTCGGCCAGCTGCCATCCAGACGAAACTGCCATCCAGACGAGCAAAAGACGTCAAAACAACCAGGCGACGTCAAAATCAATTTGAAAAACCACAAAACCGAACAAGCGTTCGGTAGTACATCCTGATACTGACAGTCAGGCATGCACAGCGATAAATCCATCGCGATATAGAGTATGCGCCGGTCGGTATGCCCCGTCAAGCACATTCTGTCAGGTATTGTAGGCATATTTACTTGACAAATGCTCATTTCCGAGAGAAACTGTCAATGTGTTGGCCCATCGTTTGTCGCCACAGGGTGCTTGGTTATGAGACCGAATCCATTAGAACGGTCGTTCGAGAAACGACCAGCGAAAAGAGGTCATGCCCGGCCTGAATCCCGGATTTCGGGGGGCGGGCGCGAGAGCGAGAGTGCTGGGCGTGATAGCGGCGGGCTTGAGGGTGCTGGGCGCGAGGGCGATGGGCAGCTGAACGGTGGGCGCGAGAGCTATGATGAGCGGCTGAACGGGATTCTTGAGGCTGCCACCGTGGTTTTTGCCCGTGAGGGGTATGCTCAGGCGTCAATGCGGGCGGTAGCGAAAGCTGCGAATGTGTCGCTGGCTGGGATGTATCACTATTTCAGTGGCAAAGAAAAAATTCTATTCTTAATTCAATTCAGGGCTTTCAACTCTCTGTTGAACAATCTCCGCGAGCGACTCCATGGGGTGGACGATCCTGTCGAGCAGCTTCGGGTTATGGTTCGCGCTCACGTCGGTTACTTCGGGTCCAATATGGCTGCATTGAAGGTTTGTTCCCACGAGCTGGATTCGCTGTCGGGTGAGGCGTACGAGGAGCCTCGACGTATTCGGTTTGAATATTACAAGATTACACGATCGATTATTGACCGCCTGATCGACAAATATGCCCCCGACAGCTCGCTGGACCGACACGTCGCAACGATGTCGCTCTTCGGTACGTTGAACTGGTTGTACCGCTGGTACAGCCCGGGCGAGGATCGGTCCCCTTCCGGTCTTGCGAACCAACTGGTGAGCATTTTTCTGGGCGGGACGATTGGTATTGCCAACCTTGAAGGTGGGGATCTGGTTTGCTCAGAGGAGCAGGATCAGGGTGCGGATCAGGGTACGGAAACGGAGTTTGCGAAGGAGAAGTCGCTGGGGCAGAAGGGCGAATCGTCGCAGCGTGATGCGACAACAAATGACATTATCGACGCGCTCATCAATGCGTCGCGGACGAACGAATCAGCACCGCCCGCATCGGGAATAGATCAGTCGGAGGAAAAGTAACGTGTTTGTGTCGAATGTGGAACTGCACGAAGCCTGTACGATGGATGAAGCGTTCGCGCTCATGGATCGTCTTGAGGATGCGCGGATATTGGCTGGCGGTACGGACCTGCTGGTCGATCTCAAAGTGGGCCGAGCCAGCGCTTGTTCGCTGATTTCGATTAAGCGGATCGATGCGTTGAAGGGCATTGCTGAGCGTGATGGCGACTGGCGTATTGGTGCGCTGACAACGATCACAGAGCTTGGGGCTTCGGAGTGTGTGAAAACGCACCTGCCGGTCCTTATCGATGCCACGAGCAAGATGGCTGCCCCGCAGATTCGCAATGTTGCGACGGTGGGTGGGAATATCGTGAGTGCGGTTCCTTGTGCAGATTTGCCCCCTGTTTTTCTGGTTCTGAATGCTGGCGTCACGGTTCAGTCATCTGAGGGGGAGCGTTGTATCCCTCTGGATTCGTTCTTTCAGCATGTGCGCAAGACTGCGTTGCGGTCGGATGAGATGTTGACTGCGATTGTGGTTCCGAAGCCGCCGGATCGGTTCGGGGCTGCTTATGCACGGTTTTCGCTGCGTGATGGAAACTCAATTGCTGTAGCGGGAGTCGCTGCCGGGCTGGAATTCAACGAGCGTGGAGAGATCGTCTCGGCGCGGGTGTCGCTTGGGGCGGTGTCGCCAACGCCCATGCTGGTGGCTGATGCCGAGGATATTCTGGTGGGGAATCCACTGGACGATGATGCATGTGTGCGGGTGGGTGATGCTGCGATGGGCGCGTGCAGTCCGATTTGTGACGTGCGTGGTTCCGATGCGTTTCGCCGCGAGATCGTGGGAATACTGGCGGGACGGGCCTTGCGATTGGCGCAGCAGCGTGCCATGGAGACACCATCATGATGACAGCGCGAGAATTTTCGATCAATGGACAGTTGTACCGTGTGGCTGTTGATTCCAGCGATACCCTGCTGGATGTCCTGCGTGACAAGATCGGGTTGACCGGTACGAAGAAGGGGTGCAACGTTGGCGATTGCGGTGCGTGCCTGGTTGTGGTGGATGGATTGACGATGAACAGTTGCCTTCTTCTTGCGGCTGAGATGGAAGGCAAGTCCATTGCGACGATCGAGGGGATTGCTGTCAACGGTGAATTGTCGCCTGTTCAGAAAGCGTTTGTTGGCGAGGGGGGCGTTCAGTGTGGTTATTGCACGCCTGGTATGGTTCTTTCGGCGACCACGTTGTTGAAAGAAAACCCCGATCCAACCAGGGACGAGATCAAGTCTGCTTTGTCCGGGAACCTGTGCAGGTGTACGGGGTATACTGGCATTCTTCGTGCGGTTGAGCGTTGCGGTCATTATCGTGATGATGGTACTTGCGCCAATAAAGACGGTATCGGCGCCAATAAAGATGGTACAGGCGCCAATAAGGAAGGTATCGGCGTCAAGAATGGTGTTATCGCCAGGAAAAGCGACTCCAACGGGGACCACATCGCGGGCGCGAGCGGGAATGGTGAGCGTCGGTCAGATCGGTCAGATAAGTCAGGTAAGTTCGAGACTGTGGGCGTCTCCGTGCCGCGTGTTGATGCTGTTGACAAGGTGACAGGCCGGGCCATTTACACGGCGGATATTGCACTTCCCAACATGGTTTACGCCAGGATTCTGGGATCGCCCATTGCGCACGGGATCATCAAGTCTATCGATACTTCCAGGGCGAGGGCGTTGCCCGGCGTGCTGGATGTTCTTACCGGGGACGACGTACCGGATACGATGTATGGCGTATCACCTGCAAGGTACGACGAATATGTGCTGGCGAAGGATAAGGTGCGACACCACGGTGATGAGGTGGCTGCTGTGGCTGCGATCGATGAAAAGACGGCAGAGCAAGCCATCGCATTGATCGACGTGGAATATGAGGAGCTTCCTGTTGTGCTTGACCCGATGGAGGCGATGGATGATGGGGCTCCGCTGCTTCACGAGCGTTACAAGGGGAATGTGAATACGCACGTTGACCATTCGTTTGGCGATGTGGCGGGTGGTTTTGCGAAGTCCGTGCATGTTCGTGAGGAGGTTTTTACTGGCAATACGATTTACCAATGTCCGATGGAACCGCACGCTGCGATTGCGACGTGGGATCCTGATGGCACGCTGGTTCTGTATACGTCGACGCAGGTTCCGCACTATGTGCAGTATATGATGGCGCATGTTCTGCACATGCCGCTGGGTAAGATTCGCGTCATCAGGCCTACGGTGGGAGGCGGTTTCGGGGGCAAGGCTGAGACCACGCCATTGGATCTTTGTGCTGCTCTCTTTAGCAGGCGTCTGGGTCGTCCTGTGAAAATGGTCTACTCGCGTGAGGATATGTTCCTGCATGGTCGCGGCAGACACAAACAGCACATGCACTTCAAGATTGGCGTTGATGCTGAGGGCAGGATCCAGGCGTTTTCCAGCAAGATCTATCTTGATGGTGGTGCGTATTCCTCCTTTGGTGTGGCGACTGCCTATTATGCGGGCAGCGTGATCCCGACGCTCTATCGCATTCCCAGTTACAAGTATGACGGTTATCGGGTCATGACGAACAAGCCCGCCTCGGGTGCGATGCGTGGTCACGGTGTACCGCAACCGCGTTTTGCGTTCGAGTGTCTGCTGAACATGATTGCCGACGATTTGAATATCGATCCCGTCGAGATTCGCCGGCGGAATGCGATCGAAGCCAATGAGATGACGGTCAACGAGATGGACATTGGGAGTTGCGAGTTTCTTGCGACTCTGGAGGCTGCCGCTGACGCGTCGAAGTGGGTGGATAAATGGGGGAAATTGCCGAAGGGTAAGGGGATTGGTATTGCGAGCGGCGGGTTTGTCTCCGGTGCGGGGTATTGTATTTATCGCGGTCAGGTGCAACTTTCGCATGAAAAACCCCGTGAGCCATTCGTCAAGAAGTCGATTTTTCCGCATTCCAATGCTGTGGTGAGAATTTCTGAGGATGGGATGACTGCCATTGTGATGATCGGAGCAGCCGAGATCGGTCAGGGGAGCGATACTGTTCTGACGCAGATGTGTGCGGAGTCTCTGGGGATTCCGATGGATCGGATGCGTATCCATAGCGATGACAGCGATTTTTCGCCGCTTGATCTTGGTGCGTATTCTTCGCGTGTGACGCTGATGGCTGGTTTTGCGGTTTCGCGTGCGGGTGTGGCGGTTTTCGACAAGATGAGGCCTTACGCGGCTGCGATGCTGAATTGTGATGAATCTGAAGTGGAAGCCAGGGACGCGAAGGTGTTTTCCAGGAATGACCGGGATCGAACTGTTGCGTGGGAAGAGGTTGCTCGGAAGTACTTTAACGAGAATGGTCCTCTGGTTGGGACAGGATGCTACAAGCCACCAGACGGGCTTGGGGGTGACTATAAGGGATCGACGGTTGGGACGAGCCCTGCGTATTCCTTCGGAACTGCCATTTGCGAGGTGAGTGTTGATCTGGAAACAGGCAAGATCAAGATCGACCGTTTTACGGACTATCACGACTGCGGGACGCCGATCAATCCGCAGGCTGTGCATGGCCAGGTTGAAGGTGCTGTGGCGATGGGTGCCAGCGAGACGATTTATGAGGATGTTCAGTTCGACGAGAAGGGGCTGGTGCTGAATCCGAATCTTCACGGTTATATGATTATGTCGATCATGGATGCCCCTGAGATTTTCAGCGGTCTTGTTGATTCTTACGAGCCGCGTGGTCCTTTCGGTGCGAAGGAGATTGGTGAGGGGAGTACGCTTCCTGTTCTTGGTGCGGTTGCGCATGCTATTGCGAATGCGACGGGTGTCTGGCTGAAAGATCTTCCGATCACGCCTGAAAAGGTGTTGGCGGCGTTACGAGAGAAACGGTTGCGGTTGGGCGAGGAGGTCGGTGCGACTCAGGAGCGGTGAGGCTGTCAGGCTCGGTGAGGCTGGTTTGAGCTTGCGGATGGGTGTGGTTTTTTGCTCTTTGCGGTGCTTTGTGAGAGTGCGGTGTTCTGTGAGAAGCAGGTCAGCCCTGTGCGTCCTCTCCAGACAGAGCGGCTGTGCTGAACATGGACGACCATGGTTCGTCTGTGACCGCCGCCAGATCCAGCAGTACTGTCTCCAGCTCCTCGCGCGGTCTGCTGCAAATCGATTCATCGTAATGTGTGAGCGCGGCTGCCACTGGGAAGAAGTAGGAGACCATGGCTGTCAGTCGTGACTGTGGATCCTTGCTGTTTTGCAGCAGCGATTTGCTTGTCTGCTTGATCGCTCGAAGCTGTTCCAGTGACGCTTTGCCATCGGCGATCTGCTCGCGTGCTGCCCCGAAGGCAGCTGTCGGGCCGGCAGACAATACTCGCGACAACCACTTCGCACCGTCCGGACGACTCAAGCGTTCGATGAGATCGTCCACCGGGCGCAGCGGACCGGAGATGGCCAGGGACAACATCCGGGTCGCGTCAGCCTCTGTCAGCTCTGGTAGCGCATCCTCCGGGAGCGAAGGTTTTTTTCGATCGCCATGCGGTGGATGTTGTTCTTCAGGCATGGCTGGTTATCTCCAGAAGCGATTCCAGTTCACGATCAATTTCGTCCGGGCCTGCACCGTCCCGTGCTAGAAGTTCTCGCAGAGATCGGCGAAATTTCCGTGCGACGGTTCTGGCCATCACTGCGGCGCGGGCGGGCGACACCCCGCATGCGCCCGCCAACGCCCGATAAGTCATTCCCTGGTAATGATGTTTCAAGAAGACCTGCCAATGTTCACCAAGCCCTTCTGATCGACACTGTTCATAGGCCTGCTCCATCGCCTGCCGCACAATCGCCACGGCGAACGCCCGGTCCATCTGCTCCTCTGGTGTCGGGGTCTCGTCCTCGACAGATTCGGGTATCAGCGACACGGAAGCAGTTTTACGACGTGCGTGACGCAGTTCCGATAAGTAGAAGCAAAATCCATTCATCAGCCAGCGTCGCAGTCGCAGACCGCTCTTCTGCCAGTCCGAGAAAAAGCCCGGTTTCGCCAGACGGTCTGCGAAAAACCCGTGTACGATGTCCTCCGGTTCTCCCAGCCACCGGTCGCGCGTGCCGCGAAAGTAGACTTGTAGCGGCCAGGCGTACACGCGCATCACATGCTGGTTGACGGCTGCTCGCCCGCCACCGCCCTCGTGGACCCTTTGCCCGATCCAGGTGTTCTGTGTTGTTGGGAACTCGTTCCCGCCCATGGTCTGCGTCCGAAAAAAATGTGACTTGTCTCCGGACCCATTTTGCGCGCATTTGACCATTGTTGCCAACACGTCAGATTGGTATCCTCAGTTGGGCGGCTTTTGCCGCGGGGACGGTGTTTGTGCCATGGGGACGGTACTTGCCGCAAAACGGTACTTGCCGCAAAACGGTACTTGCCGCACAAAATTCGGTTGCTCTACCTGAACAGGAAGGCGTTTCCCTGGAACTCAGGCGCGCACTTCTCAAGATATTTTGCTTTTTAAGATATTTTGTCGTTCTCTTGTGGATCCGACCGGCTGGAGCATTTCGATGACCGAAAAAGAGCGAATCGACCCCACACAGCCGTTGGATCGCGCTCAGTCCGGGGCAGGTGATCGGTCCGGGGTTGGGGATCAGTCTGAGACTGGTGGTCGATCTGTGTCTGAAAATCAGTCTGGGGCTGAGGATGATTCGGCTGGTTTCTGGGATGCGTCGCCTCCTGCGATGAAAATTCCCATGCCCAAGCACATCGGTCGCTACCGGATTCTCGGGCTGATCTGCAGTGGTGGGATGGGGGTCGTTTATCGGGCTGAGCAGGACAATCCCAAGCGTGTCGTCGCGTTGAAGGTGATGCGATCCGGTCTTACGTCCGATTCGCTCCTTGGTCGTTTCAGGGACGAATCGCAACTGCTGGGGCGTTTGCACCACAAGGGTATTGCGCAAGTGTTCGAGGCGGGTACGGCGGACACGGGTTCTGGCGATCAGCCATTTTTTGCGATGGAATATATCGAAGGTGGTGCTCTTTCCCGATACGCTGTGGAGCGTCAGCTCGACATTCGGAACCGGCTTGCGCTTGTGGCGGACATCTGTGATGCTGTACACCACGCCCATCAGAAGGGGATCATCCATCGCGACCTCAAGCCCGGGAACATTCTCGTTGATGACACCGGTCAGCCCAAGGTTCTCGATTTTGGCGTTGCGCGTGTTACGAATTCTGACGTGCATTATACGACGATGCGTACGAATGTGGGGCAGGTTGTTGGAACGCTTCCGTATATGAGTCCGGAGCAGATGGCTGGTCGCTCTGACGATCTCGACATTCGCACGGATGTGTACGCGATCGGCGTTATTCTGTACGAACTGCTCGGCGGACGTCTTCCCTTCGATTTCAGTGAAAAAACATTGCCCGAGATTGCTCGGATTGTCACCGAGATAGATCCCGCGCCCCTGAGCAGCGTCAACCGTTCCTGTCGTGGTGACATCGAGACCATCGTCACCAAAGCCCTTGAGAAGGATCGCCGCCGCCGCTATGCCTCCGCATCTGAGCTTGCCTCTGACCTCCGTCGACACCTTGTGCATGAACCGATTTCTGCACGCCCTGCGAGTGGGATGTATCAACTTCGGAAATTTGCGGCTCGGAACCGTGCGCTCGTCGGGGGCGTTCTCACGGTCATGGCTGTGCTGATTCTGGGGATTGCGGGTACTACGATCGGGATGGTCCGGGCGAGAAACGCATCCGCCGAAGCACGAGCGCAGCAGCGCGTGGCTGAGGATCAACGCAATATTGCAGAATCCGAAGCCCGTCGCGCCGATGACACCTACCGCTTTTTTGAGCAGATATTTACGACGGCTGACCCTGCTGTCAGTCATGGCGAGGAGATCACTGTTCGTCAGGTTGTGGATCGGGCTGCCGATCGTGTTGAATCTGAGACCTTCGAAACGCCGAAGATGGAAGGTGTCCTGCGTACCACCATTGGCAACACATATCGAACCCTGGGAGTATACGATCAGGCTGAGCACCACCTGCGTCGTGCCCTTGAGATTCGTCGCGAGATCAAGGATCCCCAACTTTACGTCGGTCTTAATAATCTCGCGATCGTATTGGGAGATGCGTATAAATACGACGAAGCTGAGGTGCTTTTCCGTGAAGCTGTCGATTATTTACGCTCGCATTACAGCGACGATCACGCTGAGATTGCTACGAATCTGTTGGGTATTGCCGATGCGCTGGGGGCGAAAGGTGATTACGATGGGGCTGAGAGCGTGCTGAAGGATGTTATCGCCAGGCGACGTTCGGCTGGTGGAAGTCCGGACCAGTTGGCTGCACCGCTGAATAATCTTGCGATTATAAAATGTGCGAAGGGTGCATATGCTGAATGCGCCGAGCTACACACCGAAGCGCTGGACTACATGCGTGTCATCCATGGAGATGAGCATCCCAAGACCTGCACGATCATGAACAATCTTGCCCAGGCATACAACAACCTCGCCGAATACGATAAGTCGGTATCACTGATGCAGGATGTTCTTCGCATCCGCCGTAAAATCTATGAACCCAACCATCCCAAAATTGCGGCTGCCGCCAACAACCTTGCTGCCACGTTACGCCGTCTTGGACATCTGGAGGAGGCTGAAGCGTTGTACCGGGAGTCTGTTGCGATTTATCGGGAGGTCTTTGGGTCGGATCATGTGCGCGTTGCCGTTGCGTTGAACAATCTTGCGGGTCCGCTGCGTGACCGTGGTGAATATGACACTTGCGTTGCACTCTATACCGAGGCCATCGCTATTTTGAATAAGCGATTCGGCGATGAGCATATCTACGTCGCCAGTGCACTTGGCAATCTTGCATCCATTTACAATCTTCAGGGCGACCTCGACACGGCGGAACAGATACTCCGGAATGTGCTCGCGATACAGGAACGTCTTCTCGGTGCCGACCATCCCAGGGTTGCCCTCGCCCATAACAACCTGGCTGCCAATCTTCAGGATCAGCATCAGTTCGACGCGGCTGAGCGGCAGTATCTCCTTGCGATCGAGATTCGTCGTGCAGCCCTTGGTGAGGACCATCCTGATTATGCATTGAGTTTGCACTGGCTTGGCGACCTTGAGAAAGATCGCGGGAACTACGAGGCAGCCGACGCTCGCTATCAGCAGGCGATCGACGTCCTTCGTCGCAACAATGTGGACCATGGTCGACGACTTGCAAAAGTGCTCCTTGGCAGAGTCAATATGCTGATCCAAATTGAACGGTTTGATGCTGCTGAAAGCCTGGCCGTCGAAGCGCTGGCGATTCGGGTGGAGCTTCACGATTCTGATATTGCGGATCTGATTCAAGCCCGTGGTATTCTTGCCATGGTTCACGTTGGCCTGGGTAAGTACGAGGCGTCCGAACAACCTCTCCTCGATTACTTCACCGCTCTGGAACATGATAAACGCGCTGCGCACCTGAATGACAGGAAACGCGCTGCACAGTTCCTCGTCAAACTCTACACCGCCGTTCATCGGGAGGACGAAAGTCAGCACTACGCCGCCTTTACCGGGCAGTAGTTCGCCTCGCTGCTGCGGGAAAATGGAGGACTGATTATTTCTTGGCTGGGAGGGGGTATACGGGGTCGGAGCGATGACCTGCCTTGTCGGTGGCTGACACTGCGAAGATGTAGTTGTCTTTGGAGATGGGCAGTGTTATTTCGGTGGCGGTTGTGGATGCACGATGCTGCCAGACAGGGCTGGTGGTTTCGCGCCAATAGATTTCGTATCCGGAAAGATCTGACTCGGTGTTTGCATTCCAGCGGAGTGTGGTGTCTGTGGTGAGTTTTGCGGTGATGACGCGGGCATTGGTCGGGCGGGCTGGTGCGCGGGCGAGTGATGCGAGTGATGCGATGTTGACGCGGGCGATGTCTGCGACGTATGGGAAATCCACGAATTCGGGGAGATCGCCGTATTGGACGCCATTTTCGACGCGGACGTTCTGATGCTGGTGGCGGTAGTCTTCGTGGTATTCTGTGAAGCGGACGCCGGGGTATCCTTGGAGGACGTAGGCTTTGTGGTCGCCGCCGCGTAGGAATCGGTCGATGCGGTAGACGAGCGTTACGTCGAAGCGCGGGACGTAGATGTCGCAGATGGTGTCGATGTACCTTGCGAGCTGGCGGGATTGCGAGTCGTTTTCACTGCCGGTGCGGAAGCGCATGTCTGCCTGCTCATCGGTTTCGCGAATTGGGACGCCGTGTGAGAAGACGCGGACGCGGTTTCGCTCGCGATGACCACGGTCGGAGAGGGAGTTTCCGATGATGTCGTTGGTGAACATGGCTGCGATGTTTCGATTTGCATCGCGTGCTTTTTTCGCCATGAATTTGGACCCATACAAACCCTGCTCCTCGCCTGCCACTGCCATGAAGACGATGGTTGCTTCAAATTCGTAGGCAGACATCGCTCGTGCTGCTTCGAGAACTGCTGCAACGCCCGACGCATCGTCACCAGCGCCGGGGGCGTCGCAATCGGCGTTTTTGGGGTCTGAGCAGATTGAATCGTAATGTCCGGAGATGATGTAGATGCGGTTATCGCTGGGGTTGATTCCGGGCAGTGTCGCGACCACGTTGATGATCTCAGTCGGTTTCGTGATGCGTCTGCCGTCGGGTTGCTGGAGGTATCCGACGAATTCGATGTTCAGGCGATTGCTATTGGCGGCGGATATGTCCTCGAACTGCTTTTTGATCCATCGCCGGGCTGCTCCGATTCCTCGGGTGTCGCTTTTTGTATCGCTCATGGTGTGGCGTGTCCCGAAATCCACGAGCGTACGCACGTCAGCCTCGATGCGGGCGTGATCGACGCTTTGGACCATGGATTGAATCTGCGGATCGGTTGGCCAGCTGGGTTGGGAAGTATCATCCGCCGCTATCAGGGTTGTAGTTGATGCGGCCGCAATGAGAAGCATTAAACGTGTCATGATACTGTTCCAGCCATAAAGGTTATGCGTCGGGAAAAATGAAGTCCTTCACCTGCATTTCGACGGATCGTCGCCCGTTGAAATCGTTGATGATCGGCTCGAATGCGATCTTGCAGCGGCGGTGCTTTTTGAGTGGTTCGAGGTGGTCGGATTGACCGAATGCGATCGCTTTCAGGACGGCGCCGTTGTTGCGGAATGATGCTGAGAGGTGGCTGCCGGTTTTGCCGACGGTGCGCGGTTCGTCGACGAGTTCGAGCCAGTCTGTGGCGAGTCGCGGTTTTGGGTTTCCCGCACCGAAGGGTCCGAGGTTGACGATGGTCTCGACGGTCGGGAGGTCGAGTTCCTGCAAATCCACTTCCGCGTCGATGCGAAGCGCCGGGGTGAGGTCTTTGGCGGTGAGGGTGTTGTTTGCGATTTCGTTGAACTGTTCAGCGAATGCCGGGACGTTTTCGGAGTCGATTTTCAGACCGGCTGCCATAGCGTGGCCGCCATATGTGTTGAGGTGGGCGTCACACTGGGTAAACGCATCGACGATGTTGAAATTGTTGATCGAGCGAGCAGAACCCTGTCCCTTGCCATCGGTCAGCGATATGACGACCGCGGGGCGATAAAACGCGTCGACGATGCGGGCTGCGACGATGCCGATGACCCCAGCATGCCACCCTTCCTGAGCGACCACGATGCCGCGATGGGCGTCGGAATCGAGGCGGTTTTCCCGGACGAAATCGAGTGCCTGTCTTGTGATGCGGCGTTCGGTTGACTGACGTGCGCGATTCTGTTCCTCGAGGTAGAGCGCGATCTCGCGAGCACGGGATTCATCCGCGCGGGTCAGCAATTCGACGGCCAATCGAGCGTGACCCATGCGACCGGCGGCGTTGAGTCGTGGTCCGATTTTGAAGCCGACGTCGAAGCTGTCGAGACGCATTTTGGCGAGACCGGCGGATTCAAGCAGCGCCTGCAATCCGACGAAGGGCGTGTGGGCGATGTGAGAGAGTCCGAAACGCGTGATGACGCGGTTTTCGCCCGTGAGCGGGACGACATCCGCCACTGTTCCCAGGGCAGCCAGGGCGAGGGCGTCCTGGAGGTATTGGCGATATTTTTCGTCCACGCGATCGCCGCTCGACAGCGATAATGCGATGGCCCAGGCGAATTTGAACGCGACGCCCGCACCGCACAGGTCGGGGTTGGACGAGGGGCGGAGGGCGGTGGGATGGACGATGAAGGTATCCGGCAGCGGGTCCGGCGGGGTGTGGTGATCGGTGATGATGAGTGTCGCACCCTTGTCGCGCGCGAGTGTCGCAGCCTCCGTGGCGGTGATCCCGCAATCGATCGTGATGACGACATCAGCACCCTCGTCGATCAGTGTCTTGAGTGCATTGCAGTTGACCCCGTAGCCCTCTTCGAGACGATGTGGGACGTAGAAGGAGACGTCAGCCCCGGCGATTTTGAGCAGATGCCAAAGAATCGCGACGCCCGTGATGCCGTCCACATCGTAATCACCGTAGAGCACGATCTTCTGCTTGTCGCCGATCGCTTTGGCGACCACTTCGGCTGCTTCGGTCGCACCGGGAAGATCGCCCGGAGGAATCAGGTCCATCAGCTTCGGAGCCAGAAACGGAGCTGGGTTGTCGTCGAGATTGAGACCTCTATTGTGGAGAATCTGGGCGAGCAGTGGCGGAATACGCCACCGTGTGGCTGCATCGTGGCGTCCAGATTCGGCTGGCGGAATGATCCATGTCTTGTCCAAGGTGGTCCAATCCGCCTCCATGCGCGAGCTTCATTGCTTCCAAATGAACAGAGTGGTCCAACTGTTCGATCTACGCCGTCGCAGCCGCCGTCTGGAGCGACTTCTTAAGCACCTCTGCCTTGTCCGTCTTTTCCCAGGTGAAGGCATCGCCGTCGCGGCCAAAGTGACCGTTGGCAGCCGTCTGCTGATAGATCGGGCGGCGAAGTTTGAGATGCTCGATGATCCCGCGCGGCGTGAGTGGAAAATGCTCACGGATCAGGTCGCAGATCACATCTTCACTGATCTTCGCGGTCCCTTCGGTGTTCACATTGATGCTTGTGGGGTCAGCCACACCAATCGCGTAGGAAAGCTGGACCTCGCAAATATCCGCCAAACCGGCAGCCACCACATTCTTCGCAACATAGCGTGCCATGTAAGCGGCTGAGCGATCGACCTTCGTCGGATCCTTGCCGGAGAACGCACCCCCACCATGCCGACCGCGACCGCCGTAGGTATCGACGATGATCTTCCGACCCGTCAACCCGACGTCGCCATGCGGTCCGCCGATCTCAAAACGCCCGGTCGGGTTCACATGGATCGTGATGCTGTCATTCCAGAGTTCGCCGACGACGGGCTTGAGAATATGTTCAATCACCTGCGTTTTGAGTTCGTCCTGACGATCGTTCCAGGAGGCGTCATGTTGCGTGGAGAGGACGAGCGTATCGACCCGGACGGGTTTCTGACCTTCGTATTCGACGGTGACCTGCGATTTTGAGTCCGGGCGGAGTCCGGGGATCGTTTCATTGCGGCGAACCTCCACATGCTTCTCGACGAGCCGATGAGCAAGGTGGATGGGCAGGGGCATGAGGGTGGGCGTCTCGCGACAGGCGAATCCGAACATCATTCCCTGGTCGCCCGCACCCTCCCGATCGACACCCATGGCGATGTCCGGAGATTGACGCTTGATCGAGGTCAGCACGGAGCAGGATTCGTAGTCGAACGCCATATCGCCGGAGGTGTATCCGATCTCCTTGATCGTCTTGCGCACAATGTCGGGGATTTCGACGTAGGCTTCTGTTGTCACTTCGCCAGCCACCACCGCCATCCCGGTCGAAACGAGTGTTTCGCAGGCGACGCGTGAGTTCGGGTCCTGGGCGAGCATGGCATCGAGGATCGCGTCGGAAATCTGGTCCGCCACCTTGTCGGGGTGTCCCATGGAGACGGATTCCGAGGTGAAGAGGTATTTGTCCTGAGCTTGGTTCGCAGTCAAGGTGAATCCTTTCGTCGCCCCCCGGAGGGGGGTTCATTTGAGCGACTTGCCCACCTGAGGGCAAGATACTTCTCTGAGGGGCTTATTTGGCCTATGAGTATATCGATTGTACGACATTCTAGCGTACACGCGTATCGCGACAAGTTCCAAGCAATGAAAGCGGCATTTTACGCCCTAACAGCCTGTTGAAGAACTCATTCCGGGCTACGAGCACATGGGGACGCCCATCTCTGCGTTGGAAACCCTCGCTTTATCTACAGATAAAGCTGCGATTTTCCGCCTTGATCTGAGCGACCCCATGCACTCTCGCCTCGAAAGCAGTTTTTCAGCAGGCTGCTAAACCCTTGTCAGCCGTCTAAAACCGAAACCCAGCTGGTCGCAGGCCAACGTCACCAGGGACGAATGCGGATGGCTTTGGGCGTGGTGGGGCAGTGATACTGACACACGCCGCAGCCCACGCAGCCAGGATTCTGGACGATGGGAAGCCGGGGAAGCTTCGGAAGCTTCGGAAGCTCCGGAAGTTTCGGAAGCTCGGGCAGCTCACCATCGGGAATGCGGATGGCGGACGATCCAAGCGGGCAGAGATCGAAGCAGATCGTGCAGTCCTCGTCTGTTTGCGAGGAATCGCCATCCAGGCCGAGGTTGCGGACACATACGTCAGGCGACACTTCAGCAATCCCCATCCGTATCAGACCAGGCGCGGATACGAGCCGAAGCGCTCCGGAGGGGCACGCCTTCATGCAGGCAAGATCGTCACAGACCACGCAGGGAGCGGCGTCCGGGTTGATGAGCGGCGTGTTGATCTTCTGCTGGTTGTTGTCTGGATTGAGCACGATGGCGCTTGCCGGGCAGGCATCTGCACAGGATCCGCAACGCATGCACGTTTCGAGGAAGGAGGTCTCCTGGATGGCGCCGGGAGGCCTGAGAAGCTGGGGCGATTCTGAAAGGTGAAAGCGATCGTCGATCGCGTCCGCCAGCGGGCCAAGCATCTTCGCCATGGATTCTCGGAAAAAG
The DNA here is from genome assembly GCA_024275565.1 of Planctomycetota bacterium. Lineage (GTDB taxonomy): Bacteria > Planctomycetota > Phycisphaerae > UBA1845 > UBA1845 > JAJRYY01. The sequence goes on from JAJRYY010000012.1 coordinate 35,447, forward strand.
TCGCGTCGCTGGGATGGTGGATCGGGCATGGTCGTCGTAACGCAATCAGTCGATGGCACCTGGTCCGAGTCGTGGCTGCAAGGGAGCGGTTTTCAAAGTGTCCGTCCCTTCAGATCTCCCGCACTGGTCGCCTTCAGGGTCACGGTTTGGATAAGCGAAAACGGTCATGAGTACGCGCTCAGTCCCATCACCGTTTGACGCGGCTGACGAGGCCCTGGGCGGACGTTTTGATGCCCTTCACGGCGCTGGCGAGCGATTCGCGGTTGGGGGCGTATTCCATGGCGATGTCGTAATAGATTTTCTCATTCTCGATCATCTCAGCCAGCGAATGCGTGAAGTTCCGCATCCCTTCCTGCGTACTCTGTGCGATGATCGCGGGCATATCCTCATCCTCACCGCGACGGATCTTGTCGCGGACCGTTCCGTTGTTGAGCAGAACCTCCGTGGCGGGCACGCGAGCACCCTCTGCAATCCCCGGCAGCAACCGCTGACACATAATAGCAGTGAGACTGTTGGCCAGCGACGAACGGATAAAATCGTGCTCGTCGTGTGCGAAAAATTCCAGGATACGGGCGAAGGTCTGCGCAGCGTCCGAACAGTGGATGGACCCGAGCACGAGGTGACCAGTCTCAGCCGACTGAATCGCAGCCAGCATGGTCTCCTTATCACGCATCTCGCCGATGAGGATAACATCAGGATCCTGGCGAACGACGTATCGCAACGCATCGGAATAGGTGGGGATGTCGATGCCAATCTCGCGCTGACTCAGAATCGCTTTGGCGGGTTTGAACACATACTCGACCGGATCCTCGATCGTGATAATGTGGACCCCCCGATGCTCATTCACATATTGAAGGAGCGCCGCCAGCGTGGAGCTTTTTCCGCTCCCTGTCACACCGCTGACCAGAATAAGCCCCGAATGGGCCTTGGCAATCGTCTCCTCATAGACCGGAGGCAACTGCAAACCCTCGAACGAGGGAATCTCACTCTGAACGCGACGGACGGCAGCGTGCATCTCAGTACTCGCCCGAAACACGTTGATGCGGTAGCGATCGCCGGATTCGCCATGGAAGGAAAAGTCGAGGTCGCCCCCTTCGTCATACTCCTTGCGTCGTGCTTCGGGAACGACCTCCCGGAACATAGCCTCCACGAACTCCGATGTCGGAATAGCCGGCAATTCGACCTGTCGAAGCTGACCTGCCACACGATAAAACGGTGCATAACCCACCTTGACATGAAGGTCGCTGGCGCCAAAACGCGACATCCCCAATAGCAGGTTTTCAATCGTATCCTTCGGCGACGCGGGCGCAGGTACAGTCATTCAATCAGCCTCAATGAGCTTCGAACGGTTATCACGGCTATTTCCCGGATATCCCGACCAATACCAGATACCCTGTCTAATTCCAGATGTCCTGTCTATATGGTCAGATACCCTCTATCTGGTAAACAATACAACCAGCGTAGCGATCGACAAACACGATGCAATCGCAATCGCGACACCGAACAGGATCGAAAATTTCTTGTTCTGATCGCTGATGAGGCCGACAAGTCGCTCGTCCCGATCCGCCGCGGCAGCCTGGAATTGCTTGAGCGTATCCACCGACGCTGTGGAGCTTTGACTGAGCGTCGCCACAGTTTCGCGGAACCGATCCATAGATTCCGTCGCAAATTTCTGAGTCTTGGCTGCTGCACTGAACTGCTCACGAACCACACCGATCGTCTCACGTTGCGTCTCGATAAAATTCGGCAGCTCGGAAACAGTGTCGTCCCATTGTGCAACACGGGCGTTGGCTGCTTCAAATTGCTCGGCAATGGCAGCCAGCTGGGTCTGCTGATTGTGAAGCCCCTGCGGCAGTTCCGACACCGTCTGTGCCAATGCAAGCAACGCTTCATTCGACTGCCGCGTGCGTTCGTCCTGTGCTTTAAGATGTTTGTCGATCGAGCCAATAAGGGTCGTCAGCGTACTGAACCCCTCTTCTAGCCTCTGGATGGTCTGCTGCTGGGTGCGACGTTTCGGAAGAAATGAGCTGACAGAATCAGCAGATTAGTCCGAGATGTCGGTGATCGGGTTGATCAACCCATCGCCACCGATTCTGCGATCACCCATCTTACCATCACCGAGGACGCCGTCACTGCCATCGCCAGCAACACCCTCGCCAATCTCACCAACAGAACCGACATGCTCCGCGACAGGCTGAGTGGAATTGTCTTTGAACCAATGTGCGACGCGTGTGAAAAACGATTGCTCCTGAATCATGACACACTCCTCATCCGAGATAGGGGGCTGTCACTCACTGCCTCCTTGCATATATCGTGCAGCCTGCGCCCAATCGTATCATTCCACGCAGGCAGGGTCAACGTAAACTTTTGTCAACATTGATGATGCGAACAAATGTCGGTGATGGAAACCAGGACAATTCCTCACCCGTCCACGTCGACTCGGAGACATCGAACGCAAAAGTGCCATTCACTGGCACTAATCCGCCAGCAATTCCAGCTCGCTCTGAACCAGATCCATCAGTGGACCAAGCGTCTCACTCGAAAAGTCGAATTTCAGACCAGCCGCCGCAAACAACTCCGGAAGTGGTCGACTCCCGCCAAGCGACAACGCAGACCGATAACCCGCAAGCGCCTTCGAAAGATCTTCACGCGAATGACGCCAAAGCTGCAACGCACCCAACTGGGCAATCCCATATTCAACGTAATAAAACGGAACCTCGAACAGGTGTAATTGACGCTGCCAGCTTCGCAGCGGGACATCCTCATACCCTGCATAATCCTCAAGACCCCCGAACCGCTCGTGCAACCCCATCCACGCCTCGCAACGCTCATCACGCGTATGCCCCGGATGCGTGTACATCCAGTGCTGAAACGCGTCGATCGTCGCAACCCACGGAAAAAGCGTCACAATCCCCTCAAGCTGCTGACGCTTCGCCCGACGCAGTTCCTCACCCTCATAAAACACGTCAAAATGCTCATACGCCAGCATCTCCATCCCCATCGACGCGACCTCGGCAAATTCGATCGGCGAACTTCTATAATGAATCAACGGCTCATTCCGGCAGAAAACAGCATGAAAAGCATGGCCAGCCTCATGGATCAGTGTCCGGACATCACGCTGCAACCCGACAGAATTCATAAAGATGAACGGGCGACGACTCTCGTGATACGTCGACTGATACCCCCCCGGAGCCTTTCCCTTCCGACTGTCCAGATCAAGCTCACCACCATCCGACATCGCCTGAAACATACGCCCAAGTTCCGGATCAAGGCGATCAAAAATCGTCCTGCATTTGGAGACCAGTTCATCAACATCCTCAAATGGCTTGAGCGAAGGACGATTCTTCACATCCACCGAAAGATCCCACGGACGCAGCGTTTCAACACCCAGCGACTTCCGACGCGTCTCATGCAAAGTACGCACGAGCGGCACACACGTTTCCTCGATGGCCTTATGAAACGCGAGGCAGTCATCTGCATTGTAATCGAACCGCTCCCGTTTCTTGAACGCCAAGGCACGGTAGTCCGGCAGATTCGCATTGCCGGCCATCGCATGACGCAGCTTGAAAAGTTCGTCGAAAATGTCCTCAATCGCATCGCCATCCTGCATCCGACGCCGCACGCTCAGCTCCCACACCTCCTGCCGAACGCCACGATCCGGGCTTTCCAGGAAGACGCCCAACTGCGGTAGCGTCAGTTCCCGACCATCATACGTCACCATCATCGCACCGATCAGCTCCTGATACTTCTGCTGATACCTCGCCTCCTCCACCTCCAGCGGAATATTCTCCTCCCGGAACAATTCCAGCTGATTCCGAACGCTGCGATCCAGGACAGCCAAACGCTCCATCGGCCCAAATCTGGCAATCATCTCGACGTATCGCCTGTCCAGTTCATACCACCTGGGCTTGCATTTCGGCTCGATCTCCTCCACGAACTCAAGGTAGGCCCGCTTCCGCGCGTCATCGTCCGTCTGACAGGTCATCCGCACGTATCGATCCGTACCAACCTCATCGATACACGACGCCAGTTCGCTCTGACGCAACAACCAGCCCAGAACCGCCTCCCCAGAGTCGACAGCCTCGTTTTCGAGCGCCGTAAAATAACCCTCAATCTCGCTCCAGCTATTCAATCTCGCATCATCAGCCACAAATTCTCGCGGAAATTCCGTCTGCGTCGTTGTCATAAGTTCAATATTCCCAATAGGTTACGATGTTTCCTCGCGTTCGATCAAAACCTGCAAACGCGGAGTCTATGCGATACTTATCGGTCATCCAAGGTCCAGCCAACCGTCACGTTTGCATCAGTACCATGGCACCTCACCCCCGTTTCCGCTCGCCTGCAAACAAATCAAAAACAATTCACACAGCTGCGAGCCTGTGACATCTGGCGCAAGCTATTATCGGACAGTAGCTTGTGGGAATACGGCTAATATTCATGGTTTTGAATTGACGAAACCGATATGTTGGGGTAGAGTTGTCTTTGGCCCACCAAATGTAGTGGATGGCTCGAAGTCGCACAAAAGTGGCAAA
>JAJRYY010000168.1 GCA_024275565.1 Planctomycetota bacterium
CATGGATTTACACCGAACGCGGCTGCCCAGCAGGATTCAGCCAAAGGACTCGCCAGGGCGAAAGCAGATTATCCGACCTTGTCACGCTTTACCAACCCGACAACGGTCATATGGGCGGGTCAGGGCAGCATCTCCGCCACGCCGACGTTGGCCCACACGTTCACCGGTCGCAATGACAACGCCTCCGAAAAACGCATCTTCGTCACAAACGCCATCAGCGGTGACATTCTCTACGACGAAGACCAGATTCACCATGTGGATATCACAGGTACGCTCAGCGGGTTCGCGACCGACGGCCTTGGGCAGGCAGACTGCTACGACAGTGAGATCGAACCCATGCCCTACGGAGCTGTGGAGCTTGATGGCGAGACCTACTTCGCCGATGAGGACGGAAACTTTACCATCCCCCACGATGGCGATATGTCCGTGACGATCACAGCCCCCATCCGAGGACAATACTTCCGCGTCGATAACTACCTGCTCGACGATACGATTCTCTCGGCTGAGGTAACCCCGCCAGGACCGATCGATTTTCTGCACGCCCCTGCCGAGGATGACGAGTTTTACCTGGCTGAGGTGGATACTTACATCCGCGCCAACGACGTCCGGGATTTCATCCTCCGCTACAACCCGTCATACCCCGTCATCGCCCAGCAGGCGAACTACCCCATCTTCGTCAACCGAACGGATCAATTCTGTCCCGGCAATGCCTGGTACAATGGATTTTCGATCAATTTCTGCCAGTCCGGGTTCACCATGGAGGGGAATTTTCGCCCGAATACGGGTTTTTCATCCGTCGTCTACCACGAATTTGGACACCATCTGGTCAATTCCGGCGGCAGCGGGCAGCAGCAGTATGGCGAGGGGATGTCCGACGTGGTCTCCACCCTCATTCAGGATAGTTCCGACACCGCCCTCGGATTTTTTGGCGATTGCGAAACCTCCCTCAGGACCGCTGACAATGACTGCCAGTACATCCCAGGACCTGGCTGCTCAACTTGCGGTCCGCAGATCCACCTCTGCGGCCAGACGCTCTCCGGATGCGTGTGGGATACGCGCAACGAGCTGGCGATCACGGACCCGGAAGAGTACATCGACATCCTCTCCAACCTTGCAATCAACGCCGTATTGCTGCACATCGGCGGTGAAATCACCCCCGCGATCACCATCCACTTCCTCACGCTGGACGACGACGATGCGGACATTTTCAACGGTACGCCCCACTATCTCCAGATCCACACCGGATTCTCAGCCCACAACATGCCCGGTCCCGAGCTTCCCCTCCTGAATTTCGACTTCCCCGAGGGCATCCCGGAATCCGCGTCTCCGATCGAGGATACGCTGATCACTATAGAGATATCGTCAGGCCCTGCTGGCGCCGACGTCGATCCGGATTCTGCATTCCTGCATTACGCGATCGACGACGAAGCGTTCACGATGGTTGCCATGCCCTTTGTAGATCAGACCCCGGACGGTGCGACCTTCGAAATTGTCCTGCCCGTTTCGCAATGCTTCAGCCAGTTATCCTGGTATATCAGTGCTGAAACGACGGGAGACGAAATACTCACCCTTCCGGCGGACGCTCCGGAGACGACCTTCCTGACCGTCGTATCCACCAGCGAACAGACGACATTTTCTGACAGTTTTGAAACGGATCAGGGCTGGACCACCGAATCCACCGCTGTGGACGACCCGTTCCTCCCCGGATTCACCGATCTCACCTCAGGCCAGTGGGAACGGGCGATTCCAGACGCCGTCGAAAATGTCAATGATGACAATGCCCAGTCCCAGCCAGGCAGTGGATTCGGCGAAGGTCCGATATCCTTCTGCACCGGTCCCGATTCCGGAACGCCGGACGAACCGGGTCTATTCGACGTCGACTGGGGTCCGATCATGCTCCTCTCACCGACGCTTGCAATCGCCGGTGGCGACGCGACGATCCAATATGCAAGATGGTTCTACAACGACGACGCAGACGACACGCTGCTTGTCGAAATCTCAAATGACGGCGGATCAGAATGGACGGTGGTCGAGGAAATCACCGGTACAACCGGGTGGGTTGAGGTCCAATATGTGGTGTCGACCTTTGTGGAACCGACTGACAACATCGTTGTGCGATTCACAACGTCCGATATTCCCAACAATTCCATCACAGAAGCCTGCATCGATGAATTCCGTTTCACAGCCCTTTTCTGCGCGACGGCTGACGATGACGGAGACAACGATGTCGATCTCCTCGATTTTGCTGCATTTCAGCGGTGCTTTTCAGGTTCCGCCCTGGCCGGAATCGACTGCGAAATGTTCGATTTTGACATCGACCTGGACGTGGACCTGGTGGATTATGACCAGTTTTCACGCGTCGTGACCGGGGTGATACCTTAAGGTATCGCTGTGATTTATGTCCGTGACGGGTGGTTGACGCGATGATCTTGCGTCAACCACCCTCATTTCGCATTTTCACTCAGGGAAAAATCCCTACAATCTGTCGCACTATCGCACTTGGCTAGCTGACAACGGAGGCGATCGATTGTATCCTACCCGCCCGCGTCGCCCATACCGAGCTGCGTCCGCGCGTATGCGAAATGTGAAAGTGAACCTCCAACAGAAGAATTCCGTGAGGTGTCGATGAAAATCGCCGTTCCAAAAGAAACCACCGATGGGGAAACCCGCGTCGCGCTCATCCCCGCTGATGCTGCCCGGCTTGTGAAAGCTGGCCTGGAAGTCGTCGTCGAACAGGGTGCCGGCCTCGCTTCCGGCGCATCTGATGAGGCGTACTCCCAGCAGGGCGCAAAGATTGAATCCGATACGGAAAAGCTCATCAAAGAGGCAGATATTGTCCTGCATGTGCGAACGCCGGGAATGAACGATGCTTCCGGTAAGCACGAGCTGGACATGATGTCGGAGGGCAAGACCGTGGTCGCCCACCTGTCCGCACTCGGCGGGATGTCCGATCAGGAATTACTGGATCGTTTGACCTCCCGGAAGATTGCCTCTTTCGCGCTCGACTGCGTCCCGAGAATCACGCGTGCCCAGAGCATGGATGTGCTCAGCTCGATGAGCAACATCTCGGGATACAAAGCAGTGCTCCTTGCTGCCCAGTCGCTTCCGAAGATCATGCCGCTGATGACGACGGCTGCTGGTACGCTTTCGCCCTCTCGCGTATTTATTATCGGAGCCGGTGTCGCCGGATTGCAGGCGATCGCAACGGCCAAGCGTCTGGGTGCGGTTGTGGAAGCCTTCGACACACGTCCGGTCGTCAAGGAACAGGTCCAGTCTCTCGGTGCCAAATTCGTGGAGGTGGACCTGGGGCAGGGTGAGGCTGAGGGTGCAAGCGGATACGCGAAGCAACTCACCGAAGATCAGATTGAAAAACAACGCCAGATGATGGCTCGCCATGTCGAGCAGGCGGACGCAGTCATAACGACTGCCCTGATTCCAGGTCGCCCTGCACCGGAGATCGTGACCGAGGAAATGGTCAAAGGTATGAAACCGGGTTCGGTCATCGTGGATCTGGCGGCTGAGAACGGTGGTAACTGCACACTGACGAAACCTGGCGAGACCACAGTGGTGCATGGCGTGACGATCATTGGTCAACTGAATCTGCCGGCCGACGTACCGGTCCACGCAAGCCAGGCATTCAGCCGCAACATTCAAACGTTCCTCATGGAGTTGCTCAACGACGACAAGGACGATCGCAAGCTGTCCTTCGATATGGATAACGAGATCATCGCATCCACATTGATCACACGCGACGGAAAGATCGTTCATGAGCAGACCCAGCAACGTACAGCAAAGGAAAGTGTGAGCTAATGGTAGACTACATGCCGCTACTATTTGTGTTTATCCTGGCGATCTTCCTCGGATTCGAGCTGATCTCCAAGGTGCCAACCACATTGCATACACCGCTGATGTCGGGTGCCAATGCGATCTCCGGAATCACCGTCGTGGGAGCGATCCTTTGTGCGGGTCACGTCAGCGACTCAGCCTGGACCAAATATCTCGGAATGTTCGCCATCATCCTCGCCATGATTAACGTGGTCGGCGGGTTCCTTGTCACGGACCGTATGCTCAAAATGTTCCGGCAGCGCTAGTTGATTTCGGCAAGGGGATAAGTGTTCCAACAACGATTGGTCTATTCTTCAGTATCCAAACACAAACATTAACTCCGATCAGGCAACCATACGCATTATGAGTCAGGAAAACTACATCCAACTGATCTACTTGGCCTCGGTCTGCTGCTTCATCATTGGGATCAAAAAGCTGAGCAGTTACAAAACCGCCCGCCTTGGCAATGCCCTCGCTTCACTGGCGATGCTCGTCGCCATCATTGCGACGCTGCTCCATCAGAACATGGTCGATTTTACGACCATTGCGATCGGCATCGGTATTGGCAGTGTCATCGGCGCGCTCTTCGCCATACGCGTACAGATGACCGGTATGCCCGAGATGGTTGCTCTGTTCAACGGGTTCGGCGGGTTGGCATCCACCCTCGTCGCGCTCAGCGAGCACACCAAATTCGAGGGAACCGATCAGGTGGCTGGTGCGACTCTGGGACTGACCGTCCTTATCGGAAGCGTCACGTTCACGGGGAGTCTGGTCGCCTTCGGGAAGCTGGCTGGCAAGGTCGTACCGTCGCATCCGGTCTCGTACCCCTTCCAGAAAATCATCAACGCGGTCATGTTTGTCGCGCTGATGGGATTGCTCTATACCCTGTGGGGACAGCCCGGATCAGAATGGGTCTGGGCGATTCTGATCCTTGCGTCCGTCATTGGCGTGACGCTGGTTCTGCCCATCGGCGGAGCTGACATGCCCGTCGTCGTTTCGCTTCTGAATTCCTATTCCGGTCTGGCAGCCTGCGCCACAGGGTTCGTGATGAACAACCAGCTTCTCATCACTGCCGGTTCGCTGGTCGGGGCGGCGGGTCTGATTCTCACCATGCTCATGTGCAAAGCCATGAATCGCTCGCTTGCCAACGTGATATTCGGCGGGTTTGGCGCGGCTCCTTCTTCCGGCAAGGCTGGCATTGAAAAACGCACCGTCACCAACTACAGCGTTCAGGACGCTGCCATGATGCTCGAAAACGCCGGGAGTGTCGTCATCGTTCCTGGGTACGGGCTGGCTGTCGCCCGGGCACAGCATATCACGAAGGAACTGGGCCAACTCCTCGAAAAGAACGGAACTTCCGTCAAATATGCCATCCACCCCGTGGCGGGACGTATGCCCGGACACATGAACGTGCTGCTCGCTGAGGCTGACGTCCCCTATGAACAGCTCGTCGAAATGGACGATATCAACCCCGATTTTGAAACCACGGACGTCTGCCTGGTTCTGGGTGCGAACGATGTCATCAACCCAGCCGCAAAGAACGACAAAGATTCACCCATCTTCGGAATGCCGATCCTGGAAGTCGATAATGCCCGCTCGGTCATCATCTGCAAGCGAAGCCTGTCACCGGGTTTTGCCGGAATCGACAACGAATTGTTCTACGATGAAAAGACCATGATGATCTTCGGCGATGCGAAGGAATCTATGGCAGCCCTGGTCGAGGAAATACGTTCCGGACAGGAATAAATACGAACCGGACAAGCGGCGAGCATTCTACCCCGCAGAACAGTAACATCCGGAACAGTAATGCCCGAACCTGTGACACCCGGATCAGTAACGCCCGGATCAGTGACGATGCGAATCTGTCACGACACGGATCAGTGGCGACCCGCTCCACGCTTCAAGATGCCCGTCTTACCAGCGGCGTAGTCGCCAAATACCTCGACGCTACCATCCACCCACCGCACGGTAACGTCGCGCACGCGATCCGCACTCCCAATCCCGAAGTGAACCCCTGCATCATTCCCCGCCAGATAGCTGTACCCCGACATCACAACCCGCATCGCCTCACGATCGTCAACGCGAACCGTCACACGCGCCCCCAGCGCATCCCGACCGCCAGCCCCATCCACGCCCCCCGTATCCAGCACCTTGAATCGAACCCAGCCTCCCCGATCATGCACCACATTCCGCAGAAGATACGCCTGCTCATCGCGGTTCACCACCAGAACATCCACCCCGCCATCACCATCCACATCGCCAAACGCAGCCGCCCGGCTCGTCCCCACCAGGGGTTTCTTCGTACCACCACGCGGCGTCACTTCTGAAAACCCGCCACGACCATCGCCTCTAAAGAGAAGATTCGGCTCGGCGAATGGATCGTCCCACCGCTGCACGGTCGGGCGTTCGACACGACCATTGGCCTGGTACAGATCCTCAACCCCATCGTTGTCGAAATCGACAAGCCCGACACCGAACCGCGTGAACTCCCGGCTGACCGTTCCAAGACCAACCCGGGCCGATGAATCCCGAAAGAAATCTCCATCATTGATGTAAAACGAATCCGTCTCGCCCGCGAGATTCACCACGAGAATGTCCATATCCCCATCGTCATCGTAATCCGCAGCATGTGTCCCCATCCCTGCCTTGGCTTTCCCATCCTCATCCAACGCACACCCAAGCAGCAGGCCTTCATCCTCAAACCTGCCCGCACCCTGATTGATCCAGAGTTGATTCAGCGTTCCATCGTTGGCGACATAAATATCCTGCCGACCATCACCATTGAAATCCGCACACACCACACCAAGACCATTCCCAAAGGCTGTCGTGAACCCGGCTGCCACAGATACATCGGTGAACGTCCCATCACCATCGTTGCGATACAAAACATCCGGAGCGGGCGCCTTATAACTTTTCGGGCTGCAATAATCGGGCACCCCGCCATGGCGATAGCAATCGATTTCGTTCGCCATCGACCAGTGGAGGTAGTTCACCACGAACACATCAAGATCGCCATCCGCGTCATAATCAAGAAACGACGCACTCGCCCCCCACCCCGCGTCACCCACGCCAGCCGCAACCGTCACATCCGAAAATCGTCCACCACCATCATTCCGCAACAGCACATTCTTCCCGACATTCGTAACGTACAGATCCACATCGCCATCGTTGTCATAATCCCCGCACGCCACGCCCATCCCGTACCCACGATCACCCGCCCCACTGACACCCGTCACATCCTCGAACGTACCATCGCCACGATTCCGAAAAAGCTGATTCCCCGCACGCTCCGACTCCGAAACCTCGAAACCACCACTCTGAACAAGATACGCATCCAGATCACCATCGCCATCCATGTCAAACAACGCCCCACCCCCGCCCATAATCTCCGGAAACCAGTGGCGATCCTTGTGGCCACTCTGATGACGAAACAGCAGACCACGCTCGACCGCGCACTCCTCGAACCACGGTCGCTCCGCACCACGCTCCGAACCACCAGCAACCCCACCTCGCAACCCAGCATCAGACGCCCCACCCGCTGACAACACCCCACTCGCTGGCAACGCATCATCCGGCGAATCCTTCTCGCACCCCGGCATCACGCAACAACATACCAGCAGCACCAGGGCAAGACTGCACTCGAAAATATCAACCCTGCTCCAACGTCCCTGTATCATTCGTCTCGACCTCACGTTCGCCCTCGTCATTGACCAGCCCGCGCAATACCTTGAGTCGCTCCCTGGCGGTGCGAAGCTGCGGATTCCCAGGCTCCTGCAACGCCCCACGATCCAGCGCATCCTCAGACGCATCGAACGCACCAAGCTCCATCCTCGCCAGTCCCAACCCGATATACGCACCCGCCGGAGCACCATCCATCTCAACCGCCTGCTCAAAGGTATCGACCGCATCAGAAAACCGCTTCAATTCGCACTGCAACATCCCACGCCAGACCAGCAAATCCGGATTCCGCGCATCCAGCCCATAAGCACAGTCCATCGACGCCAGCGCGGGTTCAAACAAGCCCTGCCCCCACAAGATCATCCCCCGCATTTCATGCGCCTTGGAAACGCCTTGATTCAGCTCGATCGACTTATTCAAAAACGTCAGAGCACGCGCCGGCTGTTTCGTGCGATAGTGTAAAGAGGCCATGTTCATATAGGCTCCGTAGTGATCCGGATGCTTCCGAATCGCCTCGCCATAAACATCCGCCGCTTTACGAAATCGACCCAGGGCGAGGTATGCCTGTCCAACATTGTTCAGCAACGCAACATCATCAGGCCGATGCGAACGCAGCGGAAGCAACAACCCGAGCATCTCTTCATATTCCCCACGCGCATAACATTTCAGCGCCCGACGGACCACGTCGATGTACCCCGCGCGATACTGCAAAATGTCACCATACCAACCGTCGATCCACTCAGGCTCGGCCCCGATGCTCTTCGCAAACGCCGCCTTCGCATCCTCTGCCCGATGCGAAAACCGATACGCAGTTCCAAGCAGTTGCCAGGCATATCCCCAGTCAGCACGCCCCCGGACCACCTCTTCAAGAATCTCAACCGCATCCGAAGAACGGTCCGCACGCATCAAAGACCTCGCCATCGCCATCTTTGCATACACATCTTCCGGTGCGATCCGAACCGCAACCTCACACGCCATCACAGCCTCATCAACACGCCCCAGCTCCAGCAGCCACAACCCCTTCCGCCAGTGCGACGGAGCATAATCACCCTTCAACGCAATCGATCGATCCATGGTTGCAACAGCCGAAGCAACCTCACCAATCTCCTCCCGCGCCGTTGCAAGATGGAACCACCCCTTCGCATTCTCTGGATCAAGCGTGACAAATTGCTCATAACAGGTCACCGCAAGCTCCGGCAACTTGTTGGATTCATAAATCATCCCGAGCTTCAGACGCCGCTCAGGATCGTACGGCTTGCGCACGACCGCTCCAAACGCCTCGTCGATCAGCTTAGAGATCACCGGATCCGTCACAAGATCCACAGGCCTCGCAGGAGGGTCAGCCAGCGCAACCACCTTGCCACGAGACCGGACAACAAACCCAACAGCCCCGGCAACAACAAGCAGGACCACCAAAATTAGCGCAAATCGTTTCATCACCGCAACGATAACAATTCAATCATGGACAGCAAAGGGGGCGTCCCATTTTAGGTGGCGATCGCCATATCGGACGACATCGTCAAACACAACGCGGGATCCCCTGAATCGAGACCCGAAAACATCCAGATCTACTGCCTCACTCAGATGAACGCATATCCCATGCCTCAAACTGATAAATGCATATCCGTGTCTCACTCAGACAGACACATATCCCAGCGGAAAACACCTTCTTTGATGACTCGTCGAACGAAACATTCTGTGCGCGAACGCTGTAAAAACGGGTTCTCCTCCCAAAAAGTTACTGACGTAATCCCTTGAAAGACAAGGACATCGGCTCTCCGTAGGATAAACGGGTATTTTGACGAAATCCGTTTGGCCCGAAAGGAGTGAACCGATGTCCGCAGG